>JAZFYL010000031.1:0-3884 GCA_036443495.1 Gemmatimonadales bacterium | reverse complement strand
CGGGCAGCAGTTCGACGAGTACCAGGTAGAACATCGACCCGGCGGCGAAGCCGAGGCCGGCGGGGAGCGCGGCCGGTCCCAGCCATGCCGCTGTGGCGACGGCCATCGGGATGTGAGTGCTCTTGGTGCCCACGGCTAGGAGAGCGGCGCCGGGCATCGACCAGCCGCGGGCCGTAAGGGCGGCGACGATGGCGGTGCCTTCGGCCACATTGTGCAGGGCGAGGGTGCCCGCCAGGAACAAACCCAGCAGGGGGTCGACCAGGAAACCGACCCCGATGGCGATGCCCTCCGCCGCCGAATGGAAAGCGCCGCGCTGAACCACCTGTCGTACCGAGGCCGCTCCCCGGTCGTTGGGACGACTCAGGTCGACTTGGGAGAGCATGGTGAGGCGGTGGCTGGCGTAGATGAACGCGATCCCCGCAACCGACCCGCCGATGCCTCCCACCGGGCCGATGGTGATACCCTGTTGCAGCAGCACGTAGGAGATCCCCAACATCATGCCCGACGCCAGCGCGTTGGCCCAGCCCAAGTGGCGAATGGCGTTCCCGGGAGCGAGCCAACCGGGGATGGCCCCGAGCGCCGTAACCGCTGTGGCGCTGGCGGCGGCGAAGAGGACCAGCCAGAGATCGGGCATGGCTTGGCGGCCTAGGTCGACCGCACCTGCGCCCGGTAGAGCTTCAGGTGGCGAATGGCGTCCAGCTCCAACCCCTGTCGCTCGTACAGCACGGCCAACCGATAATTCGCTTCACTCAGGTCGGGTTCGAAGCGCAACGCTTCCCGGTAGGCGTCGATGGCCTCTTCGGTGCGCTCCAGGTGCTCCATGACGCTGGCCACGTTGAACCGGGCGATGGCGTGGTCGGGCTCGGCGATTATGGCCGCGGTGTAATGATCGAGCGCCTGATTGATGTCGCCCTCGTCCTGGTCGAGCCGGCCCAGGTTCACGTGGGAACCGGCGTGGGCCGGATCTATACTCAGCGCCTTGGCGTAGGCTTCACGTGCTTCTCCCGGGGCACACACCTCGAGCTCGCAGGCCAATTGGAAGAACCCCTCGGCCGTGGTGCCTTCGGGCGTCTTGGTGGAGCGTGATCCGAGAGTGAGCGCTGTGGCAGAGGCCAGCGGCGGAACCACGAACCCGAGAAACATCTGGCCCGATTCGGGGTTCCAGGTCTTGCCCTGGTCGTTGGCCACGATGCCGGCGGCTTCCGGCGTTATGGTGACTTCCGTGAGGGAGCGGCCGGCCGGCAACTGCGCCGACAGGGCGTGCAGCACTCGGCGTACGCGGCAGGCGGACAGGTTGGCGTCCTGCAGGCGCTTGGCCGTGCGCAGCAGCACCAGATCCTGGAAGGTGAAATAGTAGGCGCGGCGGGGCCCGCGAGAGGGACGCAGCAGCCCGGTACGCGCGTATGCCCGTACCTGGGGAGGTGACATGCCAACCAACTCGGCGACTTCCCGGGTTCTAAATCCGGTCATGATCGGGTCGCGGGCTGGGAGGAGTTACGAGGCGGCTCTCTTCTTTCCGGATTTCGCTTCCTTGGATTTCTCTGCCTTGGGCTTGGCCTTCTTGCCCTCGGCCAGGCTGGCTTTGAGTGCCGCCATGAGGTCGATGATCTTGGCCTGGGGTTCTTCCGTCGGCTCGGCGGTGATGTCCTCACCTTCGACCTTCCCTTGGATTGCCTCCATGACCCGATCGTATACCGTGTCGTGGTATGCCTCGGGGCTGAAATCGTCCGCCGAGGACTGTTCGATCAACTGTTTGGCCAACTCGAGTTCGTTGTCCTTGAGGTCCACGTGTTCGATGGGGATCTCGCCGGCCTGGCGCAGTGCGGTCACATAGTGCAACTGTTCCATGACCAGGACCCCGTTCATGGGGCGGACCAGCACCAGATACTGCTTGCCGCGTGAGGAGTACTGTCCCAGTGCGGCACGGCCGGTCTCGGTCAGGGCTTCGGACAGCAGATGATAGGCCCGGGCGCCGCCCTTGTCGGGACCCAGGAAATAGGCCTTGGCGAGAAAGATCCGGTCGACCTTGTCGAGCGGAATGAATTCTTCGATGTCGATCGAGTTGGTGGCCTTTTGATCGAGCGCCTTGAGATCGTCGGGGGTGAAGGTGACGTACTGGCCCTTGCTGAACTCGTAGCCCTTGATCATATCCGCCTTGTCGACTTTCTCCCCGCTTTGGGCGTCGACATATTGCTGTTTGACCCGGGCGCCGGTGTTCTTGTTGAGCCAGTTGAAGGCAATCGTCGAAGACGAATCAGCCGACGAATAGAGTTTGACGGGAACTGAGACAAGACCAAAGGAGATGGTCGCGGACCCTACGACGTGTACGCTCATAGTCCGCAACTATAAGAAATCGCCCCCATGGCCGCAACCGAGAACCCCTCCCCCTCGCCTGATCAACTTCAGGACTACCGCGCCAAGCGCTCCGTGGAGCAGACCCCGGAACCGGCCGGCACGGTGTCCCGCGCTCCGGGGCATCTCTATGTCTTCCACCAGCACGCCGCCCGCCGATTGCACTGGGACCTGCGCCTGGAGCTGAACGGCGTGCTGCTGTCCTGGGCGGTACCCAAGGGGCCCTCGCCCAACCCCAACGACAAACGACTCGCCGTGCACGTCGAGTCGCACCCCATCGAGTACGGCGATTTCGAAGGGACCATCCCCGAGGGGAACTACGGCGCCGGCGCCGTCATCCTGTGGGACCGCGGCGTGTGGGTGCCGATCGGGGATCCGGAAGAGGGCCTCGCCAAGGGGAAGCTCCTGTTCGAGCTGCGGGGCTACAAGTGCAAGGGCGTGTGGACGCTGGTGAAGCTCAAGAAGGAAGAGAAGGAGTGGCTGCTCATCAAGGAGCGGGACGCCTACGCGGTGTGGGAGGAGACGGAGTACCCGGCCGGCTCGGTGCTCTCGGGTCTCACGGTCGAGCAGTTGGGTGAAGGAGCCGATTCCGGCGAACCGATCCGTGAAGCCCTCGAGCGCCAGGGCGTCCCGCGCACCCCGGTGGAACCGGCGGCGGTCGACATCATGTTGGCGGAGAACCGGGCGCGCCCCTTCAGCAAGCCCGGGTGGGTGTTCGAACTCAAACTCGACGGCTACCGCATCATCGCCGGCCTGAGGGATGGGCGCGTGACACTCCTGACGCGCAACGGAAACGACGTGACCGGCAGCTTTCCGGAGATCGCCAAGGCGATCGGGGCGTTGCCGTTCGACGGGCTGGTGCTCGACGGTGAACTGATCGGCCTGGACGACCGCGGCCGGCCCAGCTTCCAACGGCTGCAGCAGCGGGCCAAGATCACCCGCCCGTTGGAGGTGAAGAAGGCGTCGCTGGAAGCACCGACCACCTATTTCGCCTTCGACCTGTTGGGGTTCGAGGACTTCGACCTTCGCTCGATGCCGTTGGTCGAGCGCAAGCGCGTCCTCAGACAGGTGCTCCCCGAGGTTGGCGCGGTGCCGTACGTCGAGCATTTCGAGGACGAGGGCGAGGCGCTGTTCGAGCGGGTCCGGGGACTCCGGCTCGAGGGGGTGGTGGGCAAGAAGGCCGATGGACCGTACCGCGGCGGGCGTTCGGCCGACTGGGTCAAGGTGCGGGCCGATCAGGTCGACGATTTCGTGGTGGTGGGATTCAGCGCACCGAAGGGTTCCCGGGCCGGGTTCGGGGCACTCCACCTGGCGGATTACGTCGACGGCGAATTGACCTATGCCGGCCGGGTCGGCTCGGGGTTCTCGGGCGAGGAACTGGAGGAGGTGCGGGAACAGCTCGAGCGGCACGTGCGGCAGGATGCCACGCCTCCCTGTGGGGGCCCCGTGCCGACCGGCGGCGACCACACCTGGGTCGATCCCGAACTCATGTGCGAGGTACGATATAAGGAATGGACCGGCGAGGGCCTGCT
>JAZFYL010000030.1:0-3398 GCA_036443495.1 Gemmatimonadales bacterium | reverse complement strand
ACCTGCTCGCGCAGTTCGTCGTCGTCCAGGCTGGCGTACAATTCACGCATGTAGGCGTTGGTCGACGGTGAATCGTTCTGGCCCAGCCAGAAGATGGCGTTGCCGCGTAACTCGTTCGGCATGGACGGATCCTGGATGACCGCGCGCATGGTGGCGGCCGCGCGCTCGTCATCCTGCTGCGCCAGGGCAAACAGGGCTTTCTCTCGGATCTCATCGTCCGTGGAGTACCGCAGCAGCGAATCCAGCAGGGGAATCGTCTCCGGGCTCGGGTTCTGCGACAGCCAGAATACGGCGGTGCCCCGGATGTCGGCATCGGGGTCGTTGGCCACGACGTCCATCAGGATGGCGGCCGTTTCGTCGCCACCCTGTTGGGAGATGACGAACAGCGCCGTCTTGCGCATCTCGACGGAACACGGGTCGCGCCGCTGGAGGACCCGCTTGAGGATCGGCAGCGCCCGTTCGGAGTTGCTGTTCATCAGGGCGTTCAGCGCCGCGATGCGGACGTCGTTCTCGCCCTCGGCGCACTCCTGGTTCTGGAGCTCCTGGGCGATGTCCCTGGCTGCTTCCCGGTCGCCCCGGCGGGCGAGTTCGCCGTCGATCCGCGCCGCCAAGGTGAGCGCGTCGTTATGGGTGTTCGCACTGGGATAACGGTCGACCTGGTTCTGCAAGAGCTTTCGCGCCTGGCGGAGGTTGTCCGAACCGCCCAGCCGGTAACGGGAGAAGGCCTCCCAGTACATGGCGCCCGGAACGAATTTTGAGCGCGGGTATTCGGCCCGAAGTTGCTCGAACAGCCGGGCTGCGTCGCGGAAATTGTTCCGGTTCAAAGCCGCGCGCCCGGCGCTGAACAACGAGTCGTCCGGGTCGGGACTGCCGGCGACGGTTGGTAGGGGGAGAACGGACCGCACCGGATTTACCAGATCGATGCGCCGGAGCGCCAGCGTGGGGCGGATGGCCACCAGATGCTCTTGCGCCACGGCCAGCTGCTGGCTCACGTCCGCCATCGAGGTGCGGGCTTCTGCCATCATGGCAACGACCTGGGGCCGGTATGTCTTCTGGCTTTGGGCGAGCGCCGGTGCGAAGGCTGGCGCGGACAGCAGCAACAGTGCGCCGGCGCACCGTCCACCTTGCCTCAGCCACCGCCGTTTGAATCGTGCGAACATGATCTTCTCCTTTATAGACTCGAAGCGCCGCGCCACGTTCCGGCAGGGACCACGGTCTGCAACCGGGTCAGTACGGCGCGTTGCTCGATGCCATCGGTAATGAGGTCGGTCTCTCCCTCCCAGGAGTCCTCCCGGAGTTGGGCGATCTGCGCCAGCACCAGTTCGAGGTCCTGGAGCAATGCCTTGAGGGCCGCGTCTTGTGCGATCGGGGAGTCGGTCAGCAACCGGTTCGTCGCCAGAAGGGTCCGGGCGGTAGCACCGGCGTAGGGGGAATCGGTCCCGGAGCGTACGGCGTCCCGGAAGAGTGAGAGGAACGTCTCGGTCTGGGTCAGGTGTTCGGTCGTCGCCACGGCGAGTGCGGTGCTCACCCGCACCTCGCGCGGTCCGGCTGTAGGGCCCGCATCGGTCGCGGCCACCGCGGGCATGGGCTCTCCCACTCGATTGGCCATGATGAACCCGATCCCCATGCCCAAGGCCAGTACTGCCGCGATGCCGAGACTCCACTTCAGCCTCCGCACCCGCGGCGTGATTGACCGGATCGTGCGGCTCTGCCGAGTGGCCTGAATGGAAGCCCACATCTCTTCCCGTGGGACGTAGTCGGGCTCGTGATACGACTGCGCCTGTTCGGCAATCCACTGGTCGAGTTGTTCTTCTGATCGCTCGTCCATCATGATCCACTTCCTCCGGCAAACGCGGCCAACGATCCCCGCAGCTTGGCGCGGGCTCGAGAGAGCTGGGCCTTGGAAGTTCCGGATTGGATCCCCAAGGCAGTCCCGATTTCCTCGTGAGTGAAGCCTTCAACGTCGTGCATCAGAAACACCGTGCGGTATCCGAGGGGCAACCCGTCGATCGCTTCACGCAAGCGGTCCTTCAGATCCGGCTCCGCCTCCCGCTTTTGATCCGCCTGGGGGGCCGCGTGATCCAGGTCGACTTCCCGTTGGCGGAACCGCTTCACCTTGCGGAGCCCGTTGTAGACCACTGAGGTGGCGACGGAACACAGCCAAGTCGAGAGCTTGGCCTCCCCCCGGAAAGTCCCCAGCCGGTCGAAGGCCCGGATGAAGGTCTCCTGGGTGAAATCCTGAGCCAGGTCCGGGTCCCCGGCGAGGCGATACGCCAGGCGATAGACCCGATCCACATGGGCGTCGTAGAGACGCCGCTCGGCCGCTGGATTTCCGGCGAGGACCTCGGCCACCAGCTGCCGGTCGTCCTCTGCCGTCACCGTCTTCACTGGTCTGACCATTCCACCCCTATCGACACGGGAGGATCCAATAGGGTTGCGTCTTGGCTGGTGAACCGTGGACGGTGGACAGTGAACGGATGACAGAGGACGGATTCTGGGCAGCTGGTTGGGGCCCACCGTCTACCGTCTACCGTCACGACCCACGAGCTTCCAGCCCCATGCAACCCTTTCTGCTCGAACCGCATCTCAGTAGGTGAAGGTACCGTAACGGCGGTCGGCGGCCATCGATGTGAGAGGCCCAGCCGCAGGAGTTCAAGGAGTGATGGTCATGTTGGTACGAGACATCCAGGATTCCACCTACACGGTGGTCATCAATGGCAGGACGCTCGGAGAAGTTCGCCGGCCGGTCGATCAGCGGGTGTTCGGAAGGGCACGGGGGACGGTCTACGTGGCGCGGCCGATTCTCAAAGCGGGGGCAGCGAGGGCAGGATAGTCCGGAGTCCAACTGGCCTGATAACAACGGACAGGCGTGACGCCGTTTCTACATAAAAGAAAAGCTCCGGGATTCCGGAGCCAGGGGCCTACGTTGAGGAGGGGCCGCACTCCCCCAACGTAGGTCCTATTTTTGTCTGTTTTCTGTTTTCTCCCACCAGGCCGTTCCAACGGCCCTGATCACGCGCACCGCCCCCTTGAACTAGAACCCCCCGCTGACCCTCCGACGCCTGGCGGGGGCCGTGGTGCGTGCCTCAGGGACGTAACCCCATCGCTGGAGTGCCGCCTCGACCACCCATTCCCACCCCGGCTGTTCCAGGACCTCGCCGAAATCGAGGCCGGTGTAGATCCTGACATGGGACCGTACGGTCCTGGGGTCGATGTCGTGCAGTCGGGACGAGGAGCCGAGATGACAGTCGGGCTCCAGCAGCACGGCCAGGGTCCGTGCCATGCAGGACCAGTCGTGCGCCTTGAGTGGCTCGAAGTCGAGTAGCCGGCGGCTCAGGGTACTGCGGGACAGACTGGGCCCGTCGTGGTTGTCATCCAGTCCCCGGCGAAAGCATTCC
>JAZFYL010000029.1:0-2472 GCA_036443495.1 Gemmatimonadales bacterium | reverse complement strand
CCGCCAGGAGACGCACCCCCTCCGACGGGTGTTCCTGGTCTGGGGAATGGTCGTCATTGGGCCAGCGCTGGTAGTCGAAGTCGTGGAGCAGGCCCACGATTCCCCAGGCATCGGGGTCTTCCCCGGCGATGTCGGCCATGGCGCGCATGGCGATTTCCACGGCGTACATGTGCTTCCGCAGGGATTCCGATGTGGTGTATTGCTGCATAAGCGCAAAGGCTCGGTCGCGGGTCCACGTCATGGGCGGGCTCCTGGCGGTTGCTGGATGCGGTACAGGGAGGTTGCACGGGAGCGGCCAGGGACGCAATGCGGCCTTGAGAAAAAGCCGCCCCCTGGAGGGGCGGTGGGGTAACGGCTGACCGATGCCGGTTCAGGGCAGCGGCTGGATGGTGGTGCCAAACGTCTGGTTCACCTTCGAGATCAGCGAGTCGGCCACGAGCCGGTGGGTTTCGGAACTGGGGTGGACCCCGTCCAGGGTGAACAGCGGACCGAAGGTGACCGACCCACCCGTCAGAACCTGGGTGAGGTCGGGAAACGGCGGGATGTCCCCGTTGTTCACGGCCTCCAGAAGCGACGGGTTGATGTCGAAGTACCCGTACCCACGGGCTCCGGCCTCGGCCGCAAGGAAGGTGTTGTAGCCGTCCACTGCGGTGATCATTCCCGCGACCTCGGCGGGCGAGGCTACCTGGGTGTCGTCGCTGCAGTCGAGCATGGTGGGAACTCCTCGCAGCGCCGCGGCGATCATGGGGGTGCCGACGGTCCACGGCACCAGGTTATCGTCTCCCTCTCCGCCCACCGCCGCCGGCGCGCAGCTGATGTCAACGGTGAAGGCCGGCGGGAATTGCGGGGGACCGCAGGCGCCACTAGCGCTGACACTGCCACACCAATAGAAGAATCCCCTCGAGGCGAAGGGGATCAGGGTGACGGTACCGACGGAAATGACCACGGCACTGGCGCCGGTGGCGTCGATAGCGTCGAAGATCCCTCTTATCTGCGCCTCGAAGTCGGCCTGCGGTGTGATCTCGGCCGGGTCGCCGGGGTTGGTGCTGCTGGTGAGGGATCCCAGGACGTCGTTGTTGCCGATCCACACGGACACGAACGTCGGGTTGGCGTCCATCAACGCCTGGATCTGCGTCTTGCCACCGAGGATCAGCATAGTCAGGATGTTGGCGTTGGACGCCGGATCCAGGTTGTTCAGCGGGTCGATGGCGTGCGCCCCCGGCACCGCCAGGTTGTTGAAGAACGGCGGCACTGGTTCGTGGGTTCGCAAAAAGCAGTCCGTTGGGGCCGCTAGGCCCACACGGGTAGGTGGCACTGCCACGTTGTTGACAATCGGTGGGGGACAGCCCGGCATGGTGAGTGACGGCACGGCGAATCCGGTGCCGATGGCTCTGGCGAACAAGACCGGGTAGGCAAGGTTCTGGGTGCTGTCGTTGATGCCGTCCGATTGGAATCCGGCGGTAATGCTGTTGCCGACCGACAGGTAGCGCCGCATCAATTCTCCGGTGTTGGGGAGCGGCGCGGCGCCGAGTTGTTCGTCGACGTAGCATGAGGTGACCCAGGGGAGGGCCAGCGCTAGCACAGCGAGCGACTTCAACGTTCTCATTGCGAAGGTCTCCTGGGCTAGAATTTGTAGGTTAGTGACAGGCCGAACAGGTGGGCCTCGGACTGGTAGAGCCCGTCGTTCACGTCCGCGGTGGGATTTTCGCTGCCGCCGCCGGTGGACCGGCCCCGGCGGTCGGCCTGGTCGACGTACTGGTAGGCGAAGTCGAATCGCAGGCTCTTGGTGAGCTTGGTGCCGAATCCGACGGTCACCTCCGACCGGGCCCCCTCCGGCAGGTTGGGCGTGACCGTTTCCGGTGGGGCCGCCGCCCCATGTGTCAGGAAGCCGAGCCGCAGCTGGGTGTCGCTGTTGAAGGCGTATTCACCGCCCAGTCGCAGGGCGTGTGTCTCGACGAAGTTTTGCTGCAAGGTGACGAGACCGATGCGCTCGAATTTGATGGGGAGCGACTCGAACACATTCCAGTTGGTGAATTGGTAGTCCACCAGGATCTTGACCTGGGGGGAGACCTGCACCACGGTTCCCAACACCAACTGCTCAGGGAACCGCAGAACCGTATTGGCGCCCTGGTCGGACAAGGTTCCCCCGTCAAGAAACAGCGGTGCCACGATCGAGTCCACTGGCGTGCCCGCGAGGAGCGTCAGTCCGTTGGGCAATGTGATGTCGGTCGGTATGAACAGGCCAGTCCCGATCTGCGTGATCCTCACCTCACCACCGCCGATGTTGGATTTCTGCCGTGACAGATAGCGCACGCCGAAGCTGATCCAGTCGGTGGCCTTGGCAATGATGCCGAGGTTGTAGCCGACGGTGGTGCCGTTGCCGTCGAGCTGGGCGTCGGCGAAGTCAGTACGGTTGGGGATGCCGAAGGTGCCAAAACTAAAGGGGGTGCCGGGCACGATCTGTTCCGAGAG
>JAZFYL010000028.1:0-3548 GCA_036443495.1 Gemmatimonadales bacterium | reverse complement strand
CGCCGATCCGGAAACGGGCCGCTTCCATGCGGCGCCACGTGGCCATGACGTCGGGCCGCTCCTCCAGGAGCGCCGCCGGGAGTTCCGCCGGAACGGGATCGAGCACGATGGCCGGTGATCCTTCTCCCACCTTGACGGTCAGGAGTTGATCCAGGCTGCCGGCGTAGCGGCCCAGCAATACGGCCAGTCGTCCCCGCGCGTCCGCCAACTGGCTCTCCAGCACCGGCAAGCCGGCCTGGGTGTTCCGGTAGAGCGAGCGGAACGTGTACAACTCGAACGACGAGGTGAGCCCACGGAAGTATCTCTTGTCGGTCAAGTCGGCCCGGTCGGCCAGGAGGTCGACGTTCAGCGCGGTGAGCGTCACCCGCCGCTGCAAATCCACGATCTCCAGATAGGTTGAGATCGTCGCCGAGATCACCGCCAGACGGGCCGTGCGGTAGTCGGATTCGGTTGCCAGAAAGTCGCTGACGGCGGCCTTGGTGTCGTTGTTGGCCCGGCCCCAGAAGTCTATTTCATAGGACAGCCCCAGGGACGCGCTATAGGTGGTGAAGTCGAACCGATCGATTGTCGCTCCGCCGAACTCACCACCGATGCCCACGTTGGCCGGGCTGGTACTGTGCGTGGCGTCTGCGGTGGCGCTAACCGAAGGGACCAAGGCGGCCCGGGCGATACGGTAGCGTTGCCGGATCTCCTCCACCCGCGCCACCGCCTCCCGCAGGTCGAGGTTGGCGGCCAGCGCCGTGTCCACCAGGCGGTCCAGCACCGGATCGTTGAACACCGTCCACCACTTTTGGGGCTGGTAGCTGCCGCTGTCGGGTGCCGACTCGTAGGCCTCCGGTATGTCCGCCACGACGACTGGTTGGGCCTGCTTGGGAGCGAACGAACACCCCGCCGCCAGGATGGACAGCGCGAGGCCGGCCGCCAGCAGGCTGCGTCGCATCATGTCTCTCCTCCTTTCAGGGAGAGCCCGTGGTACAGAACCTCGAACACATGCTGCTTACGGGCTTCGATGAAGGCATCGAAGTCGGTGGCCGCCAGCGGGTTCATGACCTTGACCGTGGGCGCTATGAGGAAAAAGAACGCACAGGACGAAATGATGGTGAGCATTGTCTGCCTTGGGCACACGGGACGGATCTCCCCGTTGTCCACGGCCCTTCGAATGGCCTGTTGCATCTTCTGTTGCGGAGATCCCTTGGTGGAGAGCGCCTTGGCCAGGTGCTCGCCCAGCAACGAGCCACCCGCGAGATTCTCGTTCATCATCAGCCGGGCCATGTCCTGGTGCTCACGCACGTAATCGATGTACGCGCCGATGAAGTGCTGGAGGGTCTCGCCGAACGTGCCATCGAGGTGCAGCGATCCGCTGAACGAGTTGACGTATTGCTGGAACAGATGGGCGAAGACCGCCTCATAGAGTTGCTGTTTGGTGCGGAAGTAGTAATGCAACAAGGCCCGGTTGATCCCGGCCAGGTCGGCGATTTCCTGCATCCGGGCGCCGTCGCGGCCCTTGCGGGAGAAGACGGTCAGGGCGGCTTCGAAGATCCGCTGCTCGGTTTCCTGCGGTTCGGACTGGGTGACCGGCTTGGGCATATTTACACTTTAGTTTAACAGTTTTGCCAAACATACCCGTCATTCCAAGGCCGGTCAAGCAGCCACCGCACTCTGGTGCCAACGTATTGAAGTGTAAGGAATTAACGGTCAGTCGACCGCCCGCCGTCTAGTCCCTTGCATGGCGTCAGCAAATGCGCGGTAACTGGTCGCCGGGGAGCATTTCCACCACCCCGGAGCTAGTTGCCAGGGGCATGGCCCAGCAGGGACACCGCCACCTCGATTTCCCACCCTGCCCGCCCCCCCGAGCGGTCACAGAAGGCCTCTAACTGAGGCTCCCCCGAACGGGCGGCCGGCAGTGGTGGTCGCCCATTGGGCTCCAGCCGGTCAATCACCGCCCCCCCTCCCCCGCTGGCCCCGATACTTGAGCGCGACCCTTGCCCCGCACCGGAGGCAATGTGGCGGTCATGGGTACACCGGCGTATAGTGGTGACATGAGCTGCCAGGCATGGGCCTGGTGCTCTACCTCGCACCCATGGCAGTATCATGAAGCACCAGCCCCTATGGATGGTGCTGGTCCTGGTGGTCGGTTGCAACGACGTACCGACCACCCAGACCGGCGTCCCCGAACGCCCTCCGCCCGGCCCGCCCACCATTCCCACGACCACCTACCAGGTCATACCCGTTCGTCTGGACACCGTGGACACCGGCATCACCGAGGGCGAGATGGTCCTCGTCCAGCACGTTGTGATCAGGACTCGGGATGGGCTGGTCGTCGTGGCAGCGGAAGTGGACTTCGCGGCCATCGAAGGCTCGGTACAACCGTCCACCTATGTGATACGTGACCCAAATGCTAACGGAAGGGCTTTTGTCCACTGGACCATCCCTGCATCGGTGCGGGTGGCCAACCTGCTCGCCTGCGCCAGACCACCCCTCGGGTCGTGCCAACTCGGTTCACTTCTCAAATGGAACCGGTAGCCTAGCCTCGGCTTCTGTCCACCGGGCGCCGCTCCGCTCCGAGTACTTTTGGGGATGCGCCGGCCAACCCTTGCACTCGATTCATCCAGTATTCCTTCCGGTGCGATCACTCGTTTCGCGCCGGCACCCACCGGATTTCTCCATTTGGGCCACCTGGTCAGCGCTGTGTTCGTTTGGGGTGTGGCTCGCAGGTTCGGCAGTCGCGTCTTGCTGCGGATCGAGGATCACGACCAAGGCCGGAGCCGGGCCGTCTATGAATCGGCGTTGCTGGAGGATCTGGAGTGGTTGGGCCTGCTGCCGGACGAGCCGGCGCTCGAGAGTTTCCGTACCGGCAGCTCGCCGTTTCGACAAAGCGGTCGTGGAGACCGCTATGCCTCGGTACTGAACGACCTTGCCTCGGATTACCCGGTGTATGGATGCCGGTGTTCCCGCCGGGACATCGCCGACGAGGTCGATGCAGTTCCCGGTGATGAGCGGCGCTATCCCGGCACCTGTCGCGAGCGAGACCTCAGGATCGATGACGAGGGTGTAGCGGTTCGGATCGTGATGGAACCTGGCGCCGAGCGTTTCGACGATCTGTTACTGGGGCCGCAGAAGCAGACCCCGGAGCAGCAGTGCGGCGATCTGATGGTCCGCGACCGGCTGGCACAATGGACCTATCAGTTCGCCGTGACCGTCGACGATTGGGACCAGGGTGTGAATCTGATCATCCGGGGCGAGGATCTGCTCTCGTCCACCGGCCGGCAGATCCGCCTGGCGCGCCTGCTCGGCCGGGAGGAGCCGCCGCTGTTCCTGCATCACCCGTTGGTGCTGAAGCCTTCCGGCGAAAAGCTGAGCAAGGCCAACCGCGATACCGGCATCCGGGAGTTGAGGGCAGCGGGGATGGAGGCGGCGGAGCTCCTGGGGGAAGCGGCCTACCGCGGGGGCCTGTTGACCCGCGCGCGACCGATAACGGCGGCGGACATTGGCGAGTTGTTTGGTTAGGGGCAGTAGGCCAGAAGCGTGACCGGAACGAGTGCGTAGTG
>JAZFYL010000027.1:0-2650 GCA_036443495.1 Gemmatimonadales bacterium | reverse complement strand
GTCCAGAAGGCCGTTGGCGAGAACGAGGTGCGAAATCCGAGGTTCTGCTGGGTTGGGCGGTCCACGCCAGGGATCGGCCGGGTCCGGCTCAGCGTGTAGTTGAACGCCGCCGTAAACGGCGTCCTTCCTCCCCGGAGTGCGTCGGGTGAGTCGTAGGCATTCCGGCCGAAACCGCGATCGTCCCGGTACTCGACATGCTGCGGTTGGCTGAGGTCTGGGGCACCCGGATCGCTGGCTAGTCCGAACAGCGACAGCACCGATTGCACCGTACGGCTCGTCAACCCGAAGTTGGCGCTGGCACTGAGGAGAAACGGATCGAACTTGGCGGAATCGGTGCCGGCGACCCCCTGCCACAGGTCGTGGGTCAGGTTCAGGCTGAAGTTGGGAATCAGGTCGGTCTGGAACGTGTTGGACATGTTCTGGGTGACCCAGCCGGTACGGCCGGGTTTCTTAGCCTGCTCGAAATCGAAGGTCACAGGACTAGTCTGCCAACCGAGGATACGGAATTTTCTGGCGGACGTTCCCAGCGTGTCTCCCTCTTCGGGGTGAGACTTCCCCTCGAAATTCTGCGATAGCCCGACGCTGAGGCGCTGCTGCGGGTCGCTCCTGAGCACCGGCGTTCCACCCGGGGGGGTGATGGCATCGGCGTAGTCCTGGGGGACATCGGCACCGGGGGCGAGGGAATATGAGATCACCGGCGAAAGACTGTGGCGGATACGGCTGGTGCCGGCGAAGCCAGGGAAAAAGGCGAACATCGTCGGCGTGGCGGACAAGCGGAACTCCAGCCGCTTCCCCTGGCGGACGAACTGCCCGTTGGTCTGCGCGTTGCGCAGGAGGAACGGGCCGCCGGTAGTGTTGACGATGGACACGGTGGGCTGGAGCCGCCAGCTCCGGCGCGCCAAGAGCGGCAGGCTTATTCCAGTTTGCCAATCGAGCGAGGTACTGAAGGACCCGCCGGTGATCGTCTGCAACACGAGGGAGTCGGCCGGGTTCGCGGGGTTGGGCACGATCGTGGAAACCACCGTACGACTCTCGTCCTTGCTGTCGACCACCCGGATGGAATTTTGCCAGTTGAAACCGCCAAACCGGAATGGCGTCCCGAAGGCGATTGTGGTGGTCCGGTCGGACGATGACAGGCCGAGAGTATCTATGATACCCGGCCCGATGGCAACGGGAAGTCTTGCCGCGTCCGATCTCGAGTTCTGGGTGTTGACGATCGACAGGGTTGGCGACCAGGTAATCGAGCGGCTCAGGTCGAACGGTTTGGGTGAGATGGTCAGGCTGGGAAACCGCGTCGAGATACTCCCGTCGGTGATCGATTGACGGCGGGTGCCGCCCAAGGACATGTTGCCCCAAGGATAGGTCTTGGTGAAGTTCAACGAGCTGCTGAGCTGCTGGGTATTGACCCGGGGATCGACGGCGTTGGTGTTGATGACCCGGGTGTTGCTCTCGTAGTTAAAATCGAGGTTGATCTTGGTCGTCAAGTTGAAGCTCTGCAAGTGGGACCAGCGCAACCCGAGGGAGTTGGCACCGGTGTTTTCCCATGTTTGGCCCACACTCATGGAGCCGTTGAGTTGCCGGTCGCGCCAGCGGTAGCGCCCATTGAGCGACAGGTTGGTGTAACGGCCGGAAAACCAGTCCAGCCGCGCCGTCACGTCGACGTAATCATTAGGGGCCCAATAGTACCCCACATTGGTGATCTGCCGGCCGTACGATTCGTTGGGACGCACGATGTCGTTGATGCCGAACCGGGGAATCAATATCCCCGACCGCCGCCCGGGGCTGATGTCTTGAAATATGAATGGCAGCCACATTATGGGCACGTCTCGGACATATAGAACCGCGGGCCGGGCGATGAACATCGACTGGTTGACCCACTTCATTCGATTGGACGAGAAGTGATAGTGCGCTTCCGGCACGTCGCAGCTGGTGACTTCGCTGGACGAAGAATAGATGCGGCTGGAACTGGAATCCTGGGCCACATTGCCGCGCAGGAACCAGACGGAGCTCATCTGCTGAAAGTTGGTTAGCGCTTCGGTGACGACCCCGCGGCGGGTGCAAGTGTTGTAACTGACGGATTGGCCCACGAGGACCTGGGACCCGTCGAACAGACGGGGGTCGCCGGTGGCCTCCAGCAGACACTCCATCTCTCGGAACGAAATGAAATCGGCCTCGAGCGTGGCGCCGTCGCGCTCGGTGAGCGCCTGGTGGGTGAGCTGGATGTGCCGGGTGTCCATGAACAGGGCGGCCGTATCTGCTTGGTAGCGCGTCACCTTGTAGCCGGTCCGGTTCAGCAGGGAAGTCATGAACGCATCGGGAGCGCGAAACTGACGCGACGGGCTGGTCGGCAGGCCCATGCGTCTCGCCATGGCGCTGTCCATCACCTGGGGGCGGCGGCGAAGGCTATCGCCGGGGAGCGGAGTCGCGGCCTGCACGCCCGTGTCCCGCGGTTGCACTAGCTTCTCCGGCCGTTCGAGCTCCTGGGCGTCGAGCGTCCCCAACCCGACCAGCAGGAAGATGATGGCCGCGGTTCCCGAGCGCGCCGCCCGCTTGAGCCGGCGGCGGTAGATCACTTTCGAGCCCACCAAGCCCACTTCGTACAGAAAGATCAGCGACACGCCGAGGATGATCATCGAGGTGATGTCGGCGG
>JAZFYL010000026.1:0-3873 GCA_036443495.1 Gemmatimonadales bacterium | reverse complement strand
GGTATATCCCGTATCCCGCCGGGGCGATCCTGCTCAAGGACCGCCGGGCGAGGGAGTTGGTGGCGGTCGATCCTCCCTACCTGGCTCCGGCTGGGCAAGTTGAAGGGGCGACCCAGGAATATCTGGGCCGATTCATCTTCGAAGGGTCCAAGCCCGGTGCCGCCGCGGCGGCGGTCTGGCTGAGCCACAAGGTGCTGCCGCTCGACGAGCGGGGCTATGGCTAGTTGATCGAGCGCACTGTGATCGGGGCCCGGCGACTATACGAAGCCATTGGGGAGCGGGACTTCTCTCCGTTCCGCATCATCCTTCTGCCGGACCCGGACATCAACATCGTGTGCTACCTGCTGCACCATCCGGTGTTGGAGAACCTCGGCGCGGTCAACGCGCTGAACGAGGGGATCTATCAGGCGATGTCGATGGGCATGCCGGGCGCCGATCCCGAATACATCATCACCAGGACCCGGTTCCAGACCCCCATGTACGATGGCGCGGTCGACCCACTGCTGGAGCAGTTGGGCGTTGCCGGTCCGGCCGAGTGGAGGGAGGCCGGCAAGGAAGGTCTCGTGGTCCTCCGGTCGACCGTGATGGACCCCTTTCTGACAGACCCTCCACCGGCGCCGGATCATATCACCGGGTTCATGGATGCCCTGGCCCGTGCGGCTGCGGGGTCTTTGGTTCGTCTGACGAGCAATCCCAAGGTTTGAGGACGGCCTTCACTGCAACTTCATGGGGCCTTCAGTCGTCCGATGGAGTATTGTATGGGTGGAGAATAGCTGGAGGTGTCCATGACCGTGCACAATACGCCAGTGACCTTCAGTGCCCCGGAGGTGACCCTGATCCGGGCGCAGATTGCCGCGGGCGATCCACCGACCTGTCCGCGTTGCAGTGTCCCCTTGGTGGAGGCGGACGCATCGAACCCCGATATCCTGGTTCTGTTCGAGGCCTACTGCCCGAGATGCCGCCACTGCCTTTTCATGCGGCAGGGACCTGAGCAGCACTGACGTGGGCCAACTCGGGATCCTGATTATGGCGACCCTCACCGGCTCTGCCATGGTCATCGTGGCGGGCGGCAGGGTCTGGCTGGGGATCAGCTTTCTGCGGAAGCGAGCCGGCACCAGCGAAAAGCAGGTCATGGTCGGTGACCTTGCCGACCGGCTGGAGGAGCGCGTCGACTTCCAGCAGCGTTACATCGAGCGGTTGCGCGAGCAGGCGCGTCTCGAACCCAGTCGGGCCGAACCGGTCGAGAACACTCCCTAGCGAAAAAGACGACTCGTGCAAGGGGCTGTGGGCTGTGATTTCGTTCGGATATCCCGGCCGCTAACAGCCCGAAGTCCCATTGCGGTTCAATCCTTGTAGGGATCGAACTCATTGGCGCCCGCCATGACCACGACCAGCGGTCGCAGCGTGTGCAGCACTTCCACCGTGTTGCCCTGCGCGGCCAGGACATCCGGCAGCCTCCGGTAGACATGGGGGCTCTCGTCAAGGCCGCCTCCCCGCAACACGACCCCCTTCGATTTTATCCAATCCTGCATCATGTCCGCGGTAACCCGGCCGGGCGACAGCACTTTGCCGGTCCGCCGGTTCCGCTTGCCGGCTGCAGCCGTCCGGGACATGACTCGCCCGGCGCCATGCACGGTGGAGAACAACGCCGCGTGCTGCAACCGATAGGCTTCGGGGTCTGAGTCGACGGTGACATCCGCTCCCCTGACTATTACCGCGTCGTCGCCCATGGACCCTCCGACGAACCCCAACTGCGCGGGGAACGCCGGCGTGGCACCTTTCCGTACCACGACATAGTCCGCGTCATGATGATGCTCCTGCCAGGCGAAGTTGTGGTGATTGTGGACCAGCTCCAGTTCGGCCCCGCCCAACATGCCCACGACCTTCCGTGCTACCCACTCCCGGCCGGCATATGCGTAAGCGCCTGCCAAGGTCATCAGCTGCCAGTAGTCGTGCCCCATTGGGGTGTCCAGATCCAGCAGCAGTTCCCGTTCGGGTACGTGCTTGCCCCAGTCGGCTCCCTGACCCAGAGCCAGAAAGCCCGAGGCGACCGTGTGACCGAATCCCCTGCTGCCGAAGTGGACCCCGACCCAGATGGTTTCCGACTCGTCGGCGAATACGTCTACGTAGTGGTTGCCGCTGCCGACGGTCCCCAACTGATTCCGCGCCTTATCCCGCAGAGCCTGTCGATGCTTGGCCGGCACCGCGTCCCAGGCAGGGTCGTCGAACAGGGGGTGGTCTACCGGGGCGTCATCGGCTTGGTTCCTTCGTCCGATGCCGAAGCTTACCGTGCCCCAGATCGTGTCGGCCAATTCGGTCAACACGGAACCCAGCGCTTCCATGGTTCCACCCAGATCCGTCAAGGTCAGATCGGTTCTAATCGCCGCGTTTCCGCAGGCAATGTCGAACCCGACACCTACCACCGAAACCTGGTTGTCATACGCGGCCACACCCCCGATGGGCATCACATAGCCCAAGTGGCCGTCCGCCATCAGAGCCACCCATTCAGCCCGTTGAGCCACGGCAGCCAACTGGTCCAGTGTCTTTTCCTCGTGCGTACCGAAGACTTGCATGGCACTACCTCCTGCTGTCTGATATACCCGGCGGTTCTACCGCTGGCCAGGCATTCCCGTTTCTCTGCGGTGGCCTGGCCACGTGGCTTTCGCGCTTGCAGCATTTGATGCCCGTCGCCGCGGGTGGTAGCTTGCGGATGGCGGGAGAAAACGGACCCAGGAGGGGCATTATGTGCCGGTGGCTGAGGAGGGCATTCGGAGTCGTGTCGATTGCCGTCTGGGCCAACGTCGGGGTCACCGAGGCTCAGGTGATCACGCCGGATAGTGCACGCGTCCTGGTCCGCGACATGCTGGAGATGGCGCCCCTACTGAAGGACACGATGACGGTCGTTGAAGATGCGAACTACGTCGCCCAGGTCCGCGATCTATTGAGCGCGCTCGAGGTGCCGGACACGACCGTCCAGATTCGCACTTCCGTCGACGCGGCTAGAGTCCTGGAGGGCTTGTTGGTCCCCGACACCGTCGACGTTTTCCTCGAGTCGGACCCGCCGGGATTTCCCGTCCGCTACTACCGTATCGTGGAAGGACAGGAGTCCTGGTCCAGCGCCACGACCGACACCATTCTGCAGCTGCCGGCCGGGCTCTACCGCTTCGGGTTCCTCAACAGCACCACCGGCGAAATCCGGAGTCAGGGGAGGGCCTGCGTGCTTGGTTGCCGCCTTCGGTGGCGATTTTGAACCGCGGGGGCAGCGGGGGGCAGCGGAAGGCGGCACAGGCAGAACCGTTGCCAAGCACGCCAGGTCGATAGGTGCTTACTACTTCTAGCTGTTTTCCGCTTTCTGTTTTCTGGCTTCTGGCTCTACCGTAGCTCGGCCAGCATCTCCTCGGTATCAGTGAACTTGACCCGCGGTCGCCCGGCCTTCTCCCCACGGGCGACCTCCTCCGCGTCGAGCCGCTGCCAGTCGGAATATGTTACCACCTGCGGTTGGCGCTCGCGGATCATGGCGTCGGCCGCTGCTGGGTCGGGTGTCTCCGGGGTGAACACCCTGCCGGCGTCGGCATCTTCCAGCATGGCGTCCGCGGTTTCCTTGCCGTCCGGTTTGTTCGTTCCGATCACCCCGCTGGGCCCCCGCTTGATCCAGCCGCTGACATAGAGGCCTGCCAGCGGAGTGCCTTCGTTGGTGGTGACTCGTCCGCCGGTGTTCGGAACGATGCCGCGTTGGTCGTCGAACGGCACCTGCGGCAGGGGAACGCCGCGATAGCCGACCGAGCGGAACACCATGCCGACCGGCAGGTCCTCGAAGACGTCCGTGGTGCGGGCGCGAATGCGGTCGCCGTCCTGCTCGAGGACGTTACGCAC
>JAZFYL010000025.1:0-47451 GCA_036443495.1 Gemmatimonadales bacterium | reverse complement strand
TGACCATTCCGTAGCGGCCTGTCGCGATTTCGGCATCACCGCTTGACCCTTTCCCGGATGCCACCAGCGGTGACGGCCACACCGCCGTCCTGATGTCCTGGATGTCCTCCGGCGTGAGATGGGCGTTGGGGAAGTACGCGTTGGCCGAGCGCACCAGGTAGGCGATTTCCTCGCCGGTGGGTTCGACCGCCGATGGATGGTCGACCGGCGTTTCCGCGGTGCCGAGGACAACGCGATCCCCCGCGGGCAGCATGAATAGCATGCGGTCGTCCAACGGACTCTGAAGTCTGAGTGCGTGCCGGGCTCCCAGCCGTCCCTGTGGAACTACTATCTGCGTTGCCCGATACAACTGGAACAGGGGGGAAGCGTCTGGCGCTTCGAGACGCCGGAGGTCGTCAGCCCACGCTCCGGCAGCGTTGATCACCACGCCGGCGGTGATGTGTCCCCGCGTGTTTCCCCGCAGGTCCCGCACCGTCGCTCCCCGGATTCCGCCGTCGCGCAGTTCCAGCTTCTCTACCATGGTGTACGTGGCGATCAAAGCATCGTGGCGCGCGGCCGCCCGGGCCATGGCCACAGTGAGCCGCTCCATGTCACAGGTCATGTCCTGGAATAAGACTCCCCCTATGAGCCCTGGATCCCTCAAGAGTGGCTCGCGCTCCGACATGGCGCGCTTGCCGAGCAGGCGGTGCTGGCACACATTCCTGAACGAGGAGAGAATTGCGTCCATCCCCACTACCCAAGCGAGCCGCCATGGGGCTACCTTGGCGTGCCGGTACACCGGGTAGATGAACGGGGTTCGTCGGACGAGGTGGGGAGCAGCGTTGCGCAGCTTGTGCAGCGCCCGGCTCGCTTGAAAGGACTGTCGGAGGTGTTTCTGGCCGGGAGATCGCGGACCTATGGCAACGAGGGGATTCGACTGCGTGTGACCACGCCCGGCGATATCGCCCCGGTCAACCAGGGCTGTCTTCAGGCCCCGGGAAGCAGCTTCGTGCGCAATACTGGTCCCTGTGATGCCGGCTCCGATCACCAACACATCCAACGGTTGTGCCGCGAGCACGTCGACCGTAGCACGTCGCGAGGATAGCCTACCCGTGTCCATGCCTCCCCCTCCCCTCGTCCCGCCACCCAGCAGTTGGTTGACGTGGCACGACTTCCTCCTCGGCGAGGGCGTTCGGGTACTCGATGTCGCCTGCGGTGAAGGACGCCACAGCCTGGCCGCTGCCGAACTGGGTGCCGATGTCGTCGCGCTGGATGGTGATCCCGCCAGGATCCTCGCCGGCCAGGCGTCGGCGGAACAACGGGGACTGTCCATCGACTGGCATACCGTCGACCTGGAAGCGGACTGGCCGGACTTGGGGCAGTTCGATGTAGTGCTGGTGTTCAACTACCTCGACCGAAAACGCTGGAGCCGGTTTCTCGACTCGGTCGCTCCCGGCGGGGTTTTGATCGCCGAGACGTTTCTCACCGCTCAGAAGGATCTTGGCTGGGGACCACAGTCGGATGAATATCTTCTGCACCCCGGTGAACTCTCCCGTCTGGTCGCACCGCTGGAGATCCTTCACGGCCGGGAAGTGTTGGAACCGGTCGACTCCGAACGGTGGCGGGCCGTGGCCAGTGTGGTCGCCGAACGACACTTGCCCTGAATCACCTCGGCGGCCAGCCATGCGGGCCGCATCGTGATTTTGAAAGACAACCGGTTGGGCCCATGGGGACAACCCTCGATTTCGTGGCTAACGATCGATGAATGATTTCGTGAAAGGACGACGTGTCGCCGTAGTCGCCGGGGTCCGCACCCCATTCGCCAAGAGTGGGACGGTCCTGAAGGAGACTTCCCCTGTCGAGTTGGCGCGGTTCGCTGCTCGGGAACTGCTGTATCGGACGGAGTTGCGGGGTTCAGAGGTCGATGAAGTCATATTTGGGCAAGTGGTGCCCTCGGCTCTGGTACCGAACGTGGCCCGGGAAGTGAGTCTCCTGCCCCAATTCCCGCGAACGATACCAGCCTACTCGCTGAATCGCGCCTGTGCCTCGGCCGCGCAAGCCGTGACGTCCGGCGCCGACCAGATCGTGCGGAATCATGCCGATATCGTCCTCGCGGGCGGAGTCGAGTCCCTTTCGGACATCCCGATCCTTTTTTCCAAGCGTTTCAGTGAGATCCTGGTTCAGGCCAGCAAGGCCAAGTCGCTCGGCCAACGCCTCAAAGCGTTCAGTCGCCTCCGTCCTCGTGACCTCGTCCCGGTGGCCCCGGCGATCGCCGAACCATCCACCGGCGAGTCGATGGGGCAGTCCGCGGAGAAGATGGCCAAGGAGAACTACATCAGCCGGGAAGACCAGGACCGCTACGCGCTGATGAGTCATCAGCGGGCTGCTCGGGCGACTTCGGACGGCATCCTGGGCGAGGAAATAGTTCCGTGGTTCGAAGCCCAACGGGGCGGTTCCGTGGTAGCCAGCGACAACGGCATCAGGACCGACTCGTCCCTGGAAGCGCTCGCCAAACTGAAACCGGTCTTCGATCGACGATACGGCTCTGTCACTGCCGGCAATTCGTCTCCCCTGACGGACGGTGCGGCTGCGGTGCTGCTCATGGAGTCGGAACGCGCCAAAGCGATGGGCTATGAGCCCCTCGCGTTAATTCGGAGCTACGCCGTCAGCGCGGTCGATCCGGGCTGGCAGCTCCTCATGGGTCCGGCCTACGCCGTGCCGATGGCGCTGGATCGTGCCGGGATTACCTGGAAGGATCTGGGGTTGGTGGAGATACACGAGGCGTTTGCCTCACAGGTGCTGTCGAACGAACAGGCATGGGCTTCCAAGGCGTGGGCCAAGAAGCTGGGCCGCAGCCAACCCGTGGGCGAGGTGGATTGGGACGTTACCAACGTGTACGGTGGGTCCTTGGCGATCGGCCACCCCTTTGGGGCCACGGGTGCGAGGTTGGTGACCACCCTGGCCAATGAGATGCGACGCCGCGACACCCAATTCGGCCTGATTTCCATCTGCGCCCAGGGCGGCATGGGGTTCGCCATGGTGCTGGAGCGAGTGTGATGCCGATCTTCACGGTCACGCAGGAAGACGGCGTAGCCGTCATCACCATGGACTTGCCCGGGGAGCCGGTCAACAAGCTGAACGCCGCCGCCAAGGCCGAATTCGAGGACGTGTTCGCGGCTCTGCGCGACGATCAGGCAGTGAAGGCCGTGCTGTTCATTTCCGCTAAGCCCGACACGTTCATCGCCGGGGCGGATATCGAGGAATTCACCCAGGTCAAGAGTCGGGAAGAGGCCGAGGCCTTGAGTCGGGGCGGTCAGGAAATGCTCAGCCGGGTGGCCGATTTCCCCAAACCGGTAGTCGCAGCGATCAACGGCGCCTGTTTGGGAGGAGGACTCGAGTTTGCCCTAGCCTGCCACTACCGGGTGGCGACGGACGATCCCAAGACCCAACTGGGGCTGCCCGAGATCCAACTGGGATTGCTTCCCGGAGCCGGCGGATGCCAACGGCTGCCGCGTTTGATAGGCCTCCGTGCCGCGCTGGACATCATCCTGCAGGGGAAGAGTGTCCCCGGCAAGAAGGCGTTTCGGCTGGGCATGGTCGACGAACTCGTGCCATCCAGCATCCTGCGCCGAACCGCGCTCGCCGCAGCGCACCGCTTGGTGCGAAATAGCCGCGTGGAGCGTGCCCCTCGCACCGGTTTTGCCGGCCTGCTGCTAGATCGAAACCCACTGGGTCGGCGCATCGTCTACGGGCAGGCGACAAAGCAAGTGAAGCGGAAGACCGGCGGCCACTACCCCGCACCCCTCGCGGCCCTGGATTGCGTCCGTACTGGACTGGAGCGCGGCATGGCAGCCGGCCTCGTCGTCGAGCATCGGGAGTTCGGGCGATTGGCTGTGACGGATGTTTCCAGGAAACTGGTCCAGATCTTCTTCGCGACGACGGCGCTCAAGAAGGACGACGGGGTGCCGCCGGGAACCGGATCCGCACACGACATCAACCTCGTGGGGGTGTTGGGATCCGGGTTCATGGGTTCCGGGATCGCCGGAACGGCAGTGACCCGGGCCCAGGTCGAAGTCCGCATGAAGGACACCGATCTCGACCGGGTGACGAAGGGAGTCGAAGCGGCCAAGTCTCAGCTGGACCGGCGGCTGGCGCGACGCCGTATGACCAAGTACCAACACTATCGGACGGTCGCCCTGCTTTCCGGGACGACCGATCTGTCCGGCTTTCGCCGGGCGGACCTGATCATCGAAGCGGTGTTCGAGGATCTCGAGGTCAAACGGCAAGTGTTGGCCGAGGTGGAGTCGGTGGTCGGCCCCGATAGCGTGCTCGCCACGAATACGTCCACCATTCCCATAGGACATATCGCCGCGCAGGCGACCAGGCCTGAACGGGTGATCGGGATGCACTTCTTCTCCCCCGTCGAGAAGATGCCGCTTCTCGAGGTCATCCCCGCGGAGGCGAGCGATGCCGACACCATCGTGACGGCGGTGAAGTTCGGCCGACGGCTGGGCAAGACGGTGATCGTGGTTGCCGATCGGCCGGGGTTTTGGGTCAACCGGATTCTGTCCCCGTACATGAACGAAGCCGGTTACCTGGTGGCGGAAGGTGCCCCGATCGATACTGTCGACCGCGTCATGACCCGGTTCGGATTCCCCGTCGGGCCCCTGGCCCTGCTGGACGAGGTGGGCATCGACGTGGCCGACAAGGCCTCCAGCGTGATGTACGAGGCCTACGGCGAACGGTTGAAGCCTGCACCGGTCGTCTCCGCTCTCATCAGGGACGACCGCTTGGGGCGGAAGAACGGCCGTGGCATCTACCGATACGAGAAGGGAAAGAAGAAGGGACCCGACCCGGCGGTGTACCGACTATTGGGGGTACGCCCAGTGGAGGAAGTTTCCCCGGAGACCATCGAGCAGCGCCTGCTCTACGCCATGTTGAACGAAGCCGCGATGGCCGTCGGGGAAGGTGTCGTTCGGTCCCCTCGGGACGGGGACATCGGCGCCATCTTCGGGATCGGTTTTCCGCCGTTCCGGGGCGGGCCGCTCCGGCTCATCGACAGCCTTGGCGCCGCCAGGGTGGTCGATACCCTTCGAGGCCTGGAGGGGGCTTTCGGCGCTCGGTTCAGCCCGGCCGAGGTCCTGGTCGAGCGTGCCGGAAACGGGCTGAAATACTATCCCGATTGATCCTGCAGGACCGCCCAGGCCGAGTGCAGATCGCCTGACCGCCTAGCTTTCGATAGTATCCAGATGTAACTGCAATTTATTGCAGTCTCTCTCGTTAATATCTTGATAACAAATGACTTATCAGTCGGTAGGTCGTCCGTTTTTTCGGTGTATTTGGTACGGCACGCTCGTTGCTCGACCAAGATCGGAACGCGCCTCCATGTGGCGCGACTCCACCCGACTAATTCTGAGCAGGAGTGGTCCCGTGCTAATTCTAGGACGAATCCGAGAGATGGCTCCCAAGATGGGGCTGGCGGCCCTGGCGCTAGTGCTGGCCGCATGCGGGGATGGGGAATTGAAGCCCAATGCCTTGCCGGCGATCAACAACGTCTTCAGCGCGGTGTCCACGCTGGACGGGTCGGTCGTGGCCACGCTGGTTAGTGCGGATCGCCCGGCGGCGAGCGGTGGCCCGGTGGCCTCGCTCGACGGGATCAACGTAGGCATCAATGGCGGCAGCCTTCCAATCACCGTCTCGAGCGCGACGCCGTTCAATCGCGTGATCCTGGCGGTCGACGGACTGGACAACCACTACGAGTTGATCCTGCCCGCGAGCGTGACGTCCGTTGAGATGGTAGCCACCATCCGGCCCAACGCCAACGCGACCGACAATATGACCATGCGCTACGGCCTGTCGGACGGCAGCGGACTCGGCGACTATGCCGACCATCCGGTCCGAATCATCCGCGTCGCCACCGGTGACGTCCAGGTGAGCGTTGTATGGGACGCTCCCACCGACGTCGACCTCCGCGTGACCGACCCCATGGGTGAAGAGGTCTATTTCGGCAATCTCACCGCCCAGAGTGGCGGTTTCCTGGATCTCGATTCCAACCCGGGGTGCAGCATCGACGGGGTCAACAACGAGAACATCGTGTGGCTGGCCGGTGAGGCGCCATCTGGTACCTACAAGGTGTCCCTCGACTACTGGTCCGACTGCAGCCAGCCGCAGAGCAACTGGGTCGTGACGGTGCAGTCGGCCGGACAGCAGCCCCAGATCTTCAGCGGCACGTTCACGGGCCCGTCCGGAGCCGGGGTGGACATCGACACGCTGACGATCTTCACGCGCTAGTCACGAACCGGGCAAGTATCCAAAGAGACCCGCACCATCAGGTGCGGGTCTCTTTGTTCGCTTCCGGCCCCTGACATCTGACCCCTGGCTCCGGGCTTCTGGCACTTGGCTTCTGGCACCTGACGTCGGGCCCTTGGCACCTTCTGTTTGGGGGGCTACTCGCTACTGGCCAGCTGCCAACTCTCCCAGGTCAGTCCGCACCGAGCTACGAAGTACTCGTCGGGGTGACCGTCACGACCCAGCAGCTCGTGCAACATCTCGTGCCGGATGACCAATTCGTTGTCGAGGTACTCGCCGGCGATTGTGATGGTGCTCTGGCCGTCATGGCTGGCCCAGATTCCAACTTTCTCGCCGATCTCCGTCTCCATGGTGCTGGCCCCCGGGACGGCGTACCAGGCAATCCGGTCGAAGTCACCGGTCCGACCGGAGCACGACTCGGTGCTGGCCCACCACACCCGGTACTCCGAGGGTGCCGTGAACGAAACGGCACCGTCAGGTAGGGAACTGGGACTCAAGGCCGCCGGCGCACAACCCAGTGCCATCAGGGCGATGCCGGCTAGACGTGACCCGAAGGTCTTGGAGAACTGCGCTTGCGTGGAAGTCATGCTCTCTCCCACGCCCGATAAACACAAAAAAGCGTAATGCGCACAGGCCCCTCAGGGGCACTGGCTCAGGCATTACGCTCCGCATTGCTGGTTCCACCTTCGGCACCGAGCTATCTCGATTGGTCGAGACCTCTGGTTTTGCGGCCCCGGATCGCTCCGGGTGTGCTCTTATCGGGCGGATCGTATGTCCGTTGTTCTTACTGGGGGGCTCTGGCCCCCTCTCTTGTGCCCATTAGCATTGCCAGAGTCGTGCCACTGGCGCTAACTGATTTATTGTCAATAGGTTACACCACCAGCACAATTCCTGGCACGGGCCCACGATCTGGCAGCTTGCATGGTTGTATCGTGCCCGCCGTTCAACTTGTAGCCGCCCCACCGGGGTAGTACCTTCGGTGGCGCCGCAGGGACCCGCTTCACCATCGCTACAGGATCGCTTGCATGCTCCGCCAAGGCCTGCTCTGGCTCTCCGAGCAACAGGGCATCTTCAATTTCGTCCGCCAGAATCAGGTGGCCCGCTCATTTGCCTCCCGCTTCGTTGCGGGAGAGTCGGTCGACGATGCGGTAGCGGCTGCTGCTGAACTCGCCCGGCAAGGCATGCTCACGACACTGGACCTTCTCGGGGAGAGCGTCAATCGACCCGAGACGGCCTCGGCCGCCAAGGACCAGTATCTGGGAATGCTGGATCGGCTGGAAGCAGCCAACCTCGAAGCCAACGTTTCGATGAAGCTCACCCAGATGGGCTTCGATATCGACGAAGAGCTGTGCGCCGACAACGTGATGAGCATTGTCGAGCGTGCCGCCCAACGGGATGGCTTCGTCCGCATTGACATGGAAAGCTCGGCCTACACGCAGCGGACCGTGGATTTCTATTTCAAGCACATTGCGGACACCTACCGACAGAATTGCGGCTTGGTCATTCAATCGGCCCTGCGGCGCTCGGCGGACGATGTCGCCAACCTGATCGACCGGCAGGTGCGCGTCCGGCTGTGCAAGGGCGCGTATCTCGAGCCGTCGACCGTCGCCTTCCCCGACAAACGCGACGTCGATCGGACCTACGTCGAAATGATGGAGCGGCTTGTGTCGGAGGGGAACTGTCCTGGTATCGCCACGCACGACTCGACCATCATTAAGCACGCCCGGTCCTTCATCGAGCAGAAGGGCATCGCCCCCGAACGCTACGAGTTCCAGATGCTCTACGGCGTTCGTCGGGACATACAACGCGAACTCCACGCCGCGGGTCACCGCGTGCGGGTATACATCCCGTTTGGGCGTCAGTGGTACCCCTACCTCATGCGGCGCCTGGCCGAGCGACCGGCCAACATCGCCTTCATCCTGGGCAATATCGTTCGTGAGTCCGCACGCCGGTGAATGACGAGATCACGCTCGGCGGCTACATGGAGAAGCACGGCCGGGCCGCGGCGTTCGAGGGGGGCGATGGTCACGCCTATTCCGTGGGAGTACTCGTGGACGATGAGCCGGACAGCGAAGGCCGCTTCGGAGCCGCCCTCCTCTTCGTTCGGTGGTCGCCGGCAGGGGATGCCCCCGTGGGCCACGTGGAAACCGGCTATCTGGCCTGGGGCCGGACGCCCGCCCTGGCCGAGGCGCGCGTGAAAGGGTTGTCACTCTTCGACGTCAAAGAGGCCCTCGATGGGGCCATCAAGGACGCACCCGATGAATGGTGAGATATCCCTGATCGGTACCGTACTCGAGCGCGAAGGAGCCGTATACCGCGTCTCCACCTCAGCGGGCGAGGTGCAGGCCGTGCTGAGGGGCAAGACCAAGCGCGGAACTCCCAAGGTGATCGTGGGAGATGTCGTGCATCTCGAGCCGGAGCCGCAGGGCGATTTGTACGCCATTCACGCGGTCGCCGATCGACGGAGTCTTTTGGCGCGGAGAGTTCCGGAAGGACGCGGCGAGCGTCCCATCGTGGCGAATGTGGATCAGGTTCTCGTCATGACCGCCTCCCAAGACCCACCTCCCATCCCGCAATTGATCGACCGGCTCTTGGTCATCGCCGAAGCCAACCGTCTTGCGCCGGTGCTCGTCGTCAACAAGATCGATCTCGCGTTGGCCGACGACTTGATCCATCGCTACCGCGATGCGGGTTACACCGTGTTCCCCACCAGCGCGACTACCGGTGACGGCGTCGAGGCCGTTCATCTTTTGTTGAAAGGGAGGGCCAGCGTGATCACCGGCCCATCCGGAGTCGGGAAGACCAGCTTGCTGAATGCCATTCAGCCCGGTCTAAAACTCAGGGTCGGGGAGGTGAGCTCCCGGGTCCGCCGCGGGAGGCACACGACCGTATCGTCGATCATGATCCCATTGGCCGACGGCGGGTATCTGGTCGACACTCCGGGGTTCAGTGAGGTAGGACTGTGGGGGCTCCCGCCGCGTGCACTCGGCGAATGCTTCCCGGAATTCGGGGACTACCATGATGGCTGCCGCTTTGCCGATTGCGTCCATCGCCAGGAGCCCGACTGCGCCATCCGTGAGGCGGTGGAGGAGGGGCGGATCGACGGGGAGCGCTACCGGAGCTACCTGACGCTGTTGGAGGAATTGGAGGCCGCGCCCAAGGCGTGGGAGTAGGACTCCCTACTCCCTCTTCCGCGTCCATCTCGATTCGTCGCGGGTCTCGACTTTTGCCATCATGCGTTCGAAGGCTTCGTCCAGGTCGATGCCCTCCCGATTGGCGATGCAGATCACCACGAACAGAATGTCGGCCAGCTCCATGGCCATGTCGCCTGCCGGTTCCTCGGGCTTCTTGGTCTTCTCGCCATATTGATGATTGATTTCGCGAGCCAGCTCGCCGACTTCCTCGGCGAGCCGCGCGACGTTCGTGAGTGGATGGAAATAGCCCTCTTCAAAACCACTGATCCATTGATCGACCCGCGCTTGAGCGTCGGCCCACGGCATGCTCTACCCCTCTCCCCGGAGCGCCGCGATGATCGCTCCCATGAACTGTGGTAGGTCCTTGGGCGTGCGCGAGGAAATCAGGTTCCCGTCCACCACTACCGGGCTGTCCTCCCACAACATGCCGGCGTTGACCAAGTCGTCCTTGATGGCACCCACGCTGGTCCCCCGTCTGCCCCGAACGATTCCCGCACTGATGGGAACCCACCCGGCGTGGCAAATGAACGCCACGGGTTTCCCGGCGTGGTAGATCTGTCTGGTGAGTTCCAACAGACGTGGTGAGCGCCGCATGATGTCGGGGGCGTAGCCGCCGGGAATGACCAACCCGTCGAAGGCGTCCGCATCCACGTGATCGACATCGGTGTCCACCGTGAGCGGATACCCTCGCTTCCCCTGGTAGGTCTTCTCCCCCGTCCCGGCAACGGTGGTTTCGGCGCCTTCCTCTTCCAGACGGATCTTGGGATACCACAATTCAAGGTCTTCGTACAACGGACCCGCAAAGAACAGGACGTGCTTGCCAGCGAGCGACATGAAGTCCTCAATCGGTCACAGGTGAGAGAGTGCGGCTTGATGGGGGACCGCGCAGCGAGGAGGCAAACCGCCTCATCTCTCGCCTCCCACGCGTCGGCCCGATGCTTGGCCCATGGCCGTAAAGGGTATACCTTGGCCAAGCCAGAAGCCACCGTCCACCGTCCCTAAGCCATGCGCAACCGCAAACGCATCCTCGAGAACCTGGAAAGCCTTTATCGCGAGTCGTACGATCGTGCCCGGGAAGAAGGACATGTCGATCGCATGGCTGAGTTGGACAACGCCTACATGCGCGACCAGTTGCTGTACGAGGTATTGCTCGATCTCCGGGATCTGTTCACGGTGGCGCCCGCCGCCAAGACGGAAGGTTCCAGCGCACTCGAGAAGCTCCAGACCCTGCGCCGCATTGCCAAACTGAAATGAGTAACCCTCGACTATCCGTTGTCAGCCACACGGTCGCCGCGGGCATGCTGGCGACCGTCGTGGCTTGTGCCGGCGATCCGCCTGCGGAACTCGTCATCTACGGACCGACGTGGACTGGAGAAGCGGCTCGACCTTGGGCTGAAGCGGTGGCCGTTCGAAACGGGGAAATCGTCGCCGTCGACGACAGCCAGAACGTGGCCCTCCTCGTGGGCGAGGGGACGGAGGTGCTCGTCACGACCGGCATGGTCATGCCGGGGTTCATAGACAATCACGCCCACTTCATGAGCGGGGGCTTTCAACTGGCCTCGGTCGATCTCCGCGACGCCGCGACACCTGAGGAGTTCGCCCGCCGGGTGGTAGCCTACGCGCGGTCACTCGGTCCCGGGGAGTGGATACTCGGCGGGGACTGGGACCACGAACTGTGGCCCGATGCCATCCTGCCCCAGCGCGATTGGATCGATTCGCTCACCCCTGACAACCCGGTGTTCGTCACTCGCCTGGATGGACACATGGGTCTGGCGAACGCCCTGGCGCTGGAACGTGCCGGCCTGACGGAGGCGGCCGAAGCCCCTTCAGGGGGGCTCATCATCCGTTACCCGGACTCCCGCCGTCTCACCGGATTGCTCAAAGACAACGCCATGGACGTCATGTGGAGCGCGATCCCGGCCGCGTCGGACTCTCAACAGGACTCTGCCCTGGCCCGAGCCATGCGGCATGCCGCCGAGCTTGGCGTCACCATGGTGACGGAGATGAACGGCTCATGGGGAAACCGGGCCGCCTACCAACGTGCACGCGCCGATGGACGGCTCACGCTGCGCGTGGCGCTGTTCCACAACCTGGCCGATTGGCGGGGGCTGGCGGATACCATAGCCGAGTATGGGCCAGGCGACGAATGGTTGCGCCTGCAAGGCGTGAAAGGCTTTGTCGACGGCTCACTGGGGAGCACCACGGCGGCCTTCGACGATCCCTACACCGACGACCCGTCCACCCCCGGCACCATGGTCGTGTCCGAAGACAACTTGCGGCGTTCCCTCGGCGCGGCCGACTCGGCCGGTTTGCAGTTCGCCATCCACGCCATCGGCGACCGGGCCAACGGACTGCTGCTCGACGTCTTGGACAGCCTGGCGACGGCGCATGGCGTCCGCGATCGCCGCTGGCGTATCGAACATGCCCAGCACCTCCGGTCGGCCGATTTCGAGCGCATCGCTCGGTTGGGTGTGATTGCCTCCATGCAGCCGTACCATGCCATCGACGACGGCCGCTGGGCGGAAAAGCGTATCGGTCCCGAGCGGATCAAGACGACCTATGCGTTCAGATCTCTGTTGGACGCCGACGCTTTCCTCACCTTCGGATCCGATTGGACGGTGGCGCCCTTGGACCCCCTACTCGGCATCTACGCCGCGGTCACCAGGCGGACCATCGACGGCGCCAACCCCGACGGCTGGGTTCCGGAGCAGAAGGTGTCGGTGGAGGACGCCTTGCGCGCCTACACTGCGACCAATGCCTACGCCGTCTTTCTCGAACATCGTCTGGGACGGCTGATGCCTGGATACGCCGCGGACATCGTGGTGCTTGACCGGTCCCTCTTGGAGATCCCGCCCGAATCACTGGACCAGGTGCGGGTAGAGGCGACCATCGTCGGCGGCCGAGTGGTCTACCGCAGGGGATCATGACCCAAACAACGCCGCGGGCCTATTGCTGAAAGGTTTTTTGGCAATCCGCGACCCTGAGTTCCACTTACCCCGATCATTCGGGGCGAGTATCTTTCAAGGCTAAATCTCACTCGACCCGGACCACTGGCCGCACCCCTATCTATGGCAATACCAACGACTTCCGAACGTGCTCTGACCCACGCCACCAAGCTCGGCAAGGCGGAGTTACTCGATATCTATCGCCTGATCTACTTGTCCCGCATGCTGGACGACAAGGAGATCAAACTCAAACGCCAGAACAAGATCTTCTTTCAGATTTCCGCCGCTGGCCACGAGGCCATCCAGGCCGCCGCCGCGAAGGTTTTCCGGCCGTCGTACGATTGGTTCTACACCTACTACCGCGACCGGACACTTTGTCTCGGGTTGGGGATGACGGCCACGGAGCAGTTGCTATCGGCGGTGGGGGCGGCCGACGATCCGAATTCGGGTGGCCGGCAGATGCCGTCCCACTGGGGCCACAAGGAACTCAACATCGTCAGTTCATCGAGTCCGACGGGCACCCAGTTCCTGCAGGCCGTCGGGTGTGCCGAGGCGTGGCTCCGCTACACCCAGAACGAGGAGATCGAAGATCGCGACCAGCGCATCAAGCCGGACGAGGTGGTGCTAGTGACGGCTGGCGATGGTACGACTTCGGAGGGCGAGTTCTGGGAGTCCCTCAATACCGCCTGCACCCTAAAGTTGCCGGTCGTGTATCTCATCCAGGACAACGGCTACGCCATTTCGGTCCCGGTCGAGGTCAACACCCCCGGAGGGTCCATCTCCCGTCTGGTCGAAGGGTTTCCGGACCTCAAAGTGATCGAAGTTGACGGTTGCGACCCGCTCGCCTCATACGATGCCCTCACCGACGCGGCGGAATGGACGAGACGGCGCCGGGGCCCTGCCCTGGTGCATGCCCATGTCATCAGGCCCTACAGCCATTCCCTCTCGGACGACGAAAAACATTATCGACCGTCGACGGAGCGGGACTCGGAGGCCGAGCGCGATCCGCTCGTCACGTTCCCCCGGTACCTGATGAGTGAAGGAATCGCCACCGAGGCTGAGATCGAGCGCATTCAGCAAGAGGTCGACGAAGAAGTCGAGGTGGCCGCCGCTACCGCGTTGGCCTCACCCCAGCCCGCTCCCGACACGATCTACCGGAACGTCTACTCTCCGGATGTCGACCCGACGTCAGAACAATTCGATACCGAGGAAGATCCCAAGTTCTCCGGCAACCCCACAACAATGGTCGATCTCCTCAACGTCTGCCTCAAGGACGAGATGCGGCGCGACCCCCATGTACTGGTGTTTGGCGAAGACGTCGCAGACGTCAGCCGCGATGAGTACCTCGACGATGTGAAGGGGAAGGGTGGCGTGTTCAAAGTCACCTGGGGTCTGCAAAAAGAGTTTGGCTCAGACCGCGTCTACAATTCGCCGCTTGCCGAAGCCAATATCCTGGGTCGGGCCATCGGCCTGGCCACACGAGGGCTGAAACCCGTTGTCGAGATCCAGTTCTTCGATTACATCTGGCCGGCCTACATGCAGATCCGGAACGAGCTGGCGCTCATGCGCTGGCGGTCCGACGGCGACTTCGCTTCACCCGTGGTGATGCGCGTCACCTACGGCGGGTACCTCAAGGGCGGCTCCATCTATCACTCCCAGACGGGGGCATCGGTGTTTACCCAGATCCCTGGCCTGCGGGTCGTGTGTCCCTCGACCGCATTGGACGCCAACGGCTTGCTGCGGACGGCCATCCGCTGCGATGACCCGGTGTTGGTCCTGGAACACAAGCACCTCTACCGCCAGACCTACAACAAGGCCCCCAACCCGGGCCCCAATTTCATGGTGCCGTTCGGCAAGGCCAAGATCGTTCGGGCCGGTACCGACCTGACCGTGGTGACCTACGGCGCCGTGGTTCAACGGGCCCTTACGGCCGCCAAACAGGTGGAAGAAGAGCGGGGCACCAGCGTCGAAGTCATCGACCTCCGGTCGTTGGCACCGGTGGATTGGGACACCGTGTTCGATTCGGTCCGCAAGACGAACAGGGTAGTCGTGGCCTACGAGGATTCCCTCTCCTGGGGCTATGGCGCCGAGATCGCGAGTCGGATTGCCGACGATTGCTTCGCCTGGCTCGATGCGCCTGTGCGTCGTGTGGCCGCGACCGACACTTTCGTCGCCTATGCCCCCGACCTGGAGGATGTCATCCTGCCCCAAGTCGAGGGGCTGAAGGCTGCCATGGTGGATCTGACGGCGTTCTAGTGGCTGGTGGCTGGTGGTGGTCGGTGGACGGTGGACAAAGAACTGTTGTATCACAAAGCGGCCGTCAGGGTGTTCATCCCGAGGGCCGTTCTTTCTCTTGTCTCATAGCCACCAGCTACCCGCCACTAGCCACCAGCCACTAGCCCCTCAGCGCGTCTTTCACCTCATCCACCGCGCCGATCGCGTTGTCCACGTCCCGCGACAGCGCTCGGGCCTGTTGGGTGGCTTGCGTGAGGTCACCCAACACCTCCTGCATGTTGGCCGACTTGAGCCGCAACAGATCGAACCGCACGTTCTGAATGGCGAGCACGCACGATTCCAGATTGCGTGAAGTCTTCCTGCGGCGCTTGCTCAAGGAAGCTATCGAGTCACGCTGCCGCTCCAGCAAGCTCATGCGGCGTTGCCGCTCTTCATCGTCCGGTTCGCTTTCCAGGGTCTCGAGGCGCTGATCGATCCGGCGCAGTTCCTTCGGGTCGACCTGGTTGTCCAGTTCGACCAGGGTTAGGGCGAGATACTGCGCTCGCTGGTACAACCCGTCGATGGTCTTTGAGACGTCCGGCAGCAGGTCGCGCTCCGAGGCCGGCATGGACTCGAGCTGCTTGAGGATTGCCCCCCGATCGCGCTCCATCTGCAGCATCGTTTCCGTGTGGGCGCCGAACTCCTGTACCGTGGGCCGAGACATCCGCAGGGCCTTGCCCTGGCGGCTGGCCAATTGGTGCTCCACCGAATCCGGCGCGGGAGGCCGGCGCAGGACGTCGCGCCAGCTGTACCCGGCCTGCCACACCTTGGCGTAGCTGGATAGAATGCCGATGCCCCATCCAGCAGCCGGGATAAGGAACCAGGGAGGGTCCAGTTGGGTCGTGGCAATGTTCAGAAGGAACAGGCCGCCGTTGACCGATGCCCACGCTGCGAACTGCGCCCGCATCCGCTGGACGATCTTTGGCTCGCCGGTGTCACGAACGAGTTTCTTGCTGGCCTCTCTCTCGCTGTCCCATGAACGTCGGCGCCGTGGAGAACGCTCGCCGGCACGCCGGACGGGCAGGGCACGGTCGCCGGAGGGCCGGCGTGACCTGCTGCGGCTCTGGGGACGGTGCCCCGGGCGGGTGCGTTCCCGCGACGTCCGCTCGGGGCGCCGGGACGGTGGTTCTGGGAGGCTGGCAGCCTTCCACCCCAATCCGGTCGGCTGGTATCCGGTAACGGTCCGGCTCTCCAGGGCCCGCCGCAACCCGTCCGCGGTCGGCCACCGGTTTTGCGGGTCCTTCTCGAGACAACGGCTGATCGCCAGGGACAGGTCTTCCGGGACGTCGCGTCGAGAGGACGTAACCAGGGGAGCCGGCTCGGTGATCTGCTTCATCAGGATGCCGGCCACGTTCGGCGCCTTGAACGGCAACTTGCCGGTAACCATCTGATAGGCACAGATCCCCAGACTGTAGATGTCGGAGCGGCCGTCGATGTCTCGCTCGCCGGCGGCCTGTTCCGGACTCATGTAGGAGGGCGTGCCGATCGCGACGCCGGCGCCGGTCAAAGTCGCGCCCGATGCCCCGGAAAGCGCCTTCGCGATTCCGAAATCGGTGACCATGACCCGGCCGCGAGTACCCTCCAACAGGATGTTGTCGGGCTTGATATCCCGGTGGACGATCTCCACCGCATGCGCGGCGCTCAACGCATCGGCCGTCTCTCTCATGATGCGGCGCACTTCTTCGATCTGGAGCGGTCCCCGCCGTTTCATCCGGTGGGACAAGGGCTCGCCTTCAACCAATCCCATTACGAAGTAGACCAACCCCTCGCCTTCACCAACGGTGTGAATGGGCACGATGTGGGGATGTTGGAGTCGAGCGGCCGTCTGCGCTTCCCGCGTGAATCGCTCGCGAATCTCTTGCTGAAAGGCCAACTCCGGAGGCAGCACCTTGATCGCGACGCGCCGCTTCAGCCGGTTGTCGCGCGCTCGATACACGACCCCCATCCCACCGCGACCGATTTCGCCTTCGATGGTGAACGAACCATCCAGCGCCGCGGCCAGGCGTTGTGGAAGCGCTGAGTTGCTCGAGTCGGTCATTGCCTTGGGTGCCCTCTTGCCGGAGCGGGAAACTACCACTGCTCGGTAACCACCTAATCTGTATGCGGATCGTCCAGTGAGCAACGATTTGGCCCCGCCCAATCCGCCCGCCGGGTCCAAATCGGCAGGTTTCTGCCCCTGGCTCTGCCGGGAAGATCGGTCATATTGGCAGGATGTGGTTGTTCCGGAGGCCTGGATGGATCGCTCCGGAGCCCGAAAAGGCCAGCCATCATGCGGGATTCCGGCCGTGTAGTCGCACGGTCCGGCCCGCTGGCATCGCCGGTGCATGTAAGGTGGGCGGTATGGTACGCGCACGAACATCTCAGAAACACGGCCGCCGGAGCGTGGCGTCCGAGGAGTGATTGAGGGATATGGCTGAACGAACGACGATCCCGGTGCTGCCTCTGCGAGAGGTCGTGCTGTTTCCTTCAGTGACCGCACCGATCGGGGCCGGTCGCCCGGCGACGCTCCGTGCGATCGAGGCGGCGCTGGCTACGGAAGAGAAGCTCATCTTCGCCGTCTCGCAGCGACAGAACGTCGACGATGTCACCCCCGAAGTCCTGTACACTATCGGCACCGTGGCAACGATCGGACAGGTCCAACGAGGTCTGGCTGGGATGCAGTTGCTCCTGCAGGGGGACCATCGCGGTATTGCCATGCAGTACTCGGAGCACGAGGGCTACCTGGAGGCCATCGTGCAGGAGGCGGAGATTCTGCCGCCGATCAATCCCGAAGACCCGGCGTTTGTCGCTCTATATCGCGAAGCTCGTGAACGGGCCGCCGAGTTGGGACACAAGTCCGGCCTGCCGGAGCCGATCGTGCAGCAGGTGCTCGAAGGCGTGACGGACCCCGGGCAGTTCGCCGACCTGGTTGCGGGATACGTCGACATCGAACCTGCACAACGGCAGTTGTTACTCGAAACGCTCTCCGTTGAGGAGCGCTTGCGGCGGGTACTAGTCCATGTTCAGCGGCAGGTCACGGTGCTGGACGCTCAGGAAGACATCAAGTCCCGTGTACAGGAGGAGCTGGGTGAGCGCCAACGGGAAATGATCCTGCGCGAGCAGCTGAAGACGATCCAACAGGAATTGGGTGAAGACGAAGAAGGTGACGAACTCGATGAGTTGCGCAAAACGTTAAATGACCTTCCGCTTCCCAGTGCGGCACGCAAGGAGATCGATCGCGAACTCGGTCGGCTATCTCGTATCGGGCGAGAATCGATGGAGTCGCAGGTGATCCGGACGTTCCTCGAGAACGTCGCCGAGTTGCCTTGGGGGATCCGCAGCGAGGATCACCTCGACCTGATCAAGGCTGCCGATATCCTCGACGAGGATCACTACGCCCTGGCCGATGTCAAGGACCGCGTGCTCGAATTCCTGGCGGTGCGCCAACTCCGCGCGGAGGCAGAGGAAAAGTTGGCCCAATCGGCTGAATTCGAGGTTCCTGCGGAGGCTCCGTCAGACTCTGACGGGGACGGGGCCGCTCCCGCGGTCGAGTCCCCCAAGGCTCCGGGGTCCGCCACCGGTGAATTCAAGCGCGTCACGACGGGTAACGAGGATGACAAAGTACCGAAAGGCCCGATTCTCCTGTTTGTCGGCCCCCCCGGCGTCGGCAAGACGTCGGTGGCCAAGTCCATCGCCCGCGCGATGGGGCGTGAGTACGTCAGGATCTCGTTGGGCGGTGCCAGAGATGAAGCCGACATCCGGGGACACCGGCGCACATACGTTGGAGCCATGCCGGGTCGCATCATTCAGGGGATGAAGCAGGCCGGCGCGAAGAACCCGGTGTTCCTGCTCGACGAGGTCGACAAACTCGGCGTGTCGTTCCAGGGCGATCCCGCGAGTGCCCTGCTCGAGGTGCTCGATCCAGCCCAGAACGACAGCTTCACGGATAACTACCTCGGTGTGCCGTTCGATTTGAGCGAGGTGCTGTTCATCGCCACCGCGAATTTCGTCGAAAACATCCCCGGAGCGTTGCTTGACCGGATGGAAGTGGTCGAATTCTCCGGCTACACTGAAAGTGAGAAACTGCATATCGCGCGGCGCTACCTGCTGCCGCGCCAGCTTCTCGAAAGCGGCCTCGATGAGGATCGCCTCCAGGTGACCGACGAGGCCATCGCCGAGACGATCACCGCCTATACGCGCGAGGCCGGTGTCAGGCAGTTGGAGCGTGCCCTGGGCAAACTCGCACGCAAGGTCGCACGCCGTATCGCGAGCGGTGAAGTCGTACGCCTGACGGTGGACGCGGAAGATCTCGGCGGTGTGCTCGGACGCCCCAAGGTGCATCCCGAGCATGCCGCCGAGCGTGATCAAATCGGTGTGGCCACGGGGATGTACTATAGCCCGGTTGGCGGCGACATCATGTTCGTCGAGGCCTCGACGATGCGTGGCAAGGGTGACCTCGTCCTTACCGGTCAGCTGGGTGACATCATGAAGGAATCTGCCAGGGCGGCTTGGACTTATGCCCGCACGCACGCGGCGGCCCTGCAGATCGACGAAGAGATGTTCGAACGGGACATCCACATTCATGTGCCGGCCGGCGCGGTGCCGAAAGAGGGCCCGTCCGCCGGGATCGCCATGGCCACCGCCGTGGTGTCCGCCCTCTCCGGGCGCCCCGCCAGCAACGACATCGCCATGACCGGGGAGATCACACTGCGGGGTCGCGTTCTGCCGATCGGTGGGGTAAAGGAGAAGGTTCTAGGTGCCGTCCGAGCCGGCATCAACCGGGTCGTCCTGCCTGCCGACAACGAGGCGGACCTCGACGACTTGCCGGAAGAGGTCAGGAAGACACTCGAGGTGCATTTGGTGGACGAGTTGGGGGAGGCGTTGGCGCTCACCCTGCGCGGTGCCACGTTGCATGAGGGTCGGCTATTGTTCCCGGAAGATCCCGGAGAAACGGTCGGCGAGTTGTCGGCGCGAGCAGCCGGTTAGAGCGCCGGGCCCCTCAGGCCTCGCCGCCGGGCGTCTCCTCGGGAGTCGTAGCAGCGACTCCCTCGGGGTCGGCCAATTCCACCCGATCCCGCCCACGAGACTTCGCCCGATACAATGCAAGATCCGCAGCATGCGCCAAGACCGACGCGGAAGCGCCGTCCTCCGGATAGCTGGCGATTCCAATGCTGACCTGCACGGGGATCGGTTCGCCGTCTTCCGTGGTGGCCGGCCGTTCTCGCAGGGCGGTTCGGAGCTTCTCGGCTACGGTGGCAGCCCCGATCTGATTGCTGCGTCGCAGGATTATCCCGAATTCCTCGCCGCCATACCGCCCGATCACATCGCTCGACCTCGCCGTGCTCTGGAAGATCCGGGCGACGTGGAGCAAGACCTGATCCCCCACCAGGTGTCCGTATCGATCGTTCACGCGCTTGAAATGGTCGATGTCGATCATCAAGAAGGTGAACGATTCGATACCGCGATTGGCGTACTCCACTGCGTTCTCCAACTCCGTCATCAAAGTCGCGTGGTTGAGCAGCCCCGTGAGGCCATCCTTGTGGACCATCTCGCGGATGCGACGTCCGCGCTCGGCCCGGGTGATGACTACCTGCAGCAACAGGTTGAGGCTCTGGTCTATCGGTTTGGTGAGGAAGTCGTCCCCGCCGGCCCGCAGCGCTTCGACATGACTCGCCATCGACGCCCGCGCTGTCAGGAAGACGATCGGTAGCAGGCTGTACCGCGGGTCCTGCCTGATCAGGCGGGCCAGCGTGATCCCGTCCATGTCGGGTAGCCCGATGTCGAGCAGGATGAGGTCGGGAACCTCTTGTGCCAGGAGTTCCTGGGCTCGTGCCGCATCTTCCGCATGATTGACCCTGATGTTGGATGCCTCCAGGGCCGACGCGACCAACTGCGCTTGCGCGAGGTCGTCCTCCACCAACAGTACGCTCGAAGGGGGAACGCCGATGCGGGCCAAGGTCTTGGCGTACTGGGGGAAGTCCGTGTTGATCTGGCCCGGTTGGAAGATCGCATCGACCCCTGCCGCGACCGCTCCAAACCGGTCAGAACTGTCCCCGGTGTCGATGAGCACCACGCCCCGAGGACGGATGGATCGTACGCTGGTCCAGGCTGCAGCCGTTGCATGAGTATCGAAGTCCTTGGCCTTGCCGACGATGACCAAGAGGTCGGGTCGGGCCGAGATGGGGATGGTGTTGGCTTGGTTCGATTCCGAACCGGATGTTACCTTGAATCCCGCCGCCGTCAGGGTCTCCGTCAAGGCGGCCATCAACCCGTGCTCACGGCCAATGATGTGCGCTTGCCATCCAAAATCCAGCGGCCGGCCTTGATCCTCCGGCATCTCTGGCGTGGGAGCCTCGTCCATCAACTCGGCCAGCTTGGCGACGGTCTGATCCAAACGTTCCACAGTATCGGGGCCCGCGTCGGGTTGGCCTAGCCACTGCTCCGCATCGCGTGCCTCACGGCTCAGCTCCGGAAATCCGTACGACCCTCCTGAACCAGCCAGCTTGTGAAGCCGTCTCTTGATGGATACGGCGGCGTCCGGCTCGCCCGCACCCAGGGCCGCGATATCCTTCCGCAGTTCCGCGAGCCGCGCCGGAAACTCGGCAATGTATTCCCGCTGCAGTCTCAGAAACGCCACGCTGAGTTCGTCGTTCGCTACATCGCTCATGATTGTGTTCCTAAACGTTCGATGCTGAGTCGTGCGGCGGCTACAAAAGCCAGCGCTTGGCACCAGTGACCTCGCACATCGTTACCCTGGCGGGCAGCGATGACGGCCGTTCGATCATCCACCACGGATATGAGCGGCATGCCCGGCCACCGATAACCGCCTGCAATCGGTTCGAGCGCGGTGAACGGCGAGCCTTCAACACGTCCTACGGATCTCAAATGCATCGCCAACTCCGCACTGGCCGCCCGACGCAAGACTGGCGTCAACAGAGGAAATGCATCGGATGGGGCAACCAGCTCAACAGAATGCTCCGCCCTGGCTATGTCGTGGCTGATCAGTCGCAGCGCCGCCCGGACCGAATCGATCTCCACCAAACTGGGCGAATGCGGGGCGGAAAGATCTTCGAGCGCCGCCGCGAGGCTATCGATTGCTTTGTTCTGGCGACTAGCGATCCGGGCGAGAAGAACGGGAGGAGGCTCGGGACGGTATCGCCTTGGCCGTCCCTCATCGGCGTTGGCGGCGCCTTTCGACCTGAGGCCCTCCAGGGCGCCGTAGGCGTTGGCCCTGGCTAGGCGAGCGGCGCGAGCGATGGCGTAGCCCGTCCCGGGGCCGTGCGCCAACAGCACATGGTACACGAGGCTTTCGGTCGGCGTGAAACCGAATGGAGTGAGATCCACCTTGGGCATGGTGGTAGTAGTATGAGCTACCAACTTGGGATAGGCAAGCTACTATGTGGGTTATCGCTAGTCGAACGCGAGCTGCCAGTCCAGGAGTTTGGCGATCAAGGCCAGCCGGAACGTGATGTCCGCTTGCCGCGATTCGGCCACCTTGCTCACCGCCAATAGCGGATAGTAGTGGTACGATGCCGGATCCTTCGCCTTGGGCTGGGATCGCAAATTCTTGGGGTGCCAGATGCCTGTACCGTCACAGTCCTTGAGCAGTCTTGCCAAGACCCGCGTGGCAACCGGGGCGGTATTGAGGATCCCGATCCTGCTCATGAGTTCGATGTAGTACAGTGCCAGGGGGATGTCTTTTGCCACGCCCCTGCCGTCGGCTTGAATCGGGTTGCCAAGCAGGATGTGGGCCGGCTTGAGCGATTTCTTGCCGAGTTTTAGGGCGAACGTGTGCTTGGGCGGTGCATGAGCCAGGTACTGCCCCAGACGTTCGGTGAAACCGGCCCTCTCTCGCTGCAGTCGCGGCATCGAGGCCATCATGGCCACGGAGTACCAGGTTGGGGGGTAGGCGTTTCCGTCCAACACCCGCTGCCGGCCGACTGTTGCCAGAGGCTTCAAAGCCTGTGGGCTGCGGAGGAACTGTGAGACCGCCGAGATGATCCTGTGGGCCGAACCTCGGAGCCGGGGGTCTGCGTTGAAGCCTGCTTCTGCGAGAGCGGCTGAGGCCGACTCTCGAAGCGTGTCGCGAGCCCACCCCTCTGACTGGGGAGCCGCTTTGACCGCCTTGCGGAACTCGAACAGGAGCGCTGGATCCGGGTCGCGCGACAAGAGCCGGAACAGGACTCGGGTGGTCAACTTGAACGTCCGATCTCCGGCAGGCCAGCCGAGTTGCAGCAATCGCCGGTACTGGGCTATCGTGCCGACGTCTCGAATCCCCAGAGCCGCCGACGGGGCAAGCCCCATCATGTTGCTCGCCCACACCCCCGCCGGTCGCTGTTTCTTGGCGATGCTGCTGGCCGCCTTGTAGGCCGTGACCCCATCCGCGGCCTCTTGGGCCGTTTTGGGAGAAACGGACCCCTCGGGGGCCAATTCACGGATGGTCCGATGCCGGATGGTCGGCCCACCATGTTCCAGGAGCCAGGTCAGAGGTACGTGGTGCTGGTTCGGGAGTTCCAGTGACGGCCTCCGTGAAGATATGGGTGCGGACGGGCGCAATTATAGTGACACAGTTGCCCTGGGACTAGGCCAGTTGTGTAACTCGCACTATTTCAACAAGTTGAAGGTACCAACATTGGCCCGTGGGCAGGACACTACCGGGAGCACAGCATGGCCTATATCCCGTACGTTCCAGAATTGGACATTCCCGAGCGAGACCGGGTGAAGGATCGTGACAACATCATCCGGATTCACGGGGTGCATCCCCGTGTCATGCGACGGCACTACGACCTCTACATAGAGGTCATGCGGCGACCAAGTCCACTGTCGCGGAGGCAGCGGGAGATGGTGGCGGTGGTGGTGTCGGCCGTCAACGGATGCCGCTACTGAACGGCGCATCACGGAGCGGGCCTCCGTGGCATTCTGGAGCGGGAAGAAGAAGACCTCGATGCGGCGGGTTTCGTACGAGGGTTGGTTGACGACTATCGGAAAATGTCCCTGCCGCCGGCCGACCGAGCGTTACTCGACTACGCCCTCAAGCTCACCGAGGATCCCGGCGCCATGACGGCCCATGACGTTGATCGGTTGCGGCAGAACGGGTTTGACGATGTGGCCATTCATGACCTCGCTACCGTGACCGCCTACTTCGCATTCGTGAACCGGATCGCTGACGGGCTTGGCATCGAACTGGAAGAGGAGTCGCGAGACCAGACTTCTTGAGGCTCCCGCTACGGCTGCAGCCTCGCATCCCCCGCGGCCTTGAATTCCGATCCCTCCACCCAGGTCGGTGGCTGGGACGCTTCCGCCACTCGCAGGGCGGCGCGCAGGACCACCCGAAGTTGCTGCACGGCCCCATCCGTCGTGTACCAAGTGAGCAATTCGTCGCCCGGCTGGTGGTAGCGAGTCGTTCCGTACTCCGCTTCCACTTGGGATCCCCAGCCTGGATCTCGGCTGACGTAATGTTGGCCGAACTGCAGGGACAGCGACGGAATCCCGGCAAGCACGAACGGGAAATGGTCGGATCGGAAGAAGTAGCCTTTGAGAATTGCGTCCCGATTCACCGATACGTCCAGGCCCTCGATTCTCGCCGCCGCAGCAAAATTGTCACCCAGGGAGGACTGGTCGATCCCCAGGGCAGAGACGTCCGCAGTTATTCCGTACAGATTCATTTCGTCCAGGTTGAATACCGCCGCCAGATCCCTGAGTGCCATCGGGGGGGGAGGGCGGGTGACGAACGCCTTGGACCCCAACAACCCGGATTCCTCGGCACCGAACGCCATGAAGAGGATGGAGCGATCGGGTCTGACGCCGCTGGTCACGAAGGCTTCGGCCGCGGTGATGACAGCCGCAGTCCCGGACGCGTTGTCCACCGCTCCATTGTAGATCGAGTCGCCGCCAACCGGCATGCCGATGCCGAGGTGGTCGTAGTGGCCGCCGATCAGGACCGTTTCGTCGGGATCGGATCCCCACCCAGTGAGTCGCGCGACGACATTGACCGTGGTGGAGCGCTCGATGGTGCTACTGATGGTGGTGACCGCTCGAGCCTCGAGCGGTGCGGAGCTGAAGTCACCACGTGCGGCGGTCACCAGCACCTCGCCAACCGAGGAGCCGATCGGCTCCAGTAGACGGGCGGCAACCTCCTCCGACAACCACCCTGCAACCTGAAGGGACGTGGGCGACGATTCGAGGCGGACCTGTGGACCGGTCCACGAACCCGCAACCGTGCCCCAGCCGTAGGTTGCGCTCTCGGGGGTGTGTACCAGAAGAATCCCGGCAGCTCCATGCCGGGCGGCCTCTTCGATCTTGTAGGTCCACCGGCCGTAGTAGGTGAGCGCCTCGCCACGGAACAGCGTGGTGTCAACCAGCCCGGGGTCGTTGACCAGAACGAGAACGACCTTGCCGGTTACATCTACGTCGACGTAGTCGTTCCACTGGTACTCGGGGGCGACGATCCCGTAGCCAACGAAGACAATCTCCCCCTGAGCGGCCACCGACGGTTCATCCAGCATGGACCATAGGACGAAGTCCTCCCGGTACCGGAGTCGTTCTGCGCGTCTACCTGGTCGGGTGAGGGAGACCACGGGTGTCGGGGTGAGGGAAATGACGGGTATCTGATGGAAGAACGACCCGTTGTCGCCCGCGGGTTCGAGTCCCAGCCGCCTGAACTCGGCGGCGATGTATAGGGCGGCGAGTTCGCCCCCGCGCGTGCCCGGTGCACGTCCCTCGAGGGCATCGTGCGAAAGAAACTCCAACGCCGCCCACATGGTGTTGGGATTGACCGCGTCGGCCAATCGGTCTCCAGCGCTGTCGACCAGCGTGACGACGGGGTTGTCCCCGCACGCCGCTACGGCCAATGCCAAGGCCATCACTGACGAAGGCCATCTCATTCGCGCTCCTCGGGTGCAGGAGCACCCCGGTTCGAGTCACACGCAGGGGGGTCGTCCAGAAACCGGAGAATGGCGTCGGCGACCATGTCCGGTTCGGTCTGGTGTGGCCGGTGCAAGGTGCGGTTGATCGGGATCATACGGCTGCAGCCGATCGCTTTGGCCATCGCCTCGCCGTAGGCAAAGGGAATCGTCGGGTCGCGCCTACCCCATATGATGAGCGTGGGCTGCCGGATCTCATGGAACCTCGTGCGCAGTGCCGCGAAGTCAAATTCCCGCAGGACTTTTGCTGACGCGGACCGAAACGCCGGGTCGAGGAGTGGGTCGTAGTCACGCCACGCCTCGGGTTCCGACATCCAGGCCGGATCGTGCAGGGAAACGACCAGTTCGCCCACCGCTGCGTTGACCCATCCCAAAACGCCGGCGCCATCCTGGGTGATCGCGGTGGCGGTGGGACCCAATCCGTAACCCGCCGAGGCGATCAGGACCACTCCCACTATCCGGTCAGGCCGGTCCAGCGCCAGCGCCGCCGCGACCTCGCCGCCCAGGGAATGGCCCACCACAACCACGGGTCCGGGGATGTGTTGGTCGATGAAGGCGGACATCCGGCCCACATAGGTCTCAAGGTCGTAATTCCCGGGGGGTTTGTCGCTCAGGCCGAAGCCTGGCAGATCGACGGCCACGACGCCAGTCCGATTGGCCAATCGATCGAACGTCGGTCGGTAGGCCATGAGAGACTCCGCATACCCGTGGAGCAGCAGCAAGGTGGTGTCGCCCTCGCCGCCTCGAATACCCCGCAGGAAGACATCACCGGCTCGGAGACGCTCCGCCACATGGGGCGAGGGCTCCGAGGAGCCCCAGTCCAGCAGGAACACCAATCCGGCCAGCAGTGGGACGGCGAGCAACCAGCGTCTCGACATGCCCGGAATCTGGCATCCTTGCCCTGCAAATGGGACCATTCGCTTCCGACCTGAATGCTGGAGGTTGCTTGTCAGTGACGCCGGTCGGACGTACCCTATGCCAACATCCCGCTACGAAATGAGGGTCATGATCAACAGGCGCGAAGTCGCAGTGAAGATCGGGCTGGTTCTCTTCTCGACGGCTCTGGCACTAGGGGCCCTGGAAGGAGTGTTCCGGGTCGGGCTCTTCAGTGAGTCCCTGCAAATCGAGCGCTTACGGTACCCATGGCGGTTTGCGGATGCCGACTTCGACGACGATTACTGGAAACTCGCCTTCCTATTCGGGACGGGTCAGCGAGCTCAGCGGGTGGGCGTCTACCATCCCCTGTTTGGCTGGGCTCCGGCGGTGACCCCGGAAAATCCCCTCGGGTTGATCAGCGCTGTACCATACCGGGTCGAGGACTTGGCACGACCGATCCTGTTCTACGGCAACTCCTTCGTGGGTGGTGCGACGCCCGCCGCCGATCGGCTTCCCCAGGTATTGGATCGGCTGTTGCCGGCCTACTCCGTGTTGAACTATGGCGTTGGCGGCTACGGTGTTGGGCAGATCCATCTGCGTCTGATGAACACCGTCGGCCAGTTCGACCACCCCATAGGGATCGTGGGGATTCTGACGGCTGATCTCGATCGCACAATCCTGGGATTTCGGAGCGGGCAGAAGCCGGTATATCGCCTGCACGGCGACAGCCTGGCGCTGGAAAACCTCCCGATCTTGCCCAACACCCTGACGTACATCGAGGAACATCCGCCCGCCGTGAAGAGCTACCTGGGACGCTTCCTCCTGTTTCGTGCCCGCGGCATTCTTCCCCAACGGATGTTCAACCGGATCCGGGGGTACACCAAGAAACAGGAGCTAAAACTGGTGGTGAATGCCCGGATCATGCGCGCTATGCGTGATGAAATGCGTGGGCTGGGGTTGCCACTTTACGGCGTCATCTTCTATGGTCTTTCGGAATTCGAGGACGAGTCGTGGCGGGCGTCGTTCCTGCGGGAGACTTTCGCGGAGTTGGGCATCACGGTCTTCGATACCAAGGAATTTCTGCTCACCCACATGGCCGAAACCGGCGAGTCGCTCGACGATCTGTACTACCAGGACAACGGTCATCCCAACGTGCGTGGCAATGCGGTGCTGGCTGCTGGAATCCGCGACTGGCTGAAGGCGGAATGGTTGTGACATTGCCGCGGGGACAGATGCTCAGGGGCGCTCAAACCGCTCAAGGCACAGCCCCGGTTTGGCTGGCCGAAGCGGACAGCTGGCAATGCACGACCATGATGGTACCTCTGCCCATCACCCCTCGTTCGCTGGTCAGGACCACCCGCCGGTCGTCGAGCCAGGCCACCGCCTCTCCCTGAGATTCGATTCCGAGAATCGGACAGGTGGCCATCGGGCCATCTCCCACATGTCCGTCGGCCTCGACGGCGTAGAAGAACAGTTCACGATACGTTCGTACCACCAGCATCGAGCCATCGAGGGACAGATCCGCGCCGGTCACGGCGGCGAGGCGGCTCGTGCCGGGGTCGATGGGAAATGGTCCTAACGGCTCAGCAGTCCTCGAGTCTTTCTGATCCCACCATGTGGCCGGTAGCCGGTATCGCAGGACGGCTTCTTTCGTCGTCTTCGTGATGAGGTAGATACCCCCTCCCGGGTCGACGTATATCGCCTCTACATCCCGCGGACCATCGGGATACCGGAACTCCAATCGCTCTACCCCGGTGATGGGCAAGGCCGAGTCGGCGACGGGGGATTGAGGAGTCGGCTCACGTATCCGGTAGATCGTGACGCTTTCCCGGCGCACCTTGTTGTCGCCTACGTCACCCAAGTACAGACACTGGTGGTCCCCGCAGGCCCCGATGGCCATCGCTTCCCAGTCGATATTCCTGACATCGGCCACGACGAACGAGCCGTGATTCCGCCCCATGGTGTCGGTGGCGTACACCAATGGCCCGCTCCCGCCGTCGTTGTGTGTCCAGATGACGCCGGGGAACTGTCGGCTCACCGCCACGCCGGAACTCTCGGTGATTGACCGCTCCGCGAACCGGCTCACCGGTCCGATATGGATCCGGTCCGGCGCGCCCGGCGTCGTGTGCGTCATGGCGCAACTCGTCGCGGCGGCGAGTACCGACCAGGAGCCCAGGGCCCGAGTGTTGGGAATGAGCAGGGTTAGATCCTTGATCCACGGGGCAAAAGAGGCCTTCAATGCAGGGTAATCACCCTCCCGCACGGCGCCAACTCCTTGCTCCGGTTCTGACACCGGGGCATCTTTCCAGGCCCAAGGAGAACCGATGCGATGCTCGAAAGCCTGAAGAATCGTGAAGTGCACCAACGGCCCGACCATGTAACCCTAAAAGGTCGCATTCTGTTTCTGACGGGGGACCCGGCGCTCGTCCGGCAACAACTCGAGGGCGTGGACCTCGCGTGGGAGCCGGCGATGAAACTTCGGGATGATATCTCGACCGACGAAATCACGCCTGCCTATATCTGCTACTACTATGACGAAACCCTGGGGGATTTCCCCTATTTGGGGCTCAAGTGTGGGGAGGAATTCCCGGTCACACGGTCCTCTGTGAGGGAGGGGGGGTTCGTGGCGTCGGTTAGCGGCAAGCGCCGCGGGAAGGGCTCCAGTCGCGAGCAGTCGCCGTACGCCGAAATGTGTGCCGGTATCAAGTTGGTCGTCGCGGAAAACATCGAACGTATCTACCGGGAGAACTGCCAGAACCTCGGCATCCTGACCACCACCGATTTTTCCCTGCTGGAAGCCGTGCGCCGTGGCGACGCGATCCCGCTCACCGTGTTCACGGAAGGCGAGGGGGATATCACCCGAGGCATCATCGAGTATGGGGGGCTGTTGCAGTACAACGTGGCGCGCCTGCAGGGCAAGGTCACGGTCCCCATGCCGGATACCCGGCCGCGGCCGATGACGCTCGCCGAGAAAATCATCGCCCGGCATTGGGTGGTCGATCTCGCCGGTGACCAGATCGGCATTGCGTCGGTCAAGCCGGGCGACGAGGGCTTCATCCGAACCGACATCCGGTTCAGCCACGAATATGTGACGCCGATGTCGGCCATTTTTTGGCGCGACTGTGTGGGTCCCGACGAAAAAGTGGTTGACCCTGAATCAATCTTCTTCTTTCGGGATCACCTCACCTTTCTCGAACTGGCGATGACCGACGAGCGCAAGGCCGCCGGTCTCCTCGATGTAGCGCTGGAGCTCAAGAAGAAGCAGGAGGAATTCTCGGCCGAGCAGGGGATCAAGCTCTACGGGGAATTGCCGCGCCTGGGCCGCAACGTGGTCGTGCAGGGATCCGAAGCGATCTGCCATTCCAAGATGCTCGAACAGCACGCGTTGCCCGGCCAAGTGATCATCGGGAGCGATAGCCACACCCCGCATTCGGGTGCCGTCGGGTGCGTAGCGTTCGGCGTTGGGACCACGGCAATCTTCAACTCCTGGCTCACCAAGGATGTCCGCCTCAAGGTGCCCGCGCAGGTTCTCGTGCGCGTTGGGGGCTCGAAACCGGTGAATGTCACTGCCAAGGACTTCATGCTCCAGATCCTGCGGCAACCCTACGTCAAGGACGGTCAGGCCATCGGCCAGGTGGTGGAGTATGCCGGCGAGGCTGTCGCAGCCCTCTCGGTAGACGAGCGGGCCACGATGACCAACATGGCGGCGGAAGTGGGTGCGTTCACCGGCATCATCAAACCTGACGGCGTCACGGTGGATTATCTGGTGTCGGAGCGCGGCATGAGGCGATCCGAGGTGGAGCCGTTGCTCGAGGGGCTGTACTCCGACCCGGATGCCGAGTATGAGGCCGTGATCGAGATCGACGCCACCTCGTTGAAGCCGATGATCGCCCTTCCCGGCGACCCGGGCAACGGTCTATTCATCGACGAGTTGGGTAAGAAGATCAAGGTCGATATCGCGTATGCCGGTAGCTGTACCGCGGGCAAGAAAGAAGACATGGACATGTATGCCACGGTCCTGCGCGAAGCTGCTGAAGCCGGGGAGCGCGTCCATCCCGACGTCGAGTTCTTCATTCAGTTCGGGAGCCAGGATGTGAAACGGTATGCGGAACAGCAGGGGTATGTCGACATCTTCCAGGCGGTCGGGGGGGAGATCATCGAACCGTCGTGCGGCGCCTGCATCAACGCCGGCCCCGGGGTGTCCTACGATCGGGAGACCGTGACCATCAGCGCCATCAACCGCAACTTCCCCGGGCGGTCCGGTCCCGGACAACTCTACCTCGCCAGTCCTTACACCACCGTCGCAAGCGCTCTCGCCGGATACATCACCGCCTGGGAGCCCCAGGAGGCCGTCGTCGAGCGATAACGAGTCGTAAGGGGGTTGTGCTGCACGCGGTTGGGCTGATTAGTCCCTTGGGCTGCCCTCGCTGCCCTCGCTGCCCTCGCTGCCCCCGCTGCCCTCCGGCTCCTTCGGCCGGAAGATTCCCGGCGCATATACGCCACGAGGGTTCCACAACACCCACGAATAAATGCCCAGCTCCTCTGCGGCCCGTATCTGTTCCCGGATGTACCACGGTGTGTAGCGGGGCTTTCCCAGGGTGAACGCCTGGAGATAGGGTCTGATTTCGGTCGTGACCCCGTAGCGCTCGTTTTGCTCGAGGGCGTCCTGCATGGCGTGCCGCACGACCTTGTACGGTTGGCTGTTGGGGTGCTTGATCCCGTAGAAACTGTGGTAGTAGTGGCTGGGGTAGACCATGGGGAGCACCACATCTGCTGTGGTGACGAGGTCTTCCCATACCTGCCCGATGCCGAGGTCGACGTCGGTGCTGGCGGTCATGCCGAACACGTCGATCGTGAAGGGTGCTCCCAGCGCGTGCATGCGCTCGCGCAGCAATTCGAGGTTCCGTGCCACGCCGCTACGAGTACTCTCCCCCTGGCCCCGGGCCGGAAAGATGGCACTCTTCAGCCGGGATTGGGGCTCGTCCGGGAAGCGCACGTAATCGAACTGCACTTCGCTGAACCCCATGCTCATGGCTTCTTCGGCCAGGTCCGCGGCGTAGATCCACACAGAGTCGTTGAAGGCGTCCACCCAGGCGAAGTCCAGGCGATCCCTCCACAGGCCTCCGTCTGCGTGACGGACCGACCAGTGCATCTTCTGTTGGGCCAGCAAAGGGTCCTTGGCGACGACGATGCGGGCAATCGGATAGATGCCCTTGGCGTGCATCAGGCGGAGGCGCTCCCTGGTGTCCCTCGCCCGACGCTCGTTGTTCGCCCCGATCTCGATCGCTGTGGGCACTGCCGATCGGTAGGTCAGATAGCCAGTGTCGTCCTTCACATCGATGACGAAGGCGTTGATCTCCGTCGTGTCGGCGAGAGCAACCAGATTGTGAAACCGGCGACCGCCGAAGACCCAGGCGTTGAGGTAGAGCGCCCTGACACTCGCCGGCGGTTTCAGCAACGGCGGCGCCGGCCAAGCGATGACGGCCTCGGCGCTGTCACTCGTTGCCTCTGTCCCGGGAGGCAGAGCCAACTCGTTGCCCCAGTTGGCCGAGCCCTGTGCCGTCAGGCCCGTGCCCCACAGGCCTGCGAGGAGAAGAGGGGTGAGATAGAGGAATCGAAATCTGCCCATAATACCTGTCGATCCGGCAAGCGCCGTGCCCTGGTCAAGGTCTCCCAATCTAGCGTCCGGTCGTGCCCGCCCCAACCCGAAACACCCGGGTCACCCTCTCAGGTTGCCTTGTGGGGAGGCGGACTGCAAGACAGCCTCTGGACCCTTGGCATCTTTTCTGGACGGAGGTACGATTCCCCTGCAGGACTTGGTTCGTCACGGTCTCGAGAGAACCGCCGCACGCCCAACCTCAGCCCAGCGCCGGGCCGGTGGCCTGCCCACCGCGCACCGCGCACCGCGCACCTATGAAGATCAGCATCGAATACTGCGTCGTTTGAAACTACCAACCGCGCGCCGCCAGTTTGGCGGCGGAGTTGAAACAGGCCTTTTCCAAATGCGACGTCCAGCTCCTGGAATCATCCGGCGGAGCGTTCGAGGTCGAGGTCGACGGGAAGCTTGTCTTCTCCAAGAAGTCGGTTGGACGTCACGCCAACCCTGGCGAAGTCCTGGACTTGGTGCGGGCCGAGCTCGGTTGAGGAAGGACCGGCAATAGCGTGCGTATCGCGATCTCGACCGGTGGGGGTGATGCCCCCGGGCTCAACGCCGTCATCCGAGCCGTCGTTCTCGCCGCGCACAACCTGGGTTGGGAATGCTACGGGATCCGTCGCGGCTACCAGGGGCTCATGACCGGCGAAGGGGTGATCCGGTTGGGACCCGATGAGGTGCGGGGGATCACCCACCTGGGCGGGACGATCCTGGGAACGACCAACCGGGGGAATCCGTTCCGATGGGTCGAAAAAGATGCCCAGGGAGTGGAAACCGAAGTAGACCGGTCGGACGAACTCCTGGCCCGGTTTCGGGAACGAGGGTTTGAGGCGCTCGTGGCCATTGGCGGCGACGGGAGCCTGCATATCGCCTATCAATTATCTCAAAAAGGGTTGCCGATCGTCGGTGTACCCAAGACGATCGACAATGATGTCGCCGGGACGGTGCGGACCTTCGGGTTCGATACGGCCTTGACGACGGCCACCGAGGCGATCGACAAACTCCACCCCACGGCCGAGGCACATGATCGCGTCATGGTTGTCGAACTCATGGGGCGAGACACCGGGTGGATTGCGCTGTATGCCGGGGTGGCCGCCACCGCCGACGTGATCCTCATTCCGGAAATCCCGTTCGACATTCAGAAGGTGTGCGACAAGATCACTGAACGTGAGGGTCGGGGCTTGCGCTATAGCATCGTGGTGGTCGCCGAAGGTGCTCGGCCCGTTGCCGGCGAACAGGTCATTGCGGAGGGCCAGCGAGTTGGCGGCGCGACTCGTCTCGGTGGAATCGGCAGCGAAGTGGCCGACGCCATCGCCAAGATCACCGGCAAGGAGACCCGCTGCCTGGTTCTTGGGCACTTGCAACGGGGCGGCGCCCCCACCAGTTCCGATCGATTGCTCGGCCTTCTGTTCGGCACCGCAGCCGTTCGTGCGCTGGCTGACAGGGCGTTCGGGACCATGGTGTGTTACAACCCACCCGATATCGGGCTTGTGCCGCTGGCCAATGTCGTCGGTCAGCCAAAGCTTGTCTCCCTCGACTCCGACACCGTCATCACAGCCCGTCAGCTAGGCGTCAGTCTGGGCGATTGAAACACGGGACGATCGACGCGTCCGGAACGCTGTCGTTTGTCTATTGTCAGTCGCAACTCAACTCGTAACCCAATCCGCCTCACTCGGCACGTCCCGGGGCACGCCCCGATCGGGCCGGAGGAACCGGTGGAGCATATGGTAGCCCCACTGGGTCAGGACCGACTCCGGGTGAAACTGCACGCCCCAAACGGGATGATCCCGGTGCCGGACTGCCATGATCTCTCCGTCGTCGGACGTGGCCACCACTTCCAGATCACCCGGAACCGTCTCAGGATCGATGACGAGGGAATGATACCGCGCCGCTACCAGGGGGTTAGGCAGACCCTCGAACAGCCCGCTGCCCTGATGATCGATATGCGACGACTTCCCGTGCATGGGATGGCGGGCTCGCACGATGCGCGCCCCGTATGCGGCCCCAATGCATTGGTGGCCCAGACAGACGCCCAGAACGGGAATCCGAGGGCCCAACTGCTGCACGACCTCGACGGATACGCCGGCTTCGGCCGGGGTACCCGGGCCGGGTGAGATGATGACGTGGCTCGGCGCCATCCCTTCGATGTCGCTCACCGTGATGGCATCGTGACGGTACACCATTGCCGACTCGCCCAGGTCCGTAACGTACCGGGCGAGGTTGTAGACGAATGAATCGTAGTTGTCGATCAACAGGATCATGAGGGCGCCATGTTGGAAATGCTCTCCGCCTTGAGCAGATGGAGAAAGGCATGGGCCTTGTCGAGCGTCTCGCGGTACTCCGCTTCCGGATCTGAATCGGCGACGATCCCGCCTCCGGCACTGAAGTACAGACGCCCGCGGGCGGCCACCGCCGTTCGAATGGCGATACTGGTGTCCATCGCCCCGGTCAGGCTGATGTAACCAATCGATCCGCAATACACATGGCGGGCCGTTGGTTCGAGGGCGGCGATGATCTCCATGGCTCTTATCTTGGGGGCCCCCGTAATCGAGCCCCCGGGGAAGGCCGCCCGGAGCAAGGTGAAGGCGTCCTCCCCCGGAGTGAGTCTACCGATGATGGTGGAAACGAGATGGTGGACCGTAGGATGACGCTCGAGGGAACAAAGCTCCGACACCGTTATCGTTCCCGCCCGGCACACTCGTGAGAGATCGTTACGCAACAAATCGACGATCATCACGTTTTCCGCCCGATCCTTTTCGCTTACCAGAAGCTCCTGCGCCAGGCGTTCATCGATGCCGGGCTCGCTGCCGCGCGGCCTGGTTCCCTTGATTGGCCGGGTCTCCACTCGACCCTCCCTGGGATCCAAGCTGAGGAACCGCTCGGGGGAGATGCTCAATACGGCGGCTTCTCCGGTCTGGAAGAACGCGCCGAACGGTGCCGGGTTGTTAGCCCGCAGCTCACGGTATGTGTCGAACGGTGGGAGCGGGAGCGGGGCATCGAAACGCTGCGACAAGTTGGCCTGGAAGATGTCTCCGGCAAGGATGAACTCCCGTACCTGGGCTACCGCGTTACGGTAGTCGGCAGCAGTGAATGTCGAACGTAACGGTGGCCCCTCAGGGGATGGGGGGGGGACCACGAGCGGCTTTGCCACCCCCGAGGTCATGGGCACCGACCCGCCGCTCATTCGGGCCGGCGACTGATCAGTCAGCCGCTTACGGATGGATCGCAGGCGCTCTCGCGCACGTTCGGCTCGTTCATGACCCGTGGCCGGGATGCCGGTCGAGATGATCCATGCCTCGCCGGTTTGATGGTCCCAAGCGATCACCCAGTCGTAGAGACACAAGAGCGCATCGGCCAGGGGTAGGTCCCGGACCCGGGGAGGCGGTACACGGTCGAGCACCCTAGCGAACTCGTAGCCGAGATAACCCGCCATCCCTCCCTGAAACGGGGGAAGGAACGAAACGGGATCGGTGGCGAATGGGGCCATGACATCGCGGCAGACGGCAAGTGCGTCACCGGGCACGGGGTGCCAAGTCGATCCTTTGTGACGGTGGCAGACGGCGGTGTCCCGGCCCTGGCCCCGAATCACGACGGCCGGATCGGCCGCTACGAAGGAAAAGCGGGCCAGATTCGGGTCGTGCGAACTGCTGTCGAGAAGAAGAGGGTAGGGAAGATCCAAGACCAGGGCCGCGCACTGCACCGGGTCGAGTTCCAGGGCAAGAGCTTCAATGTGGGGAAGACCGTCGATCCTCAGCCTCCCTGGACGAACGGACGGGAAGTACCCTGCAGCGGCGAATCGGCCCCCGGCCTCCACAGAACCACCTCGTCTATGTGACGTGCCATTGCCAGGTCGAAGTCCGTGACCCCACCGGCCCGGTGGCTGCTGAGGCTCACCACGACTTTGCCCCAGGTTACCATGAGGTCGGGATGATGGTCGGCAGCCTCGCATACGAATCCGATGGCGTTGACCACCATCAGGGTCGTGGGCCATCCGTCGGTTTGAAACTCACGGTAGATCAGGTTGTCGCCGAAGGCCCATCCTGGAAGCTCGGCAAGCGGACCGGCGATCGTCTCAGCAGTATGAATGTCGGGAATAGCCATGTTATCCGTCCTCCTCCGCGCAGTCAGGCGTGGTGCGGACTCGATGCTGACGAATACGAAAGGGTCTCTTCGTGGTCCCGGTTGCCAGGCGCGAGAGCGGCGCGGTAGGTGGCGGTCTGCCCGGGGCTCTCTTCAACTTCGATGGCCAACCAGTCCAGATGATGGAAGCCCCGGTGTGCCAACTCGCCTTGAACTTGGATCGCGAAGTACTCAGCTAACATTTCAGCAGTGGTGTTCGATATCGGCAAGAGCGCACAATCCGATGTCGGAAAGCGGAAACGCGGTGCACCGAGGTAGATAACCGTGAGGCCGTCGTCCGACTCTTCGATCTCCAGCTTGGTGCTCTTGGCAGGAAGCAACACCTTGTGGTCGATAGTATCGACCATCGGCTTGAGGATTTGTTTTAGAATGGCGAAGTCGAGGACGAACTGGCATTCGGGATCTACCTGGCCAGTTACCGTGACACCAACCCGGTAGTTGTGGCCGTGCAGAGACTCGCACTTGTGACCCCGAAACGTGATGAAATGTGCCGCGGAGAATGCGAGATAGTCTTTACTGACGGTAACCTGAAATGTCCCGTTCACACTTCTTGTCCTTCACGTGAGAAAGCAATGGGCCCCGTGGTGGCCCATGGCGGAAAGGTACGGTCGCGGCTGGGAGGGCGGTAGTGGAGGATCGGGGCCCGCAAACGGTCGCTGCTCCGGGCAGGTTGGATCATATTGCGTCCATGGATGCAAAGCAGAGGCTACGTGAGGAAGCCCGCGACCGACGTGAGCGCGAGCCGGGCCGACCCGCCAAGAGTTTGGCCATCCAGCGCCGCGTGGAAGGCCTGCAGGAGTATCGGGTGGCACCTGTCGTGGCCAGCTATGTGGGGATCGGGTCCGAAGTGGAGACCCGTGGGCTCCTCGAGGGCCGGCTCGCCCGCCAGGCGCCAACCGCCGTCGTGTACCGGGACGGTCCGACCTTGGGGATATGCCTGATTCGCTCACTCGACGAGCTGGAGCTTGGCTCATTCGATCTTTGGGAGCCCAGGCAGGATCTCCGGCTGGATCCGGCGCGCCAATGCTCCCCAGGGGCGGTGGATCTCTTTCTGGTACCGGGGCTGGCCTTCGACCTGCGAGGCGGGAGGATCGGCTACGGCCGCGGTTATTACGACTCGCTGCTGGGTAACGCGGGCCCCAACTCTACCTTCCTCGGATTGGCCTTCGAGTCCCAGATTGTGGACCGGGTCCCAATGACGGCACGCGACATACCGGTCCACATGATCCTGACCGAGCTGGCGGACCACCGTGCGAGTTCTGGGTAGGCGCTGCGTACGGGGAATAGACTTGGCCCGCCCAGCCCATCGCTCGTCTCCCGAGAAGCCACCAAAGATGTAATTCCTTTCGCGACAATGAGTTGTCATTACAAGCCGATCTGTGATCGTTTTCCCTGGGCTGTGCCTCCCGATCATCCGTAAAGACCCTCCAATGAGTTGCTGAGGTGTCCTCTCGTGAGGACGGTCCCGAGAAGCGGATTGTCCCCATAAGTCGTTTATTCAATTGATCTTACGCCTCTGGCACGGAGTTGGCTTTCATGCAAGGTCGTGTGACTGAACGAGGAGGCTACCATGCAAGGGAAAATCGTGCGCTCCTTGGCTCTGGGAATGATGCTCTTTCCGGCGAGCGCTCAAGGTCAACGTATTACTGCCGATGTGGTTATCAGTGACGCACGATACCACAGTGAGGTGATTGACAGGCGGCCGAGATTCCGCCACCGCCGAAACGGACTCGACGTGGTTCGCTGGTTCCCGCGACGCGGTTTGGTGGTGGTCGAGCGCTACCAACGGTTCCGCTCGCGCGTCCGCCCGCTGCGAAAGTCGTACGGTGAGGGGCGCCGCTGGCTGCGCCGACGCGGTTTTCGTCCCATGACGCTCTATGTCCGGGGCGGCCACTATTACCATCGTGTCTGGGCCGATGGTCCAACGCGGGGGAACCCGACGCTCAGGCCCGTTGTCGTGTGGGTACGAAACGGGCGCGTCTATCGGATCGAGGAACGTCATGTAAGACGACATTCCTCTCGGGTCCGCGCGCGATAGACCGATCGGGCCCCCTCCCAAAGAGTGCCTTTGGGCACCAGAATTCATAGATGAGACACCTCCGCGTTCGTGGGGGTGTCTCGCTTTGTGCCCCTTCCATTACCCGCGTGAAGGCAGTTGCTTCCCCGCGTGCATCCGACCCGAAATCACCTCCTTCCTCCCGATCCCGATGCCTATCGCCGCGCTCCACACCCACGCGGGCGGATCATCGTGATCGCACCTACGCGTGCCGCGTGTGAGACGATAGAGTTGGCGCTGCACGCCCACGTGGACACGGTCCTGGAACGAGAACACGGTACGGAACTGCGGCAATGGGCACGCGAGGGGAAAGGATTCGGTATCGTGGCCGGGACGGGCACGGGCAAGACTCTGGGGATACGGTCCATCGCCGAGGAAATCCTCCAGGAGCCGCTCGAGGTCGGCGTGGTCAATCGTGAGCGAGAGGCGACTCCCGAGACACCTGGGTGGAACGTCGTAATCGTGACGACCGGGATCGCGCGCCGGTGGTTCCAGGACGACCTGATTACGGGACGGGACACCCTGATCGCGGATGAAATCCACCAGACCAGCGCCGAACTGGAATTGGTGCTGGCGCTGGGCAAGCGGGCTCGATGCCGCTTCATCTGGCTCAGCGCCACGGTGGACCCAGCTTTCTACCGGAAGTACCTGGACAGTGCCGAGGTTCTCCAGTCGTATGCCTTCGATGCCTCACTCAAGGCCAAAGTGACAGTGGTTGCGCGCCGTCCGGCCGACTTCCTCGACGATCGCTATATCCGACGGATGATCAAGGAACGACGCGGTGTAGCGGTGTTCGTTCCCACTCGTAGAGAGGTCGAACAGCTGGCCTCTGCTTTGGGCGAGCGGTGGCCCGGCCTGACGACGGCGTTCTATCACGGGGGAGAGCCGATACGCGTCATCAGGCCGTTTCTGGAAGGCGAGGTCGATCGTCCATGGTTGTTGGCCATGACGGCTGCGGGGCAGTCCGCGCTCAATATCCATGGCCTCAACACGGTCGTCATCTACGACGCGCGCTACAGCAATGTCGTCGATCGGGGCCGCAACGTTCTCCATCGGGGGTATCTCGGGCCCAACGAGATCCTGCAAATGGCGGGACGGGTGCATGGCCGCGTAGCACAGGGGGAAGTCGATATCCTCAGCGATCGTGATCTGAAATTCGAGCAACTCCAGCCTGGTCCGCCGGAGTTTCAGTTGGCCGGCGACACCGAACGGGTCGCCCTTACCTGCGCTGCGCTCGGCGTGGACGCCGGCGACCTGGAATTGCCGGTCCCCCTCGATCGCGCGGCCTACCATGCAGCCATCACCGAGTTGACCGAGCGTGGCCTGATCGGAGACGGCCGCCTTACCGAATACGGCCGGGAGGTCGAAGCCCTTCCGGTCGAACGCACCTGGGGAGAATTGCTGGTTCAAGCCGAGCCGCCGCTCGTCCCCATTCTGGCGGTGGCCGCCAACATCGATTCGCTCCACCGCATGACCCGGGACGACCCTGACTTGAGCGGCTTGATCGCCAACGGGAGCGATCATCTCACGGCATACAGTATCTATGCCGAGGCGGTGAACCGATTCAGCTATGTGGGTCAGGTGTACGGGCTCCCTCGCCATCTGTTCCACCCGGAACTCGAGGATTGGGCCGAAGATCGAGGCGTCCTGGTCAAGGCCATCGAAGACGCGGCCTTGGGGACAGCCGCCGTTTATCGCTCACTGGAACTGCCCCTTCCCGACCGGCTGCCCGAAACGACGAAACCGATGCGGCAGCAGTTTGCGGAATTGCTGGCCAAGGTGATGCCGTTTGATCTGGTCATCGACAAGCAGACCGCCGATGGCGAACCGGCTCGCGTCTCGCGCACCTCCATGGCAGGAGATTGGGGGGCAGTGGCGGGTACCATTCGGTACTTCGCCGACCGGTTCGGTGTACCCCGGGCCGCCATCGAGGGTACCACCCTCCCGTATGACCTCGTGCGACGCTTTGCGGTCAGAGAGCCGCCCCGCGTAGAAGTCCGCGGAACTCGCAAACGTCAGCAACTGGTCATTTCCCGCCAGCTCACCTTCCATGGCTTCAGCCTCGATACCGAGCAATCCAGCCTGCAGGGCGACGTTCCCGCGCAATTGCGGGAAGCCATGAAGGACGGCCTGATCGAAGCCCTGCTGTCCGGCGCTACCGTACATCCGGGGCAGGTGCGCATCAGACAGGACCTGAGCGAGTTGGGGGAGCTCCATCGCAGGTCGGGTGGTGACTTGGCGCAGGCAGAAACAGCTTCGCTGAAAGCGGACCTTCGGAGGCAATTGAGGGACGTCACAGGGTGGGCTTCGTTTCTGCGGACCCGCCTGAGTCTAGACCCCGCGGACCGGATTCCTCCCGAGGTCAGCGACAAGCTCTGGGCTCTACCGGACAAAGTGCAGTTGCTGGGTGATGCCGTACCCTTGGACTACGATCTCGAATCCGGCGTTCCGGTCGTTCGCTTGCGGTTGAGGGAGGGGCAAGCCCGGCGCCTCAAACCCAGAGACCTGCCGGAGCTCGATCGGCCCCTGCGGTTCACTGTCGTCCGGGGACAAGGGCCCGCGCTCAGGGCAAGGTCGTTAGACGAAATGCAGCAGGCGCTACGAAACCTGCCGAGACGCGAACGGCGCGAACGACCCAGGCATCCGAGACGACGGCGCCGACACTGATCCGACCGTCGGGGCTAGAGGACCGACAACCACATCCGGTGAAATGCCTCGTGCACGCTGTCCTCGGAATCTCCTCGAAGAAGGGCCACTTCCATCCCATCGAGGCCGCCATCGATCGCTCTGGCGACGCTTTCGTCCACAGCATCCAGGGCGAATGCCTCGGCGACCGCTTCAGACAAACGGGTGAGGTAGTTGTCGGGGAGCATGATCCTGGACCTCACGGCCGGACTCGGGTGTCCCATCAGGCTGAGCCAGGCGGCCGTGCGGCCCGTCTTCACCGACTGGGCGAGGTCTGTCCACAGGTTATCGAGCGCGGCCGTGCTCCGCCTGCTGAGGGCCCGCACCCGAGATTCCGTACGATCCCTGACCAGCTGGTCAGCAACCGTCCCCAGCAACTCTTCCTTAGTGCGATGATGGTAATGGACCAGGCCTTTGGCGCAGCCGGCTTCACGAGCGACCGCCGAGATAGTCCACTGTTGAAGGCCCTCGCGCGCCAAGACTTGGAGGGCTGCCTGGGAGATTTGGTCCTTGAGCAAGATAATATCCATTGACTGACTGTTCAGTCAGGATACGCAAAAGCTCCACTCTACGCAAGCTGGAGTGAACATCACCATGGCTTTGTAAGGACGGACAGGCGGAACCTGAGCCCGCCGAAGAGACGTTCCTTTGTGAAAGGCTTGTGCAGGGGTCGCGACTGTTGTACGTCTCTCTATGAAACCCTACTTGTGCTCCAATCGTAGACTACTGGTATGATCATGACTGAGGAATCCACCAGCACGACGCCGTCTCTCTTTTCCCCGCTGGCCAAGTCCCTGCTGGATGGTTTTGCTGAAGGGGTCTTGGTCTTCTCCGGGGAGGGCAAGGTCATATACGCCAACGATCCCGCGCGGGAAGCCATGCGGGATGCGGATCTGTCCGAGGACTCCGAGGACCTGCAGCCGCGGCTCGCGGCTATGGGGGGACGGCTTCAGCCTCTGCGGATTGGCAACATGGACCTGGGTGAGGCGATGTTCATTCCCGGCGTAGCAAGCCCGACGACGCTGGCAGCCCGGGAGAAGGACGCCATTCTGGATTCGCTGGAAGCTCACAATTGGCGGCTGGCGGACACCGCCAAGTACTTGGGTATCAGCCGGACGACCCTGTGGCGACGGCTCAAGGCCTACGGTCTCCACCGTGACGGTCGCAGCAAATGGGCCTCGCCGCAGCAGCGGTCCTAGCCCTCTCGCTCCAGGGCACCAGCCACCTCCCCGACTCCAGTTTTGCCGACGCGGCGACCCGGGATCTGATCCGGCGCGCCGCCGAGCGCCATCACGCTCAGGACTCGGCGGTTACCGATTACCGCGCACTTCTCCGATACCGACTGTCGTTCTCCCTGGGACGTCGCCGGTGGGCCCGCATTCCCATCGCCGCGGTCGAGGAGCAGGAAGCGGTCGTCCATTGGCAACTCCCCAACGACCTCCGCGTGGACGTTCTGGGGACGCGCTCCAAGGCCCGTCGGGAAGACTGGAACATCAAAGCGGTAATGGAGACCCCGTGGTTTTTTCCGCGTGGCATCGGGGATTCGGTTTCTTTCTTCGGCAATGAGTTCCCCGAGCGGGCGGCCCTGCATCCCTTGGCGAGCGATGGCCCCACTTGGTACCACTACGCCCTGACCGACAGCGTGCGCCTGTTCCTGCCTTCCGGAAGAGAGCTCCGGATGCTGAAGGTGGAAGTTGTGCCGCTGAGCACGGGCGCATCGCTGATCGTGGGCAATATGTGGTTGGACGCGGAGACGGCCGAAGTGGTGCGCTTCACCTTTCGGTTTGTCGGCACCGGCATGTGGGAGATTCCGGAATCACCGGAGGACTCGTCCGGTGCCCGGACGGCCAACAAGATCATCAACCGTATCCTGAGCGTCGACGCCGACATCGAGTATTCGCTCCAGGATGGACGGTACTGGATGCCTTACCGGCAGGTGGTGAGCGGGCGGATCCAGATCCCCATCATCAGCGACATCGTGATCCCCTTCGAGGCCAAGACTACGTTCCAGGATTACGAGATCAACACCGGCACACCGGTGGTGTTCACCGTCCCGGACGATGATTCAGCGGAAATGCGGGATGAGGGTGAGGCCAACATCGTTATTTCGTCCACGAATGATGGACGGGGGCGTCGATACTTCAACGACTCGACCAAGACGGTCGACTACACCGGCTACTGGGCCGGTGGGCGGTTCCAAGTCCATCGTCCTCCGGCTGATTCGCTCGACAGTTACGCCTGGACCGATTCGCTGACCCTCGATCCCGAGGAGGGTGACGACGAGCGCATTCGGGAGGCCGAGGCCGAAGTTGCGCGGTTGGCGGAAGGTCTGTCCAGCGACATGACCGGCATCCGCCGCCGGGGGATTGCCTACGAGCGTTTCGCCGACATTCTCCGATTCAATCGTGTCCAGGGTCTCTCGGTAGGTTTGGGCTACCAGGTGAAGGTCCCGGGGGTGTCCTTCACCAACGTGATGGGCACGGTGCGTTACGGCATCGCCGATGGCAAGCTGAACGGACGTCTGTCCTTGATTCGGGATGCGCCTGGGGGCCGCCTGACTGTTAGCGGCCACTATGAAGTGGTCGAAGTCGATCGTTTCTTCCGGGTGAAGACGCTCGGCAACTCCGTGAATGCCCTGTTCACCAGTCACGACAACGCGGACTACTACCAGGCCGTGGGCGGTTCCGTAGAATTCGAGACCTCGTTGAGTCGGGGTCTCCAGCTCACGCTTTTCGGTCGCGTGGAGGACCAGCAAAGCGTCACTCGGCAAGTCGGCTCGGGTGTCAACGGGCTGTGGAGCGACAACAATTTCCCCCCGAATCCCACGGTGACGGAGGGTACGTTCGGTGTGGTCGGCTGGCGCTTCGACGGGACTTCCGGACCAGCCTCCTGGCGAGCCGCCACAGATGTGTTCGTCGGGTCGACTTCGATGGTTGGCCGCGTCTATGCGTCGTGGCGGCAACCGCTTCCCGAGAAGACAAGGCTGACGTTGGGATTCGACGCCGGTGTTGCTACCTCGAGCGATCTCGATCAGGCCCTGTTTCGGGTCGGCGGTCTGCCGACCGTTCGCGGGCTCACCTACGGAACGGAACGGGGCCAAGCGTTCTGGGCCCTTCGCGCCGACTGGGCACCATTCGACGGCAACATTCGACCGGTGGCGTTCCTGGATGCCGGGCAAGCAGGTCCGGTGGGGTCGTTGCAGGACGAGTCGGTGCTGGTCGGTGCCGGGGCCGGTGTGTCCTTCTTCGGCGGATTGGTCCGGTTCGACCTCAGTGGTCCGTTGAATGGCGGATCGGGGCAGGGTCTCCGCTTCGACATCGTCTTCGGGGCGGTCCGCTAGTCGCAGGCGTCGACAACCTACCGCGCGAGCGGTCCTCACCCTACCTTCCCGCTCTATGACAGCACAGCCGTTTCTGATAGAAGAGCGCGTTCGGTGGTCAGACGTCGATGCCGCGGGGATCATCTTCTACGGATCCTACGTCCGCTTCTTCGAGCTGGCCGAGACGGAGTTGTTCCGGACCGTCGGCCTGTCGTATGGCATCATGTTCGATGAGTACGACATGTACCTCCCGCGCGCTCAAGTGCATACCGATTTCCACTACCCAGCCCGCCTGGACGATGTCCTGGAGGTCGCCGCGTACGTCGAGCGGGTTGGTCGCCGGTCGATCACCATGCATTTTGACGTCATCCACCGGGACCTGCGGCGGTTGACGGCCGACGGTCATCTGGTGCTGGTAGCAACAGATCGCGAGCTGCTGGCCTCTCGCCCGCTGCCCCAGGATTTCGTGCGACGACTGGAGCCCTACACGATGTCGGTGGCAGACGCTCGCGGCTCCCTGCGGTTGGAGGAGTCGGCGTCGTGACCGCCTCCGTCCGGCCGGCCATGGTTGCGATCCTGATCGGCATGGCCGCGTGCAAGGGCGGGGGTGACGAGGGGACCATGCAGGTGTCGTGGGTCTACGGATCAGACACGGTTGCGCTGGAGCTGTCGGCCACCGCCGTCTCCTGCCCCGATCTGGGCTGGCTCGAGGTGGTGGGCGCCAGCGGCGACACCGGGGTTGGCATGGTGGTCTTTCCCGAGGGCAACCAGGTCGCCGGCCGCTACGCGGTCGAACCGCCGGAGTGGCGTGAGGATTCGGCCAAGTCGGTGGCCAGCATCGCCGTTCGTTGGTTCTCCGAAGATGGCGTCATAGCCTTCGTGGCGAGCGATGGAGTAGTGCTGTTGGAGGAGGCAGGTCAATCGGTAACGGGCCGGTTCGTGGGGCGGCTTCAGGATCTTCTCGGGGTCGACAGTCTGGAGCTGCAGGGGAGCGTCTCGAGTATACCTCTCGTGGTGGGTGGTATCGAGTGCGAATCGCCGCGGGACTCGGCCGATGTCGGCTTCCCAACCGATAGCGGTGTAGATTGAGGAGATGGAGACGACATACTATCGCAAAGGCTTCGGCCTCAAGAAGGAAATACAGGGCGAACTCACCAACGCCTACCACAGTGACGTGGTCGACGCGGTCAAGGCGAACGACTACTCGTTGGATGTCGGTGGGCTCCGGTTCCGGCTGGCCCGCGAGTTCGGCTTCTGCTATGGGGTAGATAGGGCGGTCGAGTATGCCTACGAGACCCGTCGCAAGTTCCCCGATTGTCGGTTGTTTCTCGTGGGGGAGATCATCCACAACCCCCATGTGAACCGCAAGATGGAAGAGATGGGTATCCAGTTGTTGGGCCATGGACCGGACGGCAAATTCGACTTCACCCGATTGGAGCCCGATGACGTCGTGATCCTTCCGGCCTTCGGGGTGACGATTCAGGACTTCCAGCAACTGCGGGACCTCGGGTGCGTGCTGGTCGATACCACCTGCGGTTCGGTGCTCAACGTGTGGAAGCGGGTCGAGCGGTACGCCAAAGACAGCTACACCGCGATCATCCACGGTAAGCACTACCATGAGGAGACCAAGGCGACCGCCAGTCAGGTCAGCAAGTATCAGGGAGGGCGGTACCTCATCGTCCTCAACATGGAAGAGGCCCGGTTCGTGTGCGACTTCATCGAAGGTCACGGTGACTTGGCCACCCTCCAAGACCGGTTCCGACATGCGGTTTCTCCCGGCTTCGACTTCGGGCTGGACTTGGAACGGGTCGGTTTGGCCAATCAGACGACCATGCTGGCAGGGGAGTCTTTGGCGATCGCCGACGAATTCCGGAAGAGCCAGATCGAACGTTACGGCGAGGCTTCCATCGACGACCACTTCCGGACGTTCGACACGATCTGTTCCGCCACCCAGGACCGGCAGGATGCCGTGCTGGAGCTGCTGGAGACGCCGCCCGACTTGATGGTGGTGGTGGGTGGATTCAACTCGAGCAACACCCACCATCTGGCGTCGCTGTGCCTGGAACGGGGCGTCCGCACGTATCACATCGCCGACGCGGGTTGCATCGATGTCGAGTCCGGCACGCTGGAACACCAGGAAGTGGAAGGGAAGGTGCGTACCACGACCCGGGACTGGATGGTGGACACTCGTGTCATCGGGATCACGGCCGGGGCGTCGACCCCCAACAACAAGATCGGCGAGACCATTGTCCGGATATGCCAGGTCGCCGGTGTGGACCTCGACCAGGCGTTGGCGGTGGAGTAACGGGCCGGCCCGGCCTAGCGTTCCTGATGGCTGGCGGGGGTGGATGCTTCGGCGTTCGCCCCCGTTGTGCGTTGGGCCAGTCGGGCGACGGCCATTTCGGCAACTGCGGCCACGGTATGCGGCGCGCTTCCCTCGGCCCGGTTGTTGACCAACAGGTAGGCCGGAATTCGGGCGTCGACGGCCGTCTCGATGAGCCTGACCAGGTCAGCCCGCAATGTCGGATTGACGTCCTGCACCCGGTCGTAGGGTTTGAAACTCTCGACCGCCGTCTGGTAGGCACGGCCGGGCCGCAATAGCGCTCGCGCCACGATGAACGGTGCGCCTATTGCGCCATCGAGCGCGAGCTGCTCGCCGATGCCCGGCATGCGCGTCCAGCTGTTGAAGACATGGGCCACGCCGTGCTCCCGCAAGACCGCGAAATAGCTTGGGTGAAGAAACTCGGGATTCCGGATTTCCACGGCGTAGGGCGCCGTGCGCGGAAGCTGCGTGAAGAAGCTATCCAGCCAGTCGGCGAAGCGCTGGGGCGACACGCGATCCTCGGCGCGTATGGCTTGGAACTCGAAGATGAACGGGCCGATGTGCCCCTCGAAGTGCTGCAGATAGGGGTCGAGGACTTCGGCTTGGAAGCGGCCGGCGTTCAGGAAATCGGGGTTTTTTTCGCCGCCCAACCGCGGATTCCTGGCATCGCTGTGGGTGTGAACGGTGATCTGGTCCCACACCTTGCTGCAGCAGGGGAAGTCTGGCGGCAAGTAGCGGGCATACTGCCGCAGCGTATTCTCCGACGGGGGGCGGTAAAAGGTGGAGTCGATGCCGAC
>JAZFYL010000024.1:0-2376 GCA_036443495.1 Gemmatimonadales bacterium | reverse complement strand
CCTCATCGAGGCCGCCTTCCTGTTCGGTAGCGACACCGCGGAGTCCTGAACCTCCCCCACGGCCCGGCTAGAGGCCCGGCCGGAAAGTCTGGTGTCGTCCGTTGCGAGCGCCATGGGCCCGTATTCGAGGCGCCGCGACGCAGGCGATGCCAAGGCATCGTCGAGGAGCGGCAACGAAAAAGACGGGCCCATGCCGCCGCAACCCTGCGGGCCGATGGGGGTTGCGGCCGATTTCCGCGTTGCGCCTCGTCGCTCGATACGCACGGCATCGACTCCTCGGCGCGCCTTGAACTCGCCGCGCAAGACCCATCGGCGGACGATACCAGACTTTCCGGCCGGGCCTCCAGTATAGCTCCGTCAGTCATCATCCACCCGCCGGCGCAACTGCTTGGTCCGGCTGCGGATCCGTTTCTCCTGGAGCCGGGCCTCCTTCTGGCCCCGGCCGGGGCGGGTCTGGATGCGGGGCTTGCGCCGGCGCTTGCGCGCCTCCAGCCGGCGCCTCAGCTCCGCCAGCGCCTCGCGACGGTTGCGGTATTGCGAGCGGTGCGACGCGCACGTGACCGTCAGGCCCGACGGCCGATGAAACAACCTCACCGCCGACTCGGTCACATTGCGGTGCTGCCCGCCGGGTCCGCTGGCCCGGTAGGTGGTGACCAGGCACTGGTCGAGCAACTCGCGCTCTTCGCGGCTGTAGGAACTCATGGCAACATCATGATAGTCCAACCGGTTCAAGGTATTCGGGAGGTGGTCGTGTCCACTTTCCGCCGCTGCGGAAAGGAGGGGCAAAACGGCCCCCGAACATGTTGGATGGAAACTCACCCAATGGGTTGGTATAGTTGTGGTTACCAGGAGCCGCAGGTTTCAGAGCAACATGAAGCACATCCTACCCGTTCTCTGTCTGGCCACTGTCACTGCACCCGCCGCGGCGCAGGCGCGTGGTCCCCTGTCCGCGAAGGAGTCCGTGCATCCGGCCATGCACTTCGTGGATGCAACCGAAGCCGCCGGCCTCGACTTCGTCCACATCCGGGGCGGGACAAGCCCGGTGGTGATCTACGAGGAGATGGGGCCGGGAGCGGCGCTGTTCGACTACGACGGTGACGGTGATCTGGACCTCTACCTCGTCCAGGCCGCCTGGCGCAGGATGCCCGATCCGGAGGGCCGCCCCCAGCCGACCAACCGTCTTTATCGCAACGAGGGTCCAGGGGAGGACGGTGTGCCGCGGTTCACCGACGTCACCGAGAAGGCTGGTGTGGGCGACACCGGTTTCGGGTTGGGTGTGGCGACCGGTGATATGGACAACGACGGCGATCAGGATCTCTACGTCACGAACTATGGCGACAACGTCCTCTACCAGAACCAGGGGGACGGCACGTTCGTGGATGTGACCGGCATCGCCGGCGTGGCAGATCCACTCATGTCGCACAGTGCGGCCTTCGCCGACGTGGATGGCAACGGCTATCTGGATCTGTACGTCGCCGACTATCTCGACTTCGAATCAGGTCCGAGTTTCTGTGATTTCGAGGGGAAGCGCTACGGCTGCTCCGACCTGGAGTACTCGGGCCTGCCCAACTCCCTGTTCCTGAACCAGGGGCCCGGAGAGGACGGCATTCCCCGATTTCGCGAGGCGGCGAAGGAGCGTGGAGTGCAGGACCCCGACGGACGGGGCCTGGGAGTGACGCTGGGCGACCTGGATGACGACGGCGACCTGGATCTCTATATTGCCAACGACGGCGGGAGCAACCGGCTGCTGCTCAACGACGGCAAGGGAAGTTTCAAGGACTGGACGCTCATCTCCGGCACCGGATACAGCGAGGCGGGAATGGGCGAGGCGGGAATGGGCACGGCCCTGGGGGATTTCAACAATGACGGCCGGCTGGACATCATCGTGACCAACTTCGCCCGTGAGTTCAACGCCCTCTATCGTAACGACGGCGGCGGCATCTTCACCTATGCCAGCGTCACGGCGCAGTTGCACCGGTCAACCTACGTGCCGCTGGGCTGGGGCATATGCTTCTTCGATGCCGATCTGGACGGGGATGACGATCTGTTCGTGGCCAACGGACACCTGTACGAGCAGGCACCCATCATCAACCCGCAGGATCACTTCCGTCAGACGAACCAGTTGTTCCGCAACGACGGCGGCGGCACCTTCACGGACATCCCCGCCGAGGCGGGGCCGGGCCTGGCAGTGGCCCACTCGAGCCGCGGCGCGGCGCTGGGTGACATCGACAACGATGGCGACCTGGACATCTACGTGGCCAACCACCACGGGCGGGGCCAACTACTGCTCAACGAGACCAAACGCGACGGGCGCCACTCCCTACGCCTGGCGCTCACCGGCAGACCCTCCAATCGGGACGCCATCGGCAGCCGCAT
>JAZFYL010000023.1:0-5006 GCA_036443495.1 Gemmatimonadales bacterium | reverse complement strand
ACGCGGTTTCCATGTCGTCTCACCATGAAACATTGTGAAACGCCCCACCGTACAGCCATCCGCAACTCAAAACCGTGATCCGGAGGCCCCGTGCCGTCGACCAGCCAGCTCCGCCATGCCTTTCGTAGGCTCCTAAAAACACCGGTATTTACCGCCATCGCCCTGGGAACACTCGCCCTGGGCATCGGGGCCAACACCACCATTTTCAGCGTGGTCGAGGGAGTCCTCATCCGGCCCCTGCCCTACCCCGAACCGGACCAGCTGGTGATGCTGTGGCACACCGCGCCTGGGATCGACATCGAGGAATTCGAGCAGTCGAATACGACCTACACTCTCTATCGTGAACGGAACCAATCGTTCGTCGATGTCGGCATCACCAACGAGTTCGCCCTCAATCTCACCGGCGACGGCAATCCGGCCCGCGTCGATGCTGCCTCAGCCTCGTCCTCGGTGTTCCGTGTGCTCGAGGCCAACGCGATTCTCGGGCGACTGTTTACGCCCGACGATGACGAGTGGGGGGAGCCGAATAGCGTGATTCTGGGCGAGAAACTGTGGCGGTCGAGGTACGGTGCCGATCCGGGAGTCCTGGGTCAGACGATGCAACTGAGCGGCAGGACGTACGAAATCGTGGGGGTGCTGCCCGCCGGGTTCAATTACCCCAGCGAGGACGCCCAACTCTGGCTGCAGTTCAAGATCGATCCCGCCAGCCTCGGCCAAGCCGACTTCTCCTTCGAATCGGTTGCGCGACTCAAGCCCGGCGTCACCCTCGAGGCTGCCCAGGCCGATCTCAATCGGATGCTGGCCACCCTACCGGATGCCTATCCCGGCCAGATCACCCACGGGCTCATGAAAGACGCCCAGATGTCGGCCTTCGTAGAGCCCCTCACCGAGGCGATCGTAGGCGACATCCGGCAAGCCCTGTGGATCCTGCTGGGCACCGTGGGATTCGTGTTGTTGATCGCGACCGCCAACGTGGCAAACCTGTTCCTGGTCAGGGCGGAAGCCCAGCAGAAGGAGATCGCGGTTCGAACGGCTCTGGGTGCCAGCCGGAGCGAGATCGTCACACAGTATCTCTCCGAATCGACCTTGCTGGGCGTCATGGGCGGCCTGGTCGGCTTGGGACTCGCTGCCGTTGGCACGAAGATCCTGGTAGCCGCGACGCCGTTCGATATTCCGCGCCTCAGTGAAGCCGGCATCAACGGCACGGTGTTGCTGTACGCGCTGGGGTTGTCGCTCCTCGCGGGCCTGTTCTTTGGCGCAGTTCCCATCCTGAAGTACGGCACGCCCAACCTCACCAATGCCCTGAAGGAAGGTGGGCGAGCAAATTCCGCCGGCCGTGAGACGCACCGGACCCGGAACCTCTTGGTCGTGTCGCAAGTGGCCCTGGCGTTGATACTCCTGGTCGGCTCGGGGTTGCTGGCACGGAGCTACTGGGAGCTCAAGAGCGTCGAGCCTGGATTCACCACCGAGAACGTCCTCACCTTTCGCCTGGCGCCCCCGACCTCTGCCTACCCCGAGGATACGGACGTCGCAGCTTTCTATCGCGAGTTGCTCGAGCGCTTGACGGCGTTGCCCGGCGTGGTGAGCGGCGGCACCATCAACAGCTTCACCATGACCGGGAACAACTCCAATCAAGGCGCCATCGCCGAGGATCATCCCCCGGTCCAGGACGAGCTACCGTCCCTCGTGCGCAGCAAATGGGTCGGCCCGGGATACTTCCAGGCCGCCGGCGTGCCGATTCAGGAAGGGCGGGCCATCGATCGGAGTGACTTGGACAACCGAACCGGCGCGGTGGTCGTCAGCGAGTCATACGCCCAGCAGGAATGGCCCAACGAGAGCGCCATCGGCAAACGCATCGCCAACGGCATCAACATGGACCAGCGTACCAGCTGGTACACCATCGTCGGCGTAGCCCTGGACGTGCGGGACGACGGCCTTGCCGAGGAGCCTCCCACCATCGTCTACTGGCCGCAGGTGGCGGCCGATACGGGGGAGCAGGGGTGGCGCCGCGGGACCCAAACTGTCGTGCTGCGCACCAGCGTAGACCCGGCCTCGGTCATGCCTGCGGCGCGCCAGGAAGTCTGGGCCATGGATGCCCAGCTCCCGATTGCCAACGTCCGGACGGCCAGCGAAATCGTGAAGGCCGACACAGCCCGCAACGCGTTCACCATGCTGCTCCTCGGGATCTCCGCCCTGGTGGCGCTGGTCCTGGGCACGGTGGGCATCTACGGCGTGATCTCCTACATGGTGAGCCAGCGGACCCGGGAGATCGGCATCCGGATGGCCCTGGGCGCGGAGGTGAGAGACGTCAGCATGATGGTGATCAGCCAGGGCACCAAGATCGCCCTGGTCGGCGTCGCGGTTGGCCTGGCCGGCGCCTATGGATTGACCCGACTCATGACGTCGCTCCTGTTTGGCATCACGGCTACCGATCCCCTCACTTTCGGGGCGGTCTCGGTCCTGCTCATGGTGGTCGCGGTGGCAGCATGCTTCTTCCCCGCCCGTAGGGCCGCCCGGGTCGAGCCGGTCCAGGCGCTGCACTACGAGTAGGCGACAGGGGTAAGAGGATTGAAAGGGCTAAGGGCTAAGAGGGCTAGAAGGGCTAGAAGGGCTAAGGGCTAAGAGGGCTAAAGGCGCTTAAGGGCTAAGAGGGCTAAGAGGGCTAAAAGGCTAGAAGGGCTAGGGGCTAGAAGGGCTAGGAATTGAAGGAGCCGATCCCATAGTCCTCTTAGCCCTCCTAGCCCTTTTCCTTTGCCCTCTCCACCAACCCCTAAACCATCGAGGTATCGGACACTCCGCCCGAAAGTGGGGGAAAACTTTTCGCGGCTCGGGCTCGTTTTCTCTAGGAGGGACGCGGCATGAACCGCCGTCCCTTGTCGTATGCCATTACAGCGCGTAGGTATCACAGTCTCAACGAGAATCCCACCTACCTCCTCCCTGACAGGAGTACCTCGTGGAACGTAGAGAATTCGTGCGTCTTGCCGGCATGGGGGCCGGCGCCGTGGTGGTCCCGATTTGGGGTCGACCAGTCTCGGATCTGGGCGGATCCCTCACCCCTATTCCCACGGCGGACAAGAAGGTGTTGGCGGATGCGGCGCTCGACGTCGCTCGCTCGCGCAACGCGAGCTATGCCGACGTTCGTATCGGCCGTTACCTCAACCAGTTCATCTCGGCCAGGGATACCAAGATCCAGAACGTGACCAGCACCGAATCGTTCGGCGCCGGAATTCGGGTGATCGTCAATGACACCTGGGGGTTTGCCGCCACCAACGACGTGACGGTCGACGGCATCACCAAGGCGGCCCGTGAGGCCGCGGCGATCGCCCTGGCCAACTCCCGGTACCAGACGGAGCCCGTCCGGCTGGCGCCCCAGCGGGGCTTCGGCGAAGTGGCCTGGCGCACCCCCATAGAGATCAACGCCTTCGAGGTTCCCATCTCCGAGAAGGCCGATATGCTGGCGGCGGCGAGCGAAGCGGCCCTCGGAAACGGGGCCAGCTTCATCAATTCGCTGTTGTTCCTGGTCAACGAGCAGAAATACTTCGCCTCGACCGATGGCTCGTACATCGACCAAGACATCCACCGGACCTGGCCGACCTTCACGGTGACTGCGGTCGACCAGGATAGCGGGGAGTTCAAGACCCGCACGGCGCTCAGCGCCCCGGTGGGCATGGGGTACGAGTATCTCTCGGGCCGGGCCGAGGGCAAGATCGACGCTCCTACGACGAAGCTATATGACCGGTACTTCGACATGGCGGAGGATGCCGGACTCGCTGCCGAGCAGGCGCGGGCTACCATCAGCGCCAAGTCGGTCGAGCCAGGCCAGTACACTCTGGTCCTGGAACCGTCCCATCTGTTCCTCACGATCCACGAATCCGTGGGCCATCCGCTCGAACTGGATCGGGTGCTGGGCTATGAGGCCAACTACGCCGGTACCAGTTTCGCCACCATCGACAAGTGGCAATCCAAATCGTTCAACTACGGCAGCGACTTGGTGACGTTGTTCGCCGACAAGACCCAAGAGCACTCCCTGGGTGCTGTGGGCTGGGACGACGAAGGCGTGCCGACCAAGCGGTGGGACCTGGTCAAGGACGGAATCCTGGTCAACTATCAGGCCATCCGGGACCAGGTTCACATTCTGGGTGAAGAGGAGTCGCACGGGTGTTGCTACGCCGACAGCTGGGACTCCGTCCAGTTCCAACGCATGCCCAACGTATCGCTGGCGGCGGGACGCGAGCCCCTGACCGTGGACGAGATGATTTCCGGCGTGGACAAGGGGATCTACATCGTCGGGCGTGGCTCGTACTCGATCGACCAGCAGCGCTACAACTTCCAGTTCGGCGGTCAGCTGTTCTACGAGATCGAGAACGGCAAGATCACTGGCATGTTGCGCGACGTGGCCTATCAGTCCAACACCCAGGAATTCTGGAATTCCTGCAGCGCAATCTGTGACGAGCGCGATTACCGCCTCAACGGGTCGTTCTTCGACGGCAAGGGACAGCCGCCACAGATCAGTTCGGTTTCCCATGGATCGGCGACGACCCGGTTCGACGGCGTAAACGTCATCAACACCGCGAGGAAGATCTAATGCCCCGACTCACTGAAACCGAGGCCCGCGAGCTGTTGACGAAAGTGTTGGAAAGCTCCCGCGCCGACGCCTGCGAAGCCAATCTCAACGGGAACGCCGCCGGGAACATCCGCTACGCCCGGAACACCGTCACCACCGCCGGAAAAAGCGAGGATATGACCCTGGTGGTGCAGTCCAACTACGGCCAGCGCTCGGGCACGGCCACGATCAACGAGTTCGACGACGAAAGTCTCGAGCGAGTGGTACGGCGCTCGGAGGAGTTGGCGCGCCTGGCCCCGGAGGACGAGGAATTCGTGCCGCCGTTGGGGCCACAGGAGTACCTCGACTCCCCGACGTGGTACGACTCCACCGCCGATCTCACCGCTGAGTATCGCGCCGAGGCGGCAGCCGGTAGCATCGGTTTGGCCAAGGGCCGGGACTG
>JAZFYL010000022.1:0-5625 GCA_036443495.1 Gemmatimonadales bacterium | reverse complement strand
CCACACCGTCGGCCCGATGTCGCCGTACGCAAACAGGAAATACCGGAGCGCCCAGGCCGTCATCCCCAGCAGCAGGATTCGCCTGACACCGAGCCGGGTGAGGAACAAGGGCAGCGCCACCATGAACGCGATCTCCGACATCTGGCCCAACGTCATCTTGGTGGCCGGTTCCGCCATGCCGATCTCGTTGAGGTAGAGATTGGTGAAGGCGTAGTAGAACTGGAGCGGTATGCTGAGCAGAAAAGAGCCTATCACGAACACCGCGAACGACCGGTCTTTCATGAGCGCGAGAGCGTCCAGGCCCAGGACGTCGCGCGCATTCAATGGAGTCCCGGCAGCGTGCGGCGGGGTGTGCGGCAGGGTGAGGGAAAAGAGTCCCATCACGATGGACGCACCGGCCGCAATTCGCATCGGGATGGCGGTGTCCTCCAACGCAAGCCGGCCGACCAGGAGGCCCGCGACGATCCAGCCCATCGTGCCGAGGACTCGTATGCGGGGGAAATCCTGAGCCGGGTCGTCCACATGGTCGAACGAGATCGAGTTCGTCAGCGCCAACGTGGGCATGTAGCACAGGGCATAGAGAATCAAGGCAGGGTAGAACCACCGGAACTCCCCCAGCGTGGATGCTATGTAGAGGACCGCCCCACCCACCAGGTGGAGCAGCGCCAGGATCCGTTCGGTGGCGAAGAAGCGGTCGGCGACCATGCCCACGAAAAACGGCGAGACCATTGCGGCGAGAGCCGTGCTGCCGTAGGCCAGCCCGATCTGGCTGCCGCTGAATCCCTGGGTCTGCCCCAGGTAGGTGCCCATGGTGACGAACCAGGCCCCCCAGATGAAATACTGGAGGAACATCATGGCGGACAATTTAGTGCGGGTTTGGATCATGGGTTATTGAGTGCGTAGTGCGTAGGAGGGGTGCGCGGTGTGCCGTGCGCCGTGAGCAGGCCGATGCCATCTGGGCTTGCAAGGAAACTCTGATCGTCAAATCCTGCCCGCCGCCCTCCGCCGCCCTCCGCCGCCCTCCGCTGCCCGCCGCCTACGGCATCTCTCTTATCCGGATGTTCCTATACGCCACCCAATCCCCATGATCCTGGAGCCCGATGTGCCCCCGGGTCTCCCTGCCGTACCCCGGCCACTCGGCGAACTTGCTGTCGGCCACCCGGGCCTCCCAGTCGGTGCTCCACAAGTCGTACTCGACCACCTTGGTGCCGTTGAGCCAATGCTCGACGTGGGCTCCGTCCACCAGGATTCGCACCTCGTTCCACTCGCCGGCAGGACGGACGATTCCCTCGGGTGCCGGGTATAGGCCGTAGTTGGCGCCCGCCGCGGTGAGCCGCGTGAGGCCGTCGCGATGCGCGGCATCGTCCAGCACCTGCATCTCGGGTGCGCTTTCGTAGATGCGTTCCGGTGCTTCGCTGGCCCGGATGAAGATGCCGCTGTTGCCGCCGGGGGATACGTTCCATTCCAGCGCCAGTTCGAAGTTGGCGAACGTCTCCTCGGTCACGATGTCTCCGCCGGAAGCCACCCGCGTCAGGGCGCCATCTACCACCTGCCACCCGTCCGGCATGGCGTCCCGCTGGTATCCGCGCCACCCGGCCGTGGTTTGCCCGTCGAACAGCGGCCGCCAAGTGGTATCGGGTGCCTCGGCCGTCATCGGTGCCTCCTCCATAGCCGCCACTTGTGGGCGACCCTCGTCCGGAGTGCACGCCAGAATCAAACCGGCGGCCGTGAGGGCCATCATCGGGACGACTCGGCGGTGGTTCATCGTGTTGTCGATTGGATGGGGGACTGAAAATCGGATGCCGGCGACATTCTGACCGGTCGCGGCGACCCTCAGGATTCGGCCCCGGCGGCTTCCGCCATATCGGGCGTCCACACCACCCGGCCGCGCTCGGATGCCGGTTCCACCACCACTACCGGGGCCCGACCAAGGCGCCGCGCACTCGGCGTTTTGCCTGCAATCAGGTAGCGCCTGACGACCTGCAGGGGATCGTCGAACCGGTCTGCTTCGAGGCTCACGCTGACCAGCATCAGCGGTCGGCCTTTGAGGGCTGGGTCCGCCATGACCTGCTGCCACGGCTCCCTGGCAACCGATACGCGCCGGCGCCGTGTAGGGAATGGCCCGTCGGGATGATGCCGGAAGAAGGTCCAGATCTCGAGAGGGGCAAGGCGGGATCCTTCCAGCTGACGGCGCGCCCCCTCGGCCACCACTACCGCTTCGACGCGGTCCCCGTACAGGCGGCGCCAACGCGGATGCTCGGCGAAGAATGCCTCCCGGTCCATGCGGGCCGCAATGGCCAGGCGGTGCAGGACGCCGACCTCGATTTTCTGCGCGGGCTCCGACCCCTGCATAGGTCCTCCGACGGTGGTGTGGTGGCAGGTGGCGCCTCCGTTCTGGCGCCCCTCCTCTTCGATATGATACCCGCTGAGGTGTGAAGCGATAGGGAGAAGAAGATGAAACGCCCGAGGTCACGCTCAGGTCACATGCCCGCCGCATGGTCCTTCAGCCAGGCGGATGGGGACTTGACCGGTCCTTGACCGCCCCCGCGCACTGTTGCCTTGGACTCCAGCCGGCCAACCGCGGCGGAGTCGAGCCATCACAAGGGGGACACATGCTACACCAAGCCATCATCACCCACTTGTTACTCGGATCGGCGTTCGCGCCGCTCCAGCCCGTGACCCAGGGACCGCAGGGTCAGGCCCATCACTATGTCGAGAGCACCCCCAAGGTCGAAGACCAAATCGTGGGTCGGTGGGAAGTCGTCGATGCCCCCCACCGCGTCGTTATCGAAGTGGTTCGAGATACCAATGGGTACGCCGGCAGGATTGTCTACATGGAGGAGGCCTATCACTCCGAGGGGGCTACCGACGGGTTGGCCGGTCGACTGAAGACCGATCGCCACAATCCCGATCCCGCTCTTCGCGATCAGGCCGTCGTGGGGCTCACCGTCCTGTCGGGACTGCGCTACGACGACGGTAAATGGAAGGACGGCAGGATCTATTCGCCCGACAATGGCAAGAGCTACCGGGCGTGGGCCAAGATGGAGGGCGATCGGCTCCGCGTCAAAGGATACATCAAGATCGGCTTCATCAAGGTCGGTCGTTCAATGCGACTCCGGCGACTGGCCGGTCCGCTGCCACCGGCCGGGCAGACCGAGGTACGGGTGGACGCCGGCGCTGACGAAATGGATCGTTTTGGCCACGTGAGCGGGGGGCTGTGAGGCGTGAGGCGAGTTCGGGTCACGACGGGGTAACGGGTGCAACCCACCTTCGTCCACGACCCTCAACCGGAGTCATCATGGCTACTCATGGCACGAACGGCACCCGGACGAACCGGGCCACTCTGATCCTGTTGGATGGGGCGCGGCCCGACGTGTTTCATGACCTGGTCGAGGCAGGCGATCTGCCCAACATCGCTCGCTACGTGCTCGAGCCTGGCGGGCAGGTCCCAGCCACCACGGTTTTTCCGTCCACCACGATGGTGGCGTATCTGCCTTTTCTCACGGGCGGGTTTCCGGGGCGCTGCAATATTCCCGGCATTCGTTGGATGGATGCGCGAGCCTATGGCGGTCGTTGGGTTCGCGACCGCCGGCACGTGCGCAGCTATTGCGGCGTTCAGGGAGGACTCCTGAACACGGACCTGGCTGATGGGATACCCACGCTGTTCGATATCGAATCGGACTCGACGGCCATTTGCTCGCCCTTCACGCGCGGGTTGGCTGCGCGACGGCATCGCTGTTGCGTTGCCCGCATGATCATCGGGGGTCGCGCCCATTTCACCGCGGGTTATGAACCGCTCGACCGCCGGGTCGGCCGGGAACTAGTGGCCCAGTCCCGTTCGCATCCCCGGTTTCTGTTTGCCGTTTTCCCTGGCATCGATGGCGTATCGCATTGCTACCACCCGCACCACCAGCGCGTCCTCGACTTGTACCGCGCGTTCGATCGCGACCTGGGGCGTTACGTGGCGGCGGCCGGTGCCGGACCCGATCACCTGCTGATGTTGGTGAGCGATCATGGGTTCTCGCGTGTCCACCGCCATGTCGATCTCGCGTTGGCCCTCGAGCGGATCGATATCCCCACCCTGCGTCATCCCAAGGTATGGCGCCGCAACCCCGTGGCCGCGGTGATGGTGTCCGGTAACTCGGCGGCGCACGTGTATCTCGCTCCCGGTGTCCCCCGGGAGCATCGCTGGTCGGTGCCCTCGATAGAAGCCGGCGACGTCGGCGGCATTCCCCGGTTCCTGGTCTCCCACCTGGCGGATCTACACGGCGTGGATTTCGTGGCGGGGATAGACGGGGACGACATCGTTCTCATCTCCAGCGCGGGGCGAGCTCGAATCACCCTCATGGGAAACGACCGCATCCACTACGCTCCGGAATCCGCTGACGTACTGGGTCTGGGACGTGAGCCGGCCACCCGTGATCGCGATGGCTGGCTCCGCGCCAGCATCGACGGGTCCCATCCGGACGGGCCGGTCCAACTGGTACAATTGTTCGATTCCCCCAGGACGGGCGACCTGGTCGTCTCGGCGTCAGTGGGAACAGACCTCCGGTCGGAATGGGAATTTCCCGAGCACCTGGCGGGCCACGGCAGTTTGCGGGCGGTTCACATGCGGTGCCTGATGGCGGTCAACAGGCCTGTCGCTGGACCGATGCGGACGGTCGACGCCTTTCCCATGGTGCTGGATCATCTCGGGTACCCCGCGCCGGAAGCGATCGACGGGGTCATGCGACCCGAATCACCGGCGACTGCCCAGCCCGCCGCCATTGCCTGGGGGGCGTGAACCATGGCGCATCCACCATCGTTCAGCATCGGGACCCAGGCGCGGTTGATCGGGCTGGGTCTGACGAAACCCCGAGGCGACATCTTGTGGGATGGCGTCGTTCGCGGGACGGGAGTGGTGGCACTCCTGGCGATAGTCGCTACGGTCTTGCTACCCAGGATTGCGCCGTTGATAGGGTTTCTCATCGTGACCGTATGGGTCAATGGCCCCATCGGCATGGTGCTCCCGGCGACCTACGAACCGATCCTCATGGCCTTCGGCCGGGTGTACCCGCCGCTGCTGGTGGGCACGGTGGGGATCGCAGGCACCATCTACGTGGAGTATCTGAATTACCGGTTGTACGCCGGGGTGTTGGGATCCAAACGCCTCGAGGGGGTGAAAGGCGGCGCCGCTGTACAACGCGTCACGGCCTGGTTCAAGAAGGCCCCGTTTCTTACCGTGTGGCTCTGTAGCTGGTCGCCGCTACCGTATTGGTCCGTCCGGATTCTGTCACCGCTCGCCGGCTATCCGGTGTCGCGCCATTTGCTGGCAACGTTCGTTGGACGCTTTCCGCGCTTGGTGTTCTTCGCCGCTTTGGGCGTGTACTGGAACGTCGACCTGGGAATCCTGTTCGCTCTGTCGGGCGTGGCGGTGCTGGGGGCGATCGCCATCACCTTAGGGTTGAACAAGTCCGGAAAATTGATCGGACGGAAGAAGGACCAGCCGATTCACGGCGTCGAGCCGGTCCGGGAGGCTGCTTGACCCATGCTTGACCCGCATCCGATACGCTCTCGGTACACCTCTACAGGAGCGTAACATGAGAAAGCGCATTCTTTGGCTTGGCCTGGCCATGATCCTGTTGT
>JAZFYL010000021.1:0-2077 GCA_036443495.1 Gemmatimonadales bacterium | reverse complement strand
TCGGCCTGGTTTAGGATGAGACGGTTACGCCCCAGCTGAATGGCCAACTCAGTCAGTTGTTCGTCGGCCGCAACTCGAACCTGCCGTGCGGCGGTCGGACCCAGCGCCGGCATCCAGCGCAGGAAATCGGCCACGGTGAATTCACCACCATCGTACGAGGCCAGGCTCTTCCGAGAATTCAACATGCCGCGTTCGTCGTCCAGCGACTGGCGCATCAGCGCCGGTGCATTCGAGGACACTCGCAGATGGTTCCGTTCACCCAACTCGATGAGGTAGATCGAGTCGAGCCGCTGTTCCGCAAGTTCCCGCAACCAGTCGAGCAGCGGCCGTCGCACTTCGTTCCGAGAGGGTCGCTTGATGATGTGGATGCCGAAGGTGGTGTAGACCAAACCGCTGATCTCCCCTTCATCGAGCAGCCAGCCGGCCGAATCGAACTGGGCGACGAACGAACCTCGTGGGCTGGGTGGGAGGTAGCCACCCTCGTCCCGGCTCCCGGGATCGCCCGAGTACTCTGCGGCCAGCGCGGCGAAGTTGCCGCCCCGACGTGCCTCGTTCATCACCCTGCGGGCCTCGGCCCGGGTGGCTTGGCGGATCGACTCCGTGGCCGATGGCGCCACCGAGAACAGGACGTGCTGGAATATCCTGATGGAGTCGCTGGCGTACACGCTGTCGGCCGACGCTTCGGTGAGCGGGTTACGGCTGGCTATGAGGTGGTCGTACCACCGGTCGGCTTTGATTTCGGCGACGTCCGGCCACATGACGGCCGCCACCGAGGCCGAGTCTTCCGGCAGCGTTCCCTGCGCCACCGCTTCGGCAATCAGAGTGTAGTCGAGCCACACGTTGGCCAGAAACTCCGCTGCGTCGGCGTTGATGTTGAGTCCCTTGATACGCGAGAGCCAATTGCCGAGTTGTTCGGCCGTCAGCTCGTGGTCGGCAGCCGTCGCCACGACGTCGGCCCGCGTGCTGAATACGTCCGAACACCCCGCCACAACGAGGACAGCCAGCCAGAGAAGTTTCCGCATGCACGCTCCAAACTTGAAAAGACAATACTGATTCGTCAGCGTCAGGCCGACCCCGCCACGGCCTCGAGCGCACGCACCAACGTCGGCGCCAGGGGTTCGCCGCCGAGTCGGATCAGCCGCAACGACAGGGGGACCATGCGACGGACTTCCGCCCGCAACTGAACGTCTTCCAACGCGATGGTGAGACCAGCCATGCGGGGCGAGGCACCGGCCCGGAAGGTGATCCTGGCCTCCTCCCCCCGGATGAGCACGTGCTCCAACCCCAGACGCGCCCCGAGGGCCCGGATTCGGGCCAGATCCAGCAGCGTCCTGGCCTCCGCCGGCGGCGGACCGAAGCGCTCCCTGAGCTCGTCCCGAAGCTCTCTAATTTCATCAGACGACCCTGCCCGCGCCAGTCGCCGGTAGATCTCCAGTTTGATGGCATCATCCGGGAGATAGGAATCCGGCAGGTGCGCCGGGATGTCCAGCACCACCTCGGGCGGCACCTCGGTCTGCCGCTGATCCGCCCCCCTCAGGGCCTCCACGGTCTCCTCCAACCACCTGAGGTAGAGATCGAAGCCGACGGCGTGGGCGTGGCCCGACTGCTGCTGCCCCAGCAGGTTTCCCGCCCCCCGCTGTTCCAGGTCCTTGAGCGCGATCCGATACCCGGATCCCAACTCCGTATGGTGCTCCAGGATCTTGAGCCGCTCCTCGGCGGCGGGGTCGATGGCATCCGGCGCCAGAAGATAACAGTAGGCCCGCCGGTGGCTCCGTCCCACTCTCCCGCGCAACTGATACAGCTGCGCCAGCCCCAGCTTGTGGGCGTCGTGTACCACGAGTGTGTTGGCGTTGGGAACGTCCAATCCCGATTCCACGATCATGGTGGAGACGAGGATGGATACCTTGCCGGCCACAAAATCGTGCATCACCCGCTCCAGCGCTTCGGCCGCCATCTGTCCGTGGGCTACCGCCACCTCGGCGCGCGGCGCCAGCGCCCGTATCCGGGCACCGATGGTATCGATGGTCTCGACCCGGTTGTGCACCACGAACACCTGCCCCCCGCGGTCCAGTTCACG
>JAZFYL010000020.1:0-10405 GCA_036443495.1 Gemmatimonadales bacterium | reverse complement strand
CCACGACCCAACGCCTCCATGAAATCGAAGATGGCCCGGAAGAATTCTTCCAGATCCGCGAATGTTTGGACCCGAAATGGGGCATCGCGCATATTCGGATCGGCGTATTCGTGACCCACCACCCGCTCCGAGAGGAAGTCGATGAACGCGTCGGCCTTCGCGTCGATGTCGTCGCGATTGAGCAGCACTTCGGCGTAGTCCAACACTTCCCGCAGGCCCCACACCAGCGGTTCCGTATTGTGAGCCAGGTCCGGATGGGTACGCAGGGTGTTGAGGTTGACGCCGTCCGGCTTGAAAGGCGCGAAATAGGTGAGATTGGTAAACGGTTCGGGAGTGAGCCCCAGACGTCGATACAGCGCCTGATCCTCCTCGTTGAGTTCGGCCGGCTGGTCGAGGAAGCACAGATCGGGGCCCTTGACGTTGAAACAGACGGCCGCCACCGATCCCTTGTGACTCGGGAAGGTCTGGAACACGCTCGACAGGAGGAACTCCACCGCGCTGGTCTTCGTGGCGAGTCCGGAAACACCGGTGATCCCGAGATGTGCGGCTTCCGGCCCCAACAGAAAGTCCGCGTCGAGGTACACCGGCGCCTCGAGCCCACCGGCGGAATACACCCCGACCGGCACACCGGTGGCCCGCTCGCCGGTGACATAGGCGTCCATGCGCAGTGCCGCGACCACATCGGTGTCGCTGGCCATATAGACCGCCGAGAGGGGTACGGCCTGGAGCGGCTCCTCGGGTATTTGGCGCAGCACTGAGGCAAGAAACAGACGGATCTCGGCACGTTCGGTCGGCACGTCCCCCGCCGCGGCCGGGTCGCCGTCGAAGGCGATGACATCGTGCATGGGTGTCATCAGGTCGGAGTAGACGAAAGCGTCCGTCACCACCCCATAGACACGACGGGACTCTTGCTCGACTCGGACGATCGTACCGATCCCGATGGGCGTGTCCCGTCCGGTCCAGAAATAGAACTGGTGCGGTGTGGACGGCTTCAGTTCGGTCGCTACTACCCGTCCAATCGGGTCAGCCAGTTGGTCCTTCATGTCGATCATGATTGGGTCATCGTATCGCCCAGGGGGTGTCGTCCTTCAAGCCACTCTCGCCCGAAGGAATGACTCCACCTCGTGAATGCCGTAGAGCAACCGGTCCCACCGAGGGTCCGGCGCACTGAGTGGTGCCCGCTCGGCCAGCAACCAGCGGGAGATCGTGTCGACTGTGTCCAGAACCTCGTCCGAGGCTCTCGTCTCTACCCGAACGAGACCGTGAAACAAGTCCCGTCCCTCCCATGGCCAGAGACGAAGAGCCCAGGAATAGACCGGGGCCAATGCCCGGGTCACGGGTTCGAACACCGAGGTCCGATGGCCGTGGGGCGTCCGCAGATAGGTGACCTGGTCCGCCCCTGCGAACGGCAGGCTGCTGTGGCTCTTGGATACGCCGATCATGCGCGGATCCGTGGCCCAGGAAATGCCTTCTGACAGGGCGCCGTCGACGATCAGCCACGCATCCGACTGGGCCCGGAACCGCTGCCCGACCTCCAACTCGAGAGCGCCACGGGCGCGGTCGATCGCCTTGCGCGCCGCCTGAATCTCGCGGATGGGATGCCCCAGGACGTCGTCGGCCAGCGGAACCGGGGTCACCTCTACCGCCCCTGCCCCTGCCTCTGCCCCTGCCCCCATCACTCCCGCGACCCGTTCCAGCACTTCCGGCCCGCCGAAGGCCAGCCGGCGGTGCTCCATCACAGCGAGGCGGGGGCGCCGCCCGACCCGCTCCCGCACCGCAGCGGCAATATCCGCGACGAGCAGTGGGGCAGACCCCAGGTAACCGACGATCTCGTAGCGTTGGATCCCGTCGAGAAAGGCGAGGGGGTGCGGGCACGGCTCCGGGCGGCCGACGGGGTAGGTGGTCAGAGTCTCCCCCTCGACCAGCCGCGCAGGACGCACCGTGGATTCCGCTGCCCGTCCTTCACTCGCCTCCGGAATCCATGTCGCCGGGGTGAACCCTTGCTGCACGACGGCCCGCCGCAGTCGGGCCAGACTTAGCCGAGCCATGTGGGCAATGTAAGCACACCCGATGCCGGGTGCTGCCGGTCGGGGAGGCGCTCAGGCGTAGGCGGCCCGGCTGGAAGCCAGCTTCTTGATGAAGGGGATGATCCGGTCCAACGCGGCATGCAGTTCGTCCTGGGAAACCGCGTAGCTCAACCGCACCCAGCGGTCATCGCCGAAAGCCACACCGGGGACGAGGGCGACGCCGGCGTGTTCCATGAGCTCATGGCAGAACCGCCCGCTTCCGCCTTCATCCATCAGGTTGTCGATTCGGAAGAAGAAATAGAAGGCGCCATGGGGCTCCACGAATTCCACCCCGGGGACATCCTGCCGAAACCGCTCCACCAGATAGTCGCGGCGGTGGCGGAAGGACTCCATCATCCGTTCCACTTCCCTTCCGACCTCCGGATTCGAGAAGGCCTCGGCCGCTGCCCATTGAGCCGGGTGATTCGCGCCACTCGTCGTGTGGGACTGGATGGCCGCCATGGCCTTGATGACGTGGCCCGGTGCAAGGGCCGCTCCGATTCTCCAACCGGTCATGGCATAGGCCTTACTGGCCCCATAGATGATGACCGCTCGTTCCAGATACTCATCGTCGAGGTCCAACAGCGAGGCCGCCGGCCCGGACCCGTAGGAGATCATGCGGTAGATCTCGTCGGATATTATCCAGATCTCGTGCTCGCGGGCCCACTCGGCCAGCGCCCGGAGTTCGGACAGCGTATAGACCGATCCGGTGGGGTTGCACGGTGAGTTGAGAATCAGTCCCTTGGTGAGCTTGTCGACCCGTCGCTCGAGGTCCTTGACGCTCACCTTGAGACCCCACTCGGGGTCGCCGGGTACCAGCACCGGCTCAGCCCTGGCCAAATGGATGATCTGTGGATAGGAAACCCAGGCGGGGGCCGGAATGAGCACTTTGTCCCGTGGGCCGAAGAGGGCGAAGCAAGCGTTGAAGACCGACTGCTTGGCCCCTGAGCTGATGAGGATGTGGTCGGGATTGACCGCCCGGCCATCGCTCAGCAGGGACAGGTTGGTGGCCACCGCCGTCCGCAATTCCGGGATACCGTTGTTGGGTGGGTATCGGGTCTTACCCCGGTTGATGGCGTCGATGCCGGCGCGGGACACCTGCGGGGGCGTCGCAAAATCGGGTTCACCTACTCCCAGATCGATGACGTCCTCTCCGGCCGCCTTGCGACGCTTCGCCTCGTTGGATATCGCGACCGTCTGCGACGGTTCGAGGTATGCGAGATTCTCGGACAGACCTTCGGGCATACAGATCTCCGTGGCCGGGGGCAGGATCGGGGGAAAGCTCCTCAGGACGGCCATGGCTGTCAACACCGCCAGGTAGCATTGCCGGAGCCACACCGATACCTTCCCCAGCCTTCAGTACGTGTGTGCTTTTTGACAACCGAGGGTGTGACGTGGAAACGATTGAACGCGAGCCGGCCCCGGGCGGGGACCACACCGACCGGACTCCCGACCCGACCTTGGCGGCCGAGATCGCCCCGACCATCGAGCGTGGCCGTAACCTGATAGCGATCATGCCGCCGGCGGCCGGATATGCCACGCCGGCGTTGGCGGCGTTGGGGCGTAGAGCCACAGGTGGCGGATCTCCAGTGCTGGTGCTGGCCGGTGAGGCGATGCTGGACGCCGTGGGACGAGCAGCCGCTCGTTCGCCGAATGCCGCCGGCCGCGTACACATCGCCGGATCGACTGGCCGCGCCATCAGCCTCCTCGAGAAGGGGCAGGTCACCACCCTCGTCACCACCCCCGAGACGGCGCTGGACCTCATCACCCGCTCGGCCCTGCATTTGGCGGAGGTCGCAGCGGTGTTCCTCGCCTGGCCCGAGACGTGGCTGGACGAGACTCCCCTCGTCTCCGTCATGCAGGACCTTCCGGGCGATTGCCAGCGGGTGCTATACACGGCGAGCCTCGACCAGGCTGTGCGCCTGGGAGAGCGGTACCTCCGGAAGGCCCTGACGCTGGGCGCCCCGCCGCTCCGGGCCGCGGGCCAGGGGACCCAACCGGGACCTGCTGGTCCCGTGACTGTGGCCGTCTCACCAGCCGATCGCCTGGTGACAGCAGTCTTCCAGGTCATCGACCTTCTCGATCCCACCGACGCAGTGGTGTGGACCGCCACCGGGGACGCGGCCGCAGCCATCCGCGAAGGGCTGGAGCACCGGTCGGGGAGCCTGCCCGTGGTTCAGGGCGAAATCCCCAAGGCCGACCTCATCGTGGCGGCAGAGTTGCCCAGCCCCGAACTCCTCGGGAAACTGGTGGACGGGTCCAAGCGCCTGGTGGTCGTCAGCCCGACCTGGGGACTGGCCTATATGGACGCGCATGCCGGCAAGATCGAATCGCTCAGGCTTCCCGGCACGGTCGAGGCAGTAAATCTGTCGCTCCAAGCCGATCGGAGAAAGCTCGAAGCTCTTCTGGACGCCTGGGAGCCCCCTCAGGAGCGGGCCCTCTACGCCCTCGCCCCACTGCTCGAGCGGCACGATCCGGCCAGGGTCGCCGCGGTCCTCTACCAGCTCTGGAAGACCAGGCCCCAACCCACCCCAACCCCCGATAGGGCCCCGGCGGGCGCCCAGCCCACCGGTCGGACCCGGTCTTCAGGGAGAGGCCAGACCGCCAATACGGTCAGGATCTTCGTGAACGCGGGGAAGAAGGACCACGCCACTCCGGCCGATTTCGTGGCCATGCTGACCAAGGATATCAAGGTCCCCCGGCAGGATATCGGACGGATCGAACTGCAGGAAACCTTTTCGCTGATCGAGTTGCCGGCCGGGGATGCTCAGCGGATCGCCCGGGCGCTGACAGGGAAGACCCTCCGCCGACGCGATCTCGTCGCTCGGCTGGAGCGGTCACGCCGCTAGCCCCATACGCTTACGGGCCACCCAGCGGGGTGGCCCGTGTCCAGCGTAGGGCGCCTGACGCCCTGGGGCGTCGGTGGCGTAAGTGCCTTACCTCTTTTTGTTTACCAGGTCCTTAAGGGCCTTGGCCGGACGGAACGCTGGGACCGTCGAGGCCTTGATTTGGATCGTCGCACCCGTCTGCGGATTGCGGCCCTGGCGTGCGGCCCTCTTGCGGGTCTCGAAATTGCCGAATCCGGCAATCTGGACCTTCCCGCCCTTCTTGAGGACGCCGGCGATGACCCCATCGGTGCTAAACATGGTGTCCACGACCTCGGCGGCGTACGCCTTGGAGGAATCCAATCGCTTGGCGACCTCTTCCACCATCTCTTGCTTGTTCACCTGGTTCTCCTTGAATGAGGGAGCATGAAAGGAAGCAACCTCCTCGGCGTCCGACCCAAGGCCCGCCTGGCCCTGCGGCCGGCAATCGCCGGAAGTGCCCTGTTGGCGGCCCCAATATCGGTACAAAGGCCCAAAAACCGCAAGAGTAAGCCTTTCTGGGGTGCCTTGACCCTCCCCCACCCCGGGGCTATCGTCACGCGGCCCACGGTGAGGAAACGGGATGTACTACGGTCGACAATCCGGTTGGATTGAAGTCATTTGCGGCGTGATGTTCAGTGGCAAGAGCGAAGAACTGATTCGTCGTGTTCGTCGCGCCATCATCGCGCGCCAACACGTACAAGTGTTAAAGTCACACCTCGATGCGCGGTACGCGGGACTGTACAGCGTGTCCAGTCATGACGGCGCGCAGTTGGAAGCGGTACCGATCGACTCGGCCGACGAAATCCTGCGCCACTTGCACAAGGACACCGAGGTCATCGCCATCGACGAAGCCCAGTTCCTCGGCGGCGACATTATCGACATCGTTACTACGTTGGCAAACGATGGCTTGCGGGTGATGATCGCCGGCACCGACACCGACTTCCGGGGCGATCCGTTTGGGCCCATGGGCGATCTCATGGCAATCGCCGAACAGGTCACCAAGCTTCAAGCGATTTGCGTCGTGTGCGGCGACCTGGCCTGTCGCAACCAACGACTGATCGACGGCAAACCCGCGCGGTACGATTCACCCACCATCATGGTCGGCGGACACGAGTCCTATGAAGCTCGGTGTCGTCACTGCCACAAGGTGCCGCACAAGGATGAAGATCAGACGGCGCTCCTCTAACATGTTTAGCGGACTTATCTCCCCACCATGTTGAATGTGGGCCTGACCGGGAACGTCGCCGCCGGCAAGAGCAGCGTCGCCGATTGGTTCCAGGCCTGGGGGGCCACCATCATCGACGCCGATGCCATCGTCCGCTCCTTGCAATCCGCAGGCAGTCCCATGGTGCATTCGATCGCAGAAGCACTGGGGAATGAGATGATCGCGACTGACGGCAGCCTCGACCGTCGCCGGGTGCGCCAACTCGTCACGAACGATGCAGATGCCCTGCGTGCCCTGAACGCGATCGTGCATCCCGCCGTGCAGTCGCGACGTGCAGCGCTGCTGGAGGAGGCACGGCGTCGCGGCGACCGGATCGTCGTGAACGACATCCCCCTCCTGTTCGAGGCGACCGATCCGGCGGCGTTCGACGTTATCGTCCTGGTCGACGCTCCGTCCAATCTTCGTAAGGATCGCCTCGTCCGGAAGCGAGGTTTGTCACCGGAAGAAGCGGACCTACTCATCGCCGCTCAGGACCCGTCGGGCCCCAAGCGAAGCCGCAGCCATTTCGTCATCGACAACGCCGGGACCCCGGCAGAACTCGAGCGGGCAGCCCGCTCGATCTGGCAGGAGCTGGAGGCCCGAGCGGGCGCCGACAGCGCTTGATTTCGCGGCTCCCCGCAGATATTCTCCCCCCCGCCGACCTGCGAACCTCAACCGGGAGTCCCGGTGTCCAACGTACCAGAAGATCTGCGCTACACCAGCGAGCACGAATACGTCAAACCGACCGACGATCCGGCCGTGGTGGAGATCGGGATTACCGACTACGCTCAGGGGGAACTGGGAGACATCGTCTTCATCAGCCTGTCGGCAGTTGGAGAGGCATTCGAGGAAGCGGGCTCCTTCGGGACGATCGAAGCCGTCAAGGCCGTGTCGGAGCTCTATAGCCCCATGGCAGGCGAGATCGAGGCGGTCAATGAGAACCTGGACGCAGACCCGGCAGCCATCAATCGGGATCCGTACGGTGACGGGTGGATGATCCGCCTCCGGATGAAGGACCCTGAAGACCTCAACAACTTGATGGATCCCGAGGCCTACAAGAAGCATATCGGGGAGGACTGATCCCCCGCGGGTCGGACACGCAGGATGTACACCGGATCGCCCCGCGGACACCCGCCGGGGCGTTTCACCATAAAGCAGTGGGAAGCCAACGCATGACGATGGAAACACTCGACAGCCTGGACCAACTGGAGGCATTCGTCTCGCGCCACAACGGGCCGCGGGAGTCCGACATCCAGACGATGCTGGACGAATTGGGATACCCTTCGCTGGACGCCCTGATGGATGCCGTCATCCCCGACAGTATTCGGCTGCGAGCGCCGCTCGACCTTCCATCGGCTCGAACCGAATACGATGTAGTGAGCGACCTACGCACCATGGCACTGAAAAACAAGGTGTTTCGCAGCTACATCGGCATGGGGTACTCCAACACCCTTACACCACCCGTCATCCTGCGGAACATCCTGGAGAACCCGGGTTGGTATACGGCCTACACCCCATACCAGGCGGAGATCTCCCAGGGTCGCCTCGAGGCCCTGCTCAACTTCCAAACGGTCATCGCGGATCTGACGGGACTGGGATGCGCCAATGCTTCGCTGCTCGATGAAGCCACGGCCGTCGCGGAAGCGATGCACATGACGGAAGCCGTGACCCGGAAGCGCGGCGATCTGCGATTCCTGATAGACGAGAACTGCCACCCACAAACCATCGCCGTCGTGGAGACCCGCGCACGGGCCCGCGGGATTCGCATCGAGGTCGGCAATCCCGATGACTTCACGTTCGACGAGGTCACCTTGGGCGCGGCCGTCCAGTACCCCGGAAGCGACGGACGGGTTCGGTCCTACTCTGACTTGTGCGCGGCCGCCCACGAAGCCAACGCCATGGTAACGGTTGCGGCGGACCTGCTCAGCCTGACCCTGCTCACCCCACCGGGCGAGTGGGGGGCAGACATCGTGGTCGGCAATTCCCAACGATTCGGAGTCCCCATGGGTTACGGGGGACCGCACGCAGCCTTCTTTTCGACCCACGATCGCCACAAACGGAGTATCCCGGGCCGCATCATCGGGGTGTCCCAGGACGCCCAGGGCCGGCCCGCCCTCCGGATGGCACTGCAGACTCGGGAACAACACATCCGGCGCGACAAGGCCACCAGCAACATCTGCACGGCGCAGGTTCTGCTGGCCGTTATCGCCGGTATGTACGCGGTGTACCACGGCCCGGAAGGTCTGCGGCGGATTGCCCGTCGGGTGCACGGCTTGACGAGGGCCCTGGCGCAAGGGCTCCGGCAGCAGGGCGTGACGGTAGTTCACGACACCTTCTTCGATACCGTCGCAATCGACCTGGACCAGGGCCGCGCCGCGGAAGTGATGGTCGCCGCCGTGGCCCGGGAGATCAACCTCCGGCTGATCACACCTGCGCGCATCGGCATCGCACTCGACGAGCGTACCTCTCCTGAGGATGTGGCCGAGTTGCTGGAGTTGTTCGGCGCCTCGGCGTCCGCCGATAGCGTGGTCCACTTGGCGGAGTCGGCCGCACCGGCGATCCCCGCCGACCTCGAACGCACCAGCGCTTTCCTCACGCATCCGGTATTTCATCGCTACCGCTCCGAAACCGAGATGCTTCGCTATCTCAAGCGGTTGGAGAACAAGGACCTATCTTTGACCGCCGCGATGATCCCGCTCGGCTCGTGCACGCTGAAACTCAACGCCACGGCCGAGATGATTCCCATCACCTGGCGCGAGTTTGGTGAACTGCACCCGTTCATCCCGCGCGATCAGGCCGAGGGGTATACCGAGTTATTCAACCTGCTGGAAACCCAACTGGGGGAGATCACCGGGTTCGACGCCATGTCCCTCCAGCCCAACGCCGGGTCCCAGGGAGAGTTCAGCGGCCTGCTGACCATCCTGGCCTATCATGAGTCGCGGGGTGATACCCAGCGAACGTCGTGCCTCATTCCCATGTCCGCCCACGGTACCAATCCGGCCAGCGCGGTGATGGCGGGGATGACGGTTGTCCCCGTGAAGAGTGATCCCGAGGGGAACATCGATGTAGAGGATCTCCGCGCCAAGGCTGAGGCCCACGCCGAGACCCTCGGCGCACTGATGGTGACCTACCCATCGACACACGGCGTGTTCGAAGCCAGCATCCGGGACATCTGTGATATCGTGCACCAGTACGGCGGCCAGGTCTACTTGGACGGGGCCAACATGAACGCCCAGGTCGGACTGACCCGCCCGGGGGACATGGGCGCGGACGTGTGCCACCTGAACCTGCACAAGACCTTCTGCATTCCACACGGCGGCGGTGGTCCTGGCATGGGACCCATTGGCGTCAAGACCCATCTGGCGCCGTTCCTGCCGACCCACCCGGTCGTGCCGATGGGCGGCAATCAATCACAAGCGACCATAGCGGCCGCGCCCTGGGGTAGTGCATCCATTTTGCCGATCTCGCTGGCGTATCTGGCTCTCATGGGCCCCGACGGGCTCACCAAGGCATCCCAGGTCGCCATCCTCAACGCCAACTATGTGGCCGCACGGCTCAAGGAGCATTTCCCGCTACTCTACGCCGGAGCCAACGGCTTGGTGGCCCACGAGTGCATCCTCGATGTGCGGCCGTTCAAGGCCACCGCCGGGATCGAGGTGGAGGACGTCGCCAAGCGGATCATCGACTACAGCTTCCATCCGCCAACTATCTCCTTCCCGGTTCCGGGCACCATGATGGTCGAGCCGACGGAGAGCGAGTCGAAAGAGGAGTTGGACCGGTTCTGCGACGCGTTGATCGCCATTCGAGAGGAGATCCGCGACATCGAAAACGGCACGGCCGACCGGGAGGACAATCTGCTCAAGCATGCCCCGCACACCCTCGAGGTGGTGGCGGCAAACGAGTGGCATCACGCCTACCCCCGGGAGCGCGCTGGCTTCCCCATCCCCGCGGCACGTGCATCCAAGTTGTGGCCGGCGGTGGGCCGCGTGGATGGCGCCTACGGTGACCGCAACCTGGTCTGCGTGTGTCCCCCGATGGAGGACTACGCGGACGCTTGAGTCGGGAGGATCGACCATGCGCTGGACCCTCCTGGTCGAGGAGACACCCCACCCCGGCTGGTACAACATGGCCGTCGATCAAGCCTTGCTGGACCTGAGTGCGGCCCATGGCGAGGGCTTTCTGCGGTGCTATCGCTGGAAGCCACACTGTCTCTCGTTCGGCCGGCACGAACCGGCGCTCCGCCGCTACGACCAATCCCGGATACGACA
>JAZFYL010000019.1:0-16593 GCA_036443495.1 Gemmatimonadales bacterium | reverse complement strand
GCCCTCCCGAGGAGGGCATCAGCGCCAAGGTGCGCCTAGCGGGCGCGCCTCTTTGCGTCGAGTCCCTCGAATCGTGTCCCCATCTTCTCGCAGCAGGCTTGGGGGTGGATGGGGGGTGGCCTGCCCTCGCCGATTCCCGCCCCCGCAGCCCTCCGCGGCCTGCCGCTGCCCCCCGCTGACAATCCCCATTCTCAACACAATCTCCCCACACAGTTCCACATTCCATCCACAACCCCACAAAGGACTGACCGCAATTACGACATCATTAGGACAGTGTCGAGACATTTTGCTGGCATGTCACCTCACTCACGATCTGGTGTTGCCCTATCGTGACAACTCACCGAATGTGAGCGTACACTCACATTGCGATTATATGAGCGTGCGCTCACAGTAGAATCGCGTACCTCGTAACGCGTTCTTCCGTACCGGCTTGCACGCTTTCGGTCCACTTAAGTTGTTGTGGAAAAATATGTTACACTTGGGGGGGTGACGTTACCCTGGCCCGATTTTAGCTTGTAGGCCATGCCAATGCTCCCGCTCTGTGGCCACCACCAGGCTCGACGACGTCTCGCCCGGGCGATGGTGCAGGATCTGCTTCCCCAGGTGATCCTCATTACTGGACCTGCTGGGGTGGGCAAGCAGCGACTGGCCCTGTGGCTCGGTCAGCTCCTGTTGTGCGAGGCCCCCGATGCCGGGGAACCTTGTGGAGAGTGCCGGAGTTGCGCCCTGGTGGGGGATCTCAAGCACCCGGACCTCCACTGGATTGTCCCGATCCAGCGCCCGAAGGCGTCGGATCCGGACAAACAGGTTGAGGAGGCGGCGGAGACCCTGGCGCAAATCATGGCAGAGCGGCGCGAGGAGCCGCTGTACGCGCCGCCGGATGGCATGGCGGCACACGGGGTGGCCAGCGCACGACTCGTCCTGCGGAGGGCATCTCTGACCCCGGTCGAAGGGGCTCGGAAGATATTCATCATCGGGGATGCCGATCGGCTCGTGGTCCAGGATTCGAGCCCGGAAGCTGCGAACGCGTTGCTGAAGCTCTTGGAGGAACCGCCGGCGGACACGGTCCTGGTGTTGACCACAGTGGACGCCAACCGGCTGCTGCCGACGGTCCGGTCTCGTGCGGCCCCACTCAGGTTGGGGCGTCTCCAGGATGAGGAGGTCAAGCGGTTCCTGGCAGACGAGGGCGCCGCCCGGCTCGACCCGAAGGAACGAGAGACACGAACCCGGCGGGCCCAGGGATCGATCGGACGCGCCGTGCAGCATGAGGACGAGGCCGCGAAGAAGGCTCGGGACTTGGGCCGGGCACTGTTCGAGGCGGCACTGGCCAATGGGTCACTGAAGCGATTCGAGGGGGCGCTGGCTCGGAACGCCTGGTCCGCTCGAGGCGACTTCACGGGCATGCTGGACGCGATGACCGAGGCCCTGAATGATGCCGCCAGGGAAGCGCTGGGCCAGCGGCCTGTAGCCCAGGTGCTCCGGGTCCTTCAGGGACGGAACCCGGAGGCCCTGGTCAAGGCCGCCGTGGAGGTGCGGGCGACCCGGGAGGCAGCCCAGGGCAACGTTAACCCGCAGCTGCTTATTGCGTCTCTGGGTGCAACGTTGGCGGAAACCTTATGAAGTTGTCGCACGTAGACGAGGCAGGCCGGGCCCGCATGGTAGACGTGACGGACAAGCCCGCCACCGAGAGAGTTGCTCGAGCGGAAGGGCGCGTGACGATGAGTGCCGAGGCTTTCGACTTGGTGCGGTCCCAGACGGTGGCCAAGGGCGACGTGCTTGCCGTGGCTGAAGTTGCCGGGATCATGGGTGCGAAGCGCACGGGGGAACTGATACCGCTGTGCCACCCAATCGGCCTCGAACACGTGCTCGTGGAGGCCGAACTCGATGCGGAGCTACCCGGTGTCCGGGTGCTGGCCACTGCCAGAACGGTGGCTCGAACCGGAGTCGAGATGGAAGCCCTGACCGCTATAGCGGTCGCATGCCTGACCGTCTATGATATGGTCAAGGCGGTGGACCGGTCGATGAGCATCGGCGACATTCGCCTGCTCAGCAAGACCGGGGGAACGCGAGGAGACTGGCATCGCCCTGCGGCGGAGTCAGAATAGGATATAAGGAGGTACAGCATGCGGACGATCTTTACAACCGGGAACAGCCGTAGCCAGCGTTTGATGGTGCGCGGTGGTTTGCTGGTGGCGGGCGTGCTCGCCGTCGGCGCACTGGCCGGTCTGGCGGATCGCGCAAGCGCCAATGATGCATCGGCAAGCGGCGCCATGTCCACGGCCGCACTCCGGGCCGTCTGGGATTCCATGGGCGCAGTCCGGGGAGCCTTGACCGTAACCGAGATGGAACTCGATCGGGCCAAGGCCATCATTGCGTATTCTTCGACCTACCAGATCCCGGCCGACCTCAGCGGGGCGATCTATGACATCGCGCTGTCCGAGGGGATCAATCCGGCCATCGGATTCCGGCTGGTCCAGATCGAGAGCGGGTTCGACGCCAAGGCCAAGAGCCGGGTCGGTGCGATCGGGTATACCCAGATCATGCCGGCAACCGCCCGTTTCTACATGCCCAATGTCGAAGAGACCTACCTCTACGATCGCGATGTCAACCTGAGAATCGGTTTCCGGTTCCTGCGGGAATTGATGGAACGGTTCGATGACAACCTGCACTACGCCCTGCTGGCCTACAACAGAGGCCCCTCTAGAGTACGGGGGATTCTGGCGGAAGGGGGCAACCCCGCCAACGGTTACGCCGAGCGGGTCATCGGGAAATAATCCGGCCTCGAGCCGGTACGCGACAAAGACAAAGGCGGCGGGGATTCCCCGCCGCCTTTGTCGTCTGTGGGTGTCCCCCTTACCACCTGATTACCTGGCGACCCGCAGGTTCTGCCCCGGCCGGATGATGTCCCCACTGATCCTGTTCCAGGATCGCAATTGCGATTGGGAAATGCCGTAACGCCGCGAGATCGACCAGATCGATTCGCCACTTCGCACCCGATGGTACGAGACATTCGGACGATTGGGATCCCGGTTCATCGCCAACCGAACCTCTCGCGATGGAACCCCGCCCGTTGGTATGATGAGTTTGTACCCGATTCTGAGGGTACGGGCCCTGACGTTCGGGTTGGCCAGACGCAGGTCCTTGAGGGAGACCCGATAGCGCTGAGCGATCTCCCCCATTGTGTCGCCACTCTTGACCACATGGACCAGATACGTCACACGCTCGGTCGGGGGTAATTCGGCGTAGCGGCTTTCGGTTCGGGTACCGGCCCCCACCGGGACCCGAACGAGGGACCGCTCTCCCGGTGGCGTGGCCAACCGGATGTATTGCGGGTTGAGATTCCGGATCGCCCGCAGCGAGGTATCGGACAGCCGGGCGATCACATCCAGACCAGTCGCATCGGTTACCGTCAGGGAATCGTACTGAAAAGCCGGGATGCCCTCGGGAACCTCGAAACCGTACTTCTCGGGCTGTTTGGCGATAAGCGCCGCGGCGATCAGCTTGGGGACGTAGTCCTTGGTTTCGCGCACCAAGTACCGCGTCTGATATAACTGGAAGAACGTCTCGTCGGTGATCTCATCGGGGTTGCGCTGGTCGGCCGGTAGCCGCCGAAGCCCGCGGCTCACACGTCCCGCGCCGGCGTTGTATGCAGCGGTCGCGAGGAACAACGATCCAAACCGGTCTCGCAGATCCGCCAGATGGCGGGCCGCGGCATCGGTCGCCTTGAACGGATCCCGTCGTTCATCGACCCAATAATCGATCCGCAGTCCATACATCTTGCCCGTGCCCCGCATGAACTGCCACATACCCACGGCCCGCGACCGGCTCACGGCCGTGTTCGAGTACCCACTCTCGATCATCGCCAGGTATACCATGTCGGAAGGCAGATCGTTGGAGATCATCGAGTCCCGGATCATCGCCTCGTAGCGGGGGAGCCTCGTCAACCAGATCGCAAACCGATCGCGAGCCTTGCCCTGGAAGAATTCGACGTAGTAGCGGACCCGGTGATGGTCGATGAACGGTTGGACCCCGATGTTCCAGGTTACCGGAACCCCCACTGCGTCGGGGCCCCCCATCCCGTGCACATCGAATTCGGGTGGAATCGTGTCGAGACTGCTTCTGGCCAAGGCATCGAGGATGGCGGCATCGGCCGCCGAATCTGCGTCGGCATCCCACACGGCGCCGTGACCGGCCATAGCCGCAAACTGATCGAGGCTGTCGGCCCTGGCCGCAACGGGGGTAGGCGTCTGAACCTCAGCTGGGGATCCAGAACCGGCGGCACAGCCGATGCCGGCAAATGTCAGAAGGGGGAACAGGAGCTTCGCGTTCACTTGGGCCTCACACACCTACAGGACTCGAAAACCGACCATGTGGCCAGGATCATGCCAGTCGGGCCGAACTACCGTCGATGGCTGTAACCAGTTGTTGCACAGGCTGTTAGAGTCAACGCTCCGGCCCATGCCGGGGGCGCCTGGCCTTCCGGCCGTTGCGTTGCGCACCCTGCCAAGCGATGAGCGGGCCCGGGAGCCCGACTACCGCATGAAAACTACGTTCCCGAGGATGCGGTTGGTCGCGTTCAAGACCGCCAGGGCGGCGGCCCTAGGGAGGTCATCTTCCGTCAAAACGGAACCAACCACCCGGCGGCGGAGATTCACCCCGTGGGTGGCCAGTGACACGATGACGACGGTGGCGTCGAAGGCGCGCACAGCCTTGACGCCCAGCAGGTCGAACTTGACCTTCCCGGATACGGCCTCGGTGAGGGCGGTAACACACGCTTGAGCGGCACACCGAAGCTCACCGGCAGGCGACGTCAGGCCCTCGCTCTGCCCCTGGAATCCGTCCTGGCCCTGAAAGGTCAACACGACCCGGGCCTGGCACCGGCCGGTCGGCAGGCGGTCCATCTCGAATTCTGCGAATTTGATCCGTTCCTGGGGCGGGCCGGGAGACGACATGGTGGCCTCAGACCTCGACGATCGTGGTTCCAAGGGCCGACACCGTTACTAGGCCCGGTCGAATCGCACTTCGAGTTGCCGAGTGGATTCTTCCAGGCGACGTACGACATCCACTTCTAGTTTCGGCCGTCCCTCGTCGTCGAGATCGGCGGCGATTAAGACGACCTGTCCATCGGCCAACTCGATCTTCACCTGCCGAAGATCGGACCGCATGGTCGCATCGACGATGGGGCGCCCGTGAAGCTGCAGCAACGCGTCGGCGACACGCCGAAGATCTCTTAGCGGAAGATTCGTCATGCGGCCCTCAGCTGATGTGCTCTGCCAGGAGGGCGGCGAGCCGGTCACTGGATAGCCGATCGGCCTCGGCGAACAGGCAGGACTTGGAGTGGGATTCCAGCGGATAGGGTGCCCAAACGGAAACGCCATCTGGTCCCGAGGACCGGAAGGACAGGATCAGGCGGTAGTAGGCGTTTTGGGCGCCTCGCTCGACGGCCGCCGAGACGTTCCACTGCGTGTCGCCAAACTCCACCACTCTCCATGCCATGGGCAAACTCCACAATGCCAATTGTAATAAGGGGGACGCGGCCAATATGCGCCCCGGCGACAAGCGGCGTCAAGGGGCTCATCTGGACCGCCTACCCGTTGTAAATCTTGCCACCCTCTTGCTGATACTCCTCCAGCACAGTGGCGGCGGCTTCGCGCTTGACCCCCAACTGGAACTCGACCCCGCGGGCCTCGAGGTATTGGTACGATTGGGGAAACACCGGCCCCTCGTCGAACCCCAGTTGGGCGGCATCATCGCGCGACGCACCGCAGAGCACTCGCCGGACCCCACTCCACAATATGGCTCCGAAACACATCGCGCAGGGGTCGCACGAAGCAACCAACTCATGAACCGGGAGTCCCTCGGCGCTGAGGGTGAACGTCCGGAGCCGCTGTTGCGCCGTCATTATGGCGACCATCTCCGCGTGGAGTGTCGAATTGTGATGTTGCAGGACGCTGTTGACCCCGACCGACACCAGTCGCCCGGAGTCTCGCTCGAACACACATGCGCCGAATGGCCCTCCCGTCCGGCGCTGGATGTTCTCACGTGACAACCTGATGGCCAAATCCATCCGTTCTTCGGCCGAGGGGAAGACGTCGTGCCAGGGAACGACATCGTTCAACCAGGGCGGTAGCGAGATCGTCAGGTCGGTGGGCGGTTTGGACAGCACCTCGAGATTCCTTTCGCTCGGGATCGAGCCCTTCGTCATAAGATGCAAGCCCGCTGGGCCACGATGTCAAGCACATCTTTGCCTGGAACACGGGACAGCCCATATTGCGCCAGGCCCCGCCGACCCGATGCGGAGCCTTCTACCACAATGATCGCGCGGGACCATGGCCATATCCGTCGTCGTCCTGGCCGCGGGGCTTGCCACACGCTACCGCCGCCCCAAACAGCTCGACCCCTTGGGGCCGCACGGTGAAACGTTACTCGACTATGGACTGCATGACGCCCTCGAGGCGGGGGTCGACCGAGTCGTAATCGTCACCCGGGCGGAACTCCTGTCCGCTTTCCAGGAACACCTGGAGCGGTGCTGGAGCCATGTGCCCGCCGCATTTGCCCTTCAGGACACACCGGAGGACCCCCTCCGACGAACACCTTGGGGGACCGGGCATGCAGTTCTTGCCAGCGCGGTGGAGGTCGACGGTCCGTTCGTCGTGTGCAACGCGGATGATTTCTATGGACGCACCGCCTGGCGGGAGGCGGTCGGGTTTATTCGAAACCGACCTATCGAGACCACCGGCAGATATGGGGTCGTCGGGTATCCGCTCGCAACGACCCTGTCGTCATCCGGCGGCGTGTCCCGGGCAGTATGTGAGATCACGGGGCGTCACGCGGTGACAGCGGTCACCGAGTGGCGCAATATCCGGCGCGCGGGCGATCGCATCGAGGCGGTAGGTCTGGACGGTGCCCGTTCGGTTCTCGAGCCGGAGGTTCCCGTTTCCATGAATCTCTGGGGGTTCACAGCTGACGTGTTTCCACGGCTGCAGACCCAGTTCGAGCGTTTCCGCACGTCGATTGGCACCGATGAGACCGCGGAGTTCTTGTTGAGCCAGGCCATCGACGAGCAGGTGCGCGGGGGTGAAGCGACGCTACACCTCCTGCCCAGCGGCGACGACTGGTTCGGCCTCACCCACCCGGCCGATCGTTCGGGGGTCGTCGGCCGGCTTCGAGCCTTGTCGGACACCGGCGAATACCCGCCGGTACACTGCCTCGACTCCAACTGATTGGTGGTAGGCATGCAGCTGGTGTTCATCGACTGGTTCGTCATTGCGCTGTACGGGGCCATCGCCCTGGCCGTGGGGCTGGTGTTCGTCCGGCGGGCCAGCGGCGGCAGTCAGGAATTCTTTCTGGCCGGCCGGCAGCTACCGTGGTGGCTGCTGGGGACCTCGATGGTGGCCACGACGTTCTCCACCGACACACCGAACCTGGTGGCCGACATCGTCAGAACCAACGGAGTGAGCGGCAACTGGGTGTGGTGGGCCTTTCTCCTTACCGGCATGCTGACGGTGTTCTTCTACGCCAAGCTGTGGCGTCGCTCCGGGGCGCTTACCGACATGGCCTTCTACGAACTCCGGTACGGCGGCAAGCCGGCGGCATTCCTGCGCGGTTTCAGGGCGGTGTACCTGGGCGCGTTCTTCAACATCATGATCATGGCCACCGTCACACTCGCGGCCATCAAGATCGGCGGCGTGTTGTTGGGTCTGGACAAGTACGCCACGGTCCTCATCGCGGGAACCGTCACCGTGATTTACGCCACCACCTCCGGTCTGTGGGGGGTGGTGGTTACCGACTTGCTGCTGTTCGGGATCGCCATGGTAGGAGCGGTGGCCGCGGCCTACTACGCGCTGGCGCAGCCCGATGTCGGAGGGCTCACCGGGCTCCTGCAGCATCCCAGCGTCGTGGACCGGCTGGCGTTCTTGCCGGACTTCTCGGACTGGCACGTGGCGGCGTCGTTGTTCGTGGTGCCCCTGGCGGTCCAGTGGTGGGCGACCTGGTATCCCGGTTCGGAACCGGGCGGAGGCGGTTATCTCGCGCAACGCATGCTCGCCGCCCGGACAGAAAAGGACTCGATGGGTGCTACGCTGTGGTTCAACGTAGCCCACTACGCGCTCCGGCCCTGGCCCTGGATTCTGGTCGCCCTGGCATCGCTGATCGTATACCCGACCATCGATTCGATTGCGCTCGCTTTCCCCAACCTCGACCGGTCGCTCCTAGGTAATGATCTCGCGTACCCTGCCATGTTGGTCTTCGTGCCCCACGGCATGCTCGGCCTGGTCATCGCCTCGCTGGCCGCGGCCTACATGTCGACCATCAGCACGCACCTCAACTGGGGCGCGTCCTATATGGTGAACGACTTCTATCGGCGCTTTCTGGTCGCGGACCAGACCGAGCGTCACTATGTCACCGTCGGCCGGATCTCGACCGTCGTGCTCATCGTCCTGGCATCGATGCTGTCCCTGTGGCTCACCAATGCCCTGCAGGCATTTCAGATTCTCCTGCAAATCGGAGCGGGGACAGGGCTGGTGTTCATCCTTCGGTGGTTCTGGTGGCGCATCAACGCCTGGAGCGAAATCTCGGCCATGGTGATTTCCTTCGCGGTAGCCGTGTATTTCCAGTTCATTCACGAGAAGTTGGGATTCAGCGCCCTCGATTCCTCGACAACGCTGGTGATCGGCGTGGCGCTGACCACCGTCGTGTGGGTGACGGTCACACTGCTGACCCCGCCGGAGGACCCGAAAGTCCTGCAGGAGTTCTACGACCGGATCCGGCCCCTGGGGCGCGGGTGGCAACGAGTGGTCGATACCCGGAGCGGCTCCGCTGACAGCCCGGCTGCGGCGATCGCCTGCTGGGTGCTGGGGTGCGTTTTCGTGTATGGATCGTTGTTCGGGACCGGCTATGCCCTCTACGGCAAGCCAGTGGCGACGGGAGTTGCGGGGCTGATCGTGGTGGCCAGCGGGGTGGCGCTATTCCGGCTGCTCCCCTATGTGGGGCTGCGGTCTTAAGCCCCCCCCCGGAGGCGAGGGCCGCTCACCATGGCACCCGGCCCAGGTGAGGCGAGGAATCGGACGCGATCATCGGCCGCAGCGCTGCGGCCGGCATAGAATCGCTCATCGAGGGCTTCCATGATGCCTTCGCTAGCGGAACGCGGACCCAAGGCGATGACGCTCCCGCCCAACCCGGCCCCGGTCAGTCGCGCCCCGACGGCGCCGCCGGCCATCGCCGCCTCCACCAACGCGTCGAGGGCCTCGCAACTGACCGCGAAGTCATCCCGCAGGCTGGCATGTGAGGCGCTGAGCAAAGCCCCGAATTGCCCCAAGTCACCGGCCTCGAGTACCGCCACGGCGCGACTGACCCGCGCCGCCTCCGTTATGACATGCCGGAAACGCCCCTGCAAGGCCGAATCGAGACACGCTTCGCCCGCCGCCACCAATTCTTCCGGGGCGAATCGTTCGAGCAACGCCGGGTAAGACGCCCCATCGGGCGCCAGTCCCAGCCTGACCGCGACAGCGCGGACCGCGATCCTGCACTCCTCCGTACGCCGGTTATAGACCGTCCGTGCGGCGGCGGCTTTCTCCGCCGGGACGAGACTGAACGCGACCACGAACCCCCAGTCGGACGGAATCGGCCGGTGCTCGATGCGCAACGGCTCAAAGTAGATGAGGCTCGCCGTTCCCGCCTTGGCCGCCAGACAGATGGCCTGATCCATCCCCCCTCCGCGCAAGCCGACGAACCGCTCGGCATCGGCCATCTGTTCGGCCAGCGCCAGGGGTTCCTCTGCCAGGTCATTGGCGGTGAGAAGCGCCAGCGCTGAGGCGACCACCAGGGCCGACGACGAACTGAGTCCCGCAGCCGCCGGAAGATCGGAAGTGACCAGGAGGTCGGCGCCCCGGAGACCTGGGTGGAGCCGGGCCAGCGCTTGGGCCGCAGCCTTTACGTAGTTGCTCCAATGGCCTTGGGGGGCCGGCCTTGGTTCGGATCCCATGTCGAATTGGAAGGGCCCGAAGCGGTCGTCCTGGTTGTGCACCCGCACCACCGCATCGGGCCGAGCCCGCACCATGAGGGTGATGCCCCGATCGAGGGCCATGGGCAGCACCGGCAGGCCGTTGTAGTCGACGTGCTCTCCGATCAGGTTGGCGCGCCCCGGGGCGTGAACGACAAACTCCGACCCTGTCAAACCGAAGGCCGCCTCGAATTGCTGCTGCAACGGCGCGGTCGATGTCACTGGGGTGATTCAGCCCGCTTTCTCCGCATGGGCTGGGTGATCCTCAAGGAGGAGGATGCCGATCGTGCTGTCGCCGCTGCGGGTCGTAGACTGGCACCACCGCCTGCTGCTAGTTCGTCGGAGGATGGTTCCACTCTAGCCAGTAGAACCCCAACTGATGCATCAGGCGCGTGAACCTCGCGTAGTCGATCGGTTTCACCAGATAACTGTTGGCATGCAGTTCGTAGGCACGGGACACGTCCGGCTCGGCGGCCGAGGTGGTGAGTACCACTACCGGAATGCGCTGCAGGTCCTTCGTCGTCTTGATAGTCTTTAGTACCTCGAGCCCGTCGACTTTGGGGAGCCTGAGGTCCAACAGTATGACCTCGGGCCGGGGGCTGGAGTCGGGTTGGGTGAAGCGGCCCTGGCGCATGAGGTAATCGATGGCGGCTTCTCCGTCTGCTACGTGGTGGATGCGGCAGGCGATCCGGTTCTCTTCCAAGCTGCGCGTGACCAGTTCTGCATGGGCCGGATTGTCTTCCACCAACAGGATATCCACCGATGTGCCTCCGTTCGTCGTCGTGATGGGATTGAGATCATTGGGAAACGGGACCCGTCGCCGCCCCGCGTAATCTGGCCAGCAACGCACGCTTCGGCAACTCGACAGCCGGACGTCGGAGCCGGACTGGCCGTTCTGGCGCTGCGACCCTGTTGGTTCCATCTTACGTCGCATGACCGCCAGCCAGCTCCGCCACCTTCCCTCCCGCCCACACTGCTGCGGCAACTGGCGGACGCTGGTAGTCTTCAGTGGAGTGCTCGCCATCGGGTGCGGCAGGGGGGAGGCGGGGGGCGAGACGACCTCGATGCCGCTCTACGTGTCCCCCGCAGAGTACGACTTCTCCTCGACGCCGGGCCTGCTGCCACGGCTGGTAGCGTCGCCCCATGCCTATTTCCGGTTCATCAACCGCGAATTCACGCAGGAAGTCTGCCAACGCTACGTGTACCTCGGCGAGCATCTTCCGGCCGTCAACCTTCACGGCGATGCCCACCTCGAGCAATACGCGGTAACAGATTCCGGACGTGGTCTGACAGATTTCGACGATTCCGCGACGGGACCCGCCGTGGTCGACCTGATCCGGTTGGGAACGTCCATCTTCATCGCGGCGGAGGCGAACGGATGGACAGACCAGCGTGATATGTTCCTGCTGGTCTTCTACGACGGCGTAGGAGCCGGTGTCACCGATCCCGAGCGTCGTCCCCCGCCACCCGTAATCGTCAGCCGAATCCGCGCCGGGTTTTCCACCGACAAGCTCTCCTTGCTGGCCGGCATGGATTCTCTCATGGACCCCGAGGCCGTCGACAGTACCCGTTTGGAGGCCGGCTTCGATGTGTACCGGGAAGCAATGTTTGCCCAGTTCCCCGACCTGCCCGAGACTTTCTTCGATGGAAAACGGGGCGGCCGACTGAGTGCCGGGGTGGGCAGCGCCCTGGATGAGAAGTACCTCGTTCGGGTCGAAGGCCCCACCGACGCGCAGGAGGACGACCTGTTCCTCGAGATCAAAGAAGTGCGCGATCTGAGCGGCGTCCAATGCCTGGACCGGCGGGCCGGCGACGTATTCAAGATCCTGACGGGCCAGTCGCGGATCGCGTACCAACCTTACCAGTACACCGGCTACATCTTCCTCAACCCCCGGCGTGCGCGGGAAAGCGAGTTGGGTTCGGATTTCTGGGATGGCCGCACCTACTGGGTGCATGCCTGGATGGACAACTACGCCGAGTTGTCGGTCGATACTTCGTTCGCTACCCCTGCCGAGTTGACCGAGGTGCTCTATGACATCGGGGTACAACTGGGTCGGGGACACCCCAAGGACATCGCCCTGCCCTACGAATTTCAGTTGAGGCGGGCGCTCACCGAGTGGCTAGAGGATCACGCCGCCGAACTCGGCCAGGCAGTCGAACAGATGTACGAAGAAACAATGGCGGCGTGGCGGAGATTCGCCCACGAGGCCGAAGGCGGCTAACCACCGCCAGCGCACAGGTCTCAGCCCTCCGCAACCCCTTCGGCCGTTTCGGCGATGAGTTGATCCACCACAGCCTTGAGGTCTCCGGTTCGTTCATAGGTAGCCAACTGACGGTCCGCGCTGGTCCCCCCCTCGAGGATCCGGAACGCATACTCCACTTCTCGGCGGCTTCCCAACTCGTCCACCACGTCGTCGACGAACCACTCGACCAGTTCCCGCACGATATCCCGCGCCGCTACCTCACGCTGCTGTCCGAAATCAATCAGTTTTCCGTCCAGTCCATACCGTACGGCCCGCCACTTGTTCTCCTGCACGAGGTCTACCGGATAGACCCTAAAAGTCAGGTTGTCGCGGCGCAGCTTCCACAACTTGGCAACGATGGCCTGAAAGAGAGCAGCGAGACAGATGGCTTCATCGACCCGGGTGCAGATGTCGCATATCCGGAATTCCAACGTCGGGAACTTCCAGTGCGGCCGTACGTCCCACCAGATCTTCGAGCCTTCTTCCATCGAACCGGTGCGTACCAGCGTCTCCACCAGGTTCTGGTACTCCGCCCACGAGGCGAACGTCCGGGGAATCCCGGTCCGCGGAAAATTGTTCCAGATCACACTGCGGTAGGACTTGAGCCCCGTATTCCGGCCCATCCAGAACGGCGAACTGGTCGACAAGCAAAGAAGGTGCGGCAGGAAGTATCGAGCGACGTTCATGGCGTCGATCATGAACTCCCGGTCTTCGATACCGACATGCACGTGCATGCCGAAGACCAGTGTCTGCTGGGCCACCTGCTGCAGATCCTCGCGCACCCCGACGTACCGCGCCAGCGGCGTGATGTCCTGGGCCAGCCAGGAAGAGAACGGATGGCTGCCCGCCGCGGCGATCTTGAGTCCGCCCTCCGCCGTGGTATCCATCACCATCCGCCGGAGCCGTACAACCTCCTCACGCAGTTCCATTGGCGTGTGGCACACCTGCGTCCCCACCTCGACGATCGACTGATGGAGCTCGGGTTTCAGTTCGCGAATCGTGACGTGATCGCCCTCGAGGATCTTGGTGATGTACGATCGTAATTCCCGGGTCTCGGGATCGATGATCTGGTACTCCTCCTCGAGACCGAGCGTCAGCGATGGGGCTTGCATGGCGATCCTGGTTGGGGAATACCCAATGTACCGGCCTCTCGAGCGTGGGGAACCAGGCGAAGAACATGGGGTTGATCTGGACTGATGGTCTATAGTATATTGGTCGCGAATGGAGGGGCACATGCCCGATGACCAAGATCCGCGGGACTACGGCCCGCTCAAGCCTGATTTCTTCCACATCCTGCTGGCTCTGTCGGACCAGAATCGCCACGGGTACGGCATCATCAAGGCCGTAGAGAAAGTGACCGAGGGCCGCATCCTGCTGGAGCCCAGTCCGCTGTATCGACGGCTCAAGCGGCTGCTGGAGGACGGAATAGTGGCGGAAGTCGAGGCCCCGGCAAATCTAGATCACGACGACGAGAGGCGTCGCTACTACGGCCTGACCCCTCTGGGCCACCGGGTGCTGGCAGCGGAGGCCTCCCGGCTGGTTGCGCTGGCCGAATCAAGCAAGGTGCGCTCGCTGGCATTGAGTAGTGGAAGAGAACTCCAGTGACCAGCCGCACGCGCACAGGCTCAGCCAGGTACATCCGCCTGCTGCTCTCGTTCTACCCACGAGATTTCCGGCACACCATGGGCCCCGACCTCGAGACCGTGTATTTGGACCGGTTTCAAGCGGAGTACCGACATCGCGGGTACTGGGGTGTGGTACGATACTCGGCGCTCGCGCTGGCCCACGCGATTCGTGACGGTCTGCTCGAGCGGCTTCCCAGTGCCCACCGAGGACGAAGGCCGAATCGGCGGATCGCGGGGGGCCGGTGGCTGGCCGATGCACGGTACGCCCTCCGCGGCCTGGTGAAGCGTCCTGCTTTCCTGATCATCTCCGTGGTGACCTTGGGGCTTGGAATCGGCGCCAGCACGACGATCTTCTCGGTGGTCAACGCCGTCTTGTTACGCCCACTGCCCTACCCCAATCCGCACGAACTGGTCGCCATAGGTTTCCGCGTGCCCGGGTTCGACCGGCTGGGAAGCGTCGCGTGGCGCATGGCGCAAGCTTTCGACCAGCGTTCCGAGACATTGGCCTCACTGGCAACCGTCCGAGGCTACGAGGCCGACATCGCTCCCGACGCCGACCACCCCGAAGCCGAACGGCTCTGGGCGGCGTCTGTGTCTTCGGGGTTCTTCTCCGTACTGGGAACCCGGCCGATGCTCGGCCGCGCTTTCGTCTCCGAAGAGGACGTCTCGCCTACGGCGCGGGTGATAATTCTGAGTCACCAGGCCTGGCGGGATCGGTGGGGGGCAGACAGCACCATCGTCGGCGAGAGCGTGGTGGTCAACAATGAACCGCACCAGGTCGTCGGCGTCATGCCGCCGGATTTCACGCCACCCGAAGGGCTCGGCCTGGCCCGGGTGGATGTCCTTTTCCCGGCGCTGGCTGCCGTCGCCGACCGGCGCTACGACAATTACCAGCGCGGCTACTTCCAAGTCGTGGGCCGGCTGGGACCTGACGTATCCGCACAGGAAAGCCAAACCGAACTCGCGACGATCCATGCTGCCCTGGGCCAGGAAGTAGAAGCGGTACAGGAAGGGGCCGTCGAGGTTCTCCAACTCAGAACGCTGACAGAGGCCGGGTCAGGCCGCACGTTGTGGCCGCTCTTCGGGGCTGTCACGATGCTTCTCATCATTGGCAGCGTCAACGTCATCAACCTCTTTCTGGCCCGGGCCACGAGTCGGCGCCGAGAGTTGGCGGTGCGTATCGCGCTCGGCGCATCACGTGGTGACATCATTCGCCAGCTACTTATCGAGAGTGTGTCGGTTGCCCTGGCCGGTGGAGCCCTGGGACTCCTGCTCGCCGGCGCCGGTGTCGAGGCCATTGCCGCGTGGGGGAACCCCGGTGATTTGCCGCGACTAGCGGAGGTGAACCTCGACGCCCGGGTGTTGATGTTCGCCATGGGCGTGGCCCTGCTGACCGGAGCACTCATCGGGCTCGTTCCGGCGCTACGGAGCGGCACCATCCAGCAAGAGATTCTGCGCGAAGCGGCCGGCCAGACCACGGCTTCCAGGTCCACCCACCGCTTTCGCTCCGGGCTGGTCGTGGCTCAGACGGCCATCGCCCTGGTGTTGCTGGTCGGAGCCGGGTTGATGATCAACTCGTTCGTCCGGCTGACATCGGTGGACCCTGGGTTCGAGCCGGATGGGGTTCTGGTCGCGCACATGCTCATGCCACGCTCCCAGTTCTCGGGCCAGCAAGCGGGGATCGCCTTGCGCCGCCAGGTGCTCGAGCGCGTGCGGGCCCTCCCCGGAGTGCATTCCGCCGCCTCGACACTGACACTTCCGATCGATGGGTTCCCCGGCAAGGGGAGCATGCGCTTCACACTAGAAGCGGCTTCAGACGAAGAGGTCGAGGTAGGTGCGCTCTCGTGGGTGGGACCGGGCTACTTCGCCACCATCGGCATCGCTCTCCAGCCCGGCGGCCGGTCGTTTACGAAAGACGATGTCACCCGGGACGATGTGCTGATAGTGAACCGGAGCTTCGAGCGCGCCTACTGGCCCGACGGATCCATCGTCGGGCAGCGCATCAAGATGGGACCGGCCGAGCCGGAGACGACCTGGAACACCATAATAGGTGTGGTGGACGACGTGCGTGGTGCCAGCCTGGCCACGCGCCAAGCCCCCGCGATCTACTACCCGGACGCGTCAAGGATCATCGGCCCGCCGTTGATCATAGTCATCAAGACCGAAGGCGACCCGCTAGCGCTGGCGCCGGCGGTTCGCTCGATCATCGGGGAAGTCGCTCCCAGCATCCCCATCGGTCGGCTGGAAACGCTGCAACAGCACGTGGCACGGTCCGTGACTGCCCCGCGGTTCTACACATCCCTGTTGGGCGGATTCGCCGCCGCCGGACTGCTGCTGGCGGTGGTCGGCATCTACGGCACTCTTTCCTACATGGTGGGCCAGCGTACCCGGGAGATGGGTGTCCGGTTGGCACTGGGCGCGACCCCGTCACAGGTTCTCCACCTCGTGGTGCGGCACGGCCTGACGTTGGGACTCTTGGGGATCCTGTTGGGCGGCGGCGGCGCGATCATCGCTTCACGTTCGTTGTCCGGCTTCCTGTACGAGGTCACGCCGCTCGATCCATGGACCTACGCGGTGGTCGCGTTGACCCTTGCCGCGGCGGCACTGGTAGCCACCCTCGCGCCAGCTCTACGGGCGACGCGGATCGACCCCGTCGCGGCTCTCAAGGCGGAGTAGTCTCGCAAGGCACCACCGCGCTGGAGACCGGCTAGGGTCCGAAGAGGAA
>JAZFYL010000018.1:0-5240 GCA_036443495.1 Gemmatimonadales bacterium | reverse complement strand
TCGTCACTGGAGACCACGATGAGGCGTCCACTCGGCGCCGGCCCGGCACTGTCGGACAATTCGGCATCGGTGGCCTCACCGGGGTTCACCTGCACGGCGACCAGACGGGACCCGAGGTTGTCGCGGGGATAGTCCTTGCGCTGTGTCGAGAGAAAGGCCGTCTGCTCCTCCGCCCCTGCGTTCTGGCTGGTGACAAACAGGGGCGTGATCGTCCCGGGACGCGCCCCCGTCGTATCGATGGAGCTCGCCCAGGGCAGAAAGACAGTGCCAATCTCCCGATTGACGTTGCTGGCCTGGGTCGACAACGCCCTGAGCCAGAAGGGATAGTTCACCATGACATTGCCGAACGAGGCTCGCATCGATACCGGCTCGTTGGATGACAGGTCGAACACCATGTCCCCTTGCACCCGTACCCCATAGGCTTCTAGTGCACGATTCAAGGCCACAGGCCGCTCCATGGAAATCGGCTGGTTTTGCATCGTCGACAACTCCATGCCGCGAGCCATCACCAGGCCTCCACCGCCGCGCGCGAAGTAGTCCTTCAGTTTGTCCAGCGTGGAGTCGGGCAGGAACGTCGGCGTGCCGGCAAGCACCAGCGCCGACAACTCATCCGGGTTGAGGGAATCGGTCTCGATATCCACGCGATGCACGTCGTAGGTCTCGCGCAACACGCCCTCGAGGGCCGAGTAGGTGGGACCCTGCTGCTGGCCGGGCTTGAGCGGCGCCTCATAGAAACCGATCGCCGGGGTATCGGGACGAATCAGAGACCACACGAACGACGCCAGCCGGTACTCCAGATCGTCGCTCCGCTGAATCACGGGAATCGACTCGCTCTCGTCGGCGTACTGTACCGCCAGACCCAGGTATCCCTCCTTGATCTGGAACTCCGACTTGCGGGCGACGTTGAACTGCACCGGAGGGACTCCGAAGGATCGGGCCTCCTCCTCCAGTTCCTCGTTCCCGGTCGGATCCTGCACCACCAGCCGGACCATGCCGTCGCCGGCCGCACGGAAATCGCTCAACAGGTCGTCGACATCGCGTCGCAGCATCGACACCTCCGGCGGGAGTTCCGAAGACACGAACAGCCGGATGGTGACCAGATCGGGCAGGTTGCCCAGAATCGCCTTGGTTGCCGGCGACAGGGTATACGCTTTCCCTGGGGTCAGATCGAGCCGTCCCCCGATGTGGCGTCCGAACAGATTCACCACCACCAGGGTAATGGTCATGAGCAAAGTCCCCAGCCGGAGACGGGCCAGGGATGCGCCTCCCGGAGCGAGCTTGCGGCCCATGAGCGATCCGTAGGCCAACACCAGGAAGATGGCGGTGACCGACAGGAAGTAGACCACGTCGCGCAGGTCGATGACCCCACGGGCGATGCTGGTGAAGTGGGTAAGGACGCCGATGTTCGCCACCACGCCGGCCAGTTCCGGCGGCAGGCTCATCGTCACCGGCCCGAGTCCGATCAGCAGCAGGGCGAACATCACCGCCACGCCGACGATGAACGCGGTGACCTGGTTCCGCCCCAGGCTCGAGGCCCACACACCGATGGCCGTGTACGCCGCGGCCAGCATGGCTGCCCCCACATACTGGGCCACCATGACCCCGGCGGCGAGGTCGGCTCCGAAGCTGAACCCGATGGGGATCGGCAGGGTGAGGGCGAGCGCCAGCCACACAAACAGAAGCTGCCCCACATACTTGCCCAACAGCAGTTGGAGTTCGCTGATCGGCTGCGCCAGGACGACTTCGAGCGTCCCGGCGCGGATGTCCTCCGCCAGCGCGCGCATGGTCACGGCCGGCACGAAAAACAACATCAGCCACGGCAACAACTCCAGCATGGGCCTCAGCGTCGCCACCCCAAACAGGAACGCCTGCCGGAAGAACAAGAAATCGTTCACGACAATGAACACCACCAGGAGGATATACCCCATGGGGTGATCGAACATCGACCGCAACTCGCGGCGTGCTATGGTCCATATCGCTTTCATGACGGCTCCGAAGAGGTCAGCTCCCGGAACAGACTTTCCAGGCTTCGGTTTTGCTGGTGTAATTCGTACAAGGTCCACCCCTCGACCTTCGCCAGCTCGAAAATCGACGGCCGGACATCCGTGGCCGCATCCGCGGTCAGCGAGACGGCCACCCGCCCATCGCCGTTGTCGTGGACCTCGCCAACCTCATGAACGCCGTCGAGCTTGCCGAGCGCCTGGACCACGCCGGTCCCGCCGATCTCCACCAGGATCTCCACGGCCCCGCTCGCCTGGGCGATCAGATCGTCCACCGGCCCGTCCGCCACGATCTTCCCCTCACTAATGATCAAGAGCCGTGAACAGGTGTGCTGGACCTCCGAGAGTACATGGGTGGAGAGCATCACCGTGCGGTCCTGGCCCAGGCTCTCGATCAGGTGCCGGATTTCCAGCCGCTGGTTCGGGTCGAGACCCTCGGTCGGCTCGTCCAGGATGAGCAGATCGGGTTGGGACAGAATGGCTTGCGCCAAACCCACCCGCTGGCGGAACCCCTTGGATAGATCGCCAATGGGCCGGTAGAAATTGGCTTCCAGCCCGGTCGCCGCGACGGCCCGGTCCAGCGCCTCACCCCTTTCCTTGCCGAACAGCCGACGCAGGTCGGCCATGAAGCCGAGGTATTCGGAAACCAACATGTCGGGGTAAAGAGGGTTGTTTTCAGGGAGGGACCCCATCCGGCGCTTGGCCTCGAGGGAAGCCTCGCCGAGTGGTTGGCCATCGAACTCGATCGTGCCGGCATCCGGCTCGATGTACTGGTTGATGATACGCATGGTCGTGGACTTCCCCGCCCCATTGGGCCCAAGAAACCCGACCACCTGGCCACGATCGACCGTGAAAGACACCCCGTCGACCGCCTTGATGCCGCCAAAGTGCTTGGTAACGTCTTGCAGAGTCAGTAAAGCCATACGCGCCTGGGCTAGAGGTTCAGGTGCTCAAAAACCGGCAGTCCGATCGTCTTGCCTGCCGCTTCGGGAGAGGATTCTAATGCACCGGAAAGGGCTCTTTCAAGCCCCTGGATGGGACGCCCCAAACGGGGCTTGCGGGCACACCTTCTAATCGAGCCTCGACCAGTCCTCGTCCTCGATGCCAAAACGGCGCCGACAGGCGTCCTGCGCCGAAGCCCGGGACTCGTACCATTCTTCCCCAATGCGGGGGGCCTTCTCCAAACGGCCGTAGAGATAAAGGAATACGCCGCTGGACGACTGGTGAATCTCCACCCTTTTGATGTCCTCCGATCGCAGGTGAACATCCGCTACCACTCTCATCTGGCACCCCCCCGGACCGGCGCCGGCATCATCTTCATTACAGGTATTGTGTTGTCACAAAATAACTTAACAGACCAGCAGGGGAAGGTCTGCCCCGACTGTCGCTGGACACCCCCCACGCTGAGCCGTACTCTGGCGGATAGAAGTCCCTACCATTCCCTCCCCTGGAGGCACGATGCCACTAAACGTCAAAGCGCTGTCGATGACCGCTGCCGTTGTCTGGGGGGGCGCGATCTTCCTCGTGGGCGTGGCGAACCTGATGTCGCCTACCTATGGCGCCGCTTTTCTCCAACTGATCGCTTCGGTGTATCCCGGCTACGAGCCAGCGGGTTTTGGATCGGTCATCGTGGCAACTCTGTACGGTGCGCTCGACGGGGGCGTGGGTGGGGCGATCGTCGCATGGCTCTACAATAGGTTCGCGGCGAGGACGGTGGCGGCCTAGCTACCCGGGATCAGTACGGCGGCCCCGATCAGCCGGCCCGACCGTAGATCCTCGAGCGCCTCATTGGCCTCGGCCAGCGGGTAGGAGGAGACCTCGGTCCGAACCGGAACGGCAGGGGCCAGCTTGAGGAAGTCGTCGCCATCCTGCCGGGTGAGGTTGGCCACCGAGCGCACCACACGTTCGCCCCACAGGATGTCATACGGGAACGACGGGATGTCACTCATGTGGATCCCGGCGCACACTACTGTCCCGCCTTTCCGAACCGCCCGGAGGGCGGCGGGCACCAGCGACCCCACGGGAGCGAAGATGATGGCCGCATCCAGCAGCTCCGGCGGCTGCTCATCCGACCCTCCAGCCCACTCGGCGCCGAGATCGCGGGCGAAGGCTTGCGCCGCCCGATCCCCCGGACGCGTGAAAGCATAGAGCCTCCGCCCTTGGTACCGCGCCACTTGGGCCACGATGTGGGCCGCGGCCCCGAACCCGAAGAGCCCCAACCGTTCGGCGTCACCGGTCATCCGCAGCGAACGATAGCCGATCAGACCGGCGCACAGGAGCGGGGCGGCGTGTATATCCGGCAGCTCTGCCGGCAACCGAAAACAGAAGCGCGCGTCAGCCACTGCAGCCTGGGCGTACCCTCCATCGATCTGGTACCCGGTGAAACGGGCATGGTCACACAGGTTCTCCTGGCCGCCCCGGCAGAACGCACAGGTTCCGCACGTCCACCCCAGCCAGGATACTCCCACTCGCTCGCCCACGGTCCATCCGCTGGTTTCGGGTCCGACCGCCGTTACCCGGCCGACGATCTCGTGTCCGGGGATCAGTGGCAACTTGGGCTGGGGCAGATCGCCATCGACGACATGCAGGTCGGTGCGACAGACGGCACAGGCATCGACCTCGAGCTGCAGTTGGCCCGGGCCCGGCTCGGGACGGGGCAGGTCCATCGATTGTAGCGGGGCTTTCTGGGCCAGCAGGACCATCGCACGCATTGGGTTTCGCCGGGTGAAGTGTACGCCCGCCTAGGCCGTGTCGTCGGTGAGACGGGCGTCGCCCTGATCGAGCACATCGTGGAGTGTGCGCCGTAGGGTGGCGAGTTCGTAGGGCTTCTGGACGAATCCCGCGAGGCCCCTCCCGGCGAATCGACGGGTGACTTCCTGCTCGTTGTACCCACTGGAGAGCACCACGCGGACGTCCTCCCGGATGCGATGCAGTCCTTCGAAACATGCCGCACCGTCCATCTTCGGCATGGTCAGGTCGGCCATGCGGGGTGGCAGACCTGCGGGTCGGTGTTGTCGGATTGTGAGGGCATGTCGTGGTCGAGCGACGCATGGCCGCCTCTCGAAACCTGTCGGGACGGCAGCCCAAACGCCAGGGCTCCGCCAATCGCTCAGGGGTCGGTATAGGCCACGTAGCGGCCCTCGAACACTGCCAACCGTCGCTCGCCGCCGCGAACCTCGACCGTCATGCCGATACGGCCACGACGATGACGTCTCACGGCCTCCAGCAGTCGTTCGACCG
>JAZFYL010000017.1:0-4286 GCA_036443495.1 Gemmatimonadales bacterium | reverse complement strand
GCACCGGTCGGTCAACGGCGTGCGGTTCGTACTCGATGGTGAGGAACTGGAGGAGGGTCTTGCGCGTGATCTCCTGAACCATATATTTGGTATATACTACGTATATACACCATGATGACCGAAACCTCCGGGTCGCTCCCTTCCATCGACAATATCGTGCTCGAGCGTACGGCGAAACTCCTGCGTGACCGTCATGCCGATCTCACCGAAGTGGTCGAATCCATGGAGGCTGCTGGGGTCTCGGTCGTGGAGGCACGGGCGGTTGTGGCTAGCCTTCGCACCATGATGCTGGACGTCACCTTCGACGACTCGTACTCGCCCGGGGACGTGGCCGAGCTGTCCGAACTGTTCGAACTCTGGCGCGGCCACCTCGATCGCGCCAAGGAGTGATCCCATGCGTACCAGAATAGCCAAATGGGGCAACAGCCTGGGGCTTCGCATCCCCAAGGTCTTCACCAGCGACGCCGGACTCAGCGCAGGTGACGAGGTCGAGCTGACCATCGAGGGCGGCCGTATACTCATCACACCGGTCGGCAGGGATTACCGGCTGGGCGAGCTGGTGGATCGAATCACCGCGGACAACCGGCATGACGAGACCGATTGGGGCCGGCCAGTGGGGACGGAAACATGGTAGCTCCCGACCGCGGAGACCTGGTTCTGGTCGACATCGTCCCGCGGGACTCGGCGGCCAAGCCCGAGCGGCGGCCGGCGCTGGTCGTCTCGCCGCAGCGCTATAACCAGAGATCCGGTCTCGCCCTGATGTGCGCCGTCAGCGGTCGTGCCAAGGGATACCCCTTCGAGGTCGTCCTGCCCGAAGGGGTCCCACTCCAAGGGGTCGTTCTGGCCGACCACCTACGAAGTACCGACTGGCAAGCACGCTCGGCTGAGATCATCTGCCGGGTACCCACACGGGTCGTGGCTGACGTGCTGGCCAAGCTGAAGCCGTTGTAAGCGGAGGGCGGCGGAAGGCAGCGGCGGGCAGCGGGGGGCGGACGCACTCCCCGCCAACTGTTTTCTGTTTTCTCAATGAGAAGACCATGACATCTGAGCCGATTCAAATCATGAAGCGCTTGCCGAAGATCCGAGGCACGTTCCTCGTCAACGGCGAATCGCACGACGTCACCTACGCCCCGCAGAAGACTCTGCTCGAGGTGTTGCGCGAGGAATTGATGCTGACCGGGACCAAGCACGGCTGTGAACTGGGCGAGTGTGGCACGTGCACGATCCTCATCGACGGCGAGCCGATTTTATCCTGCCTGGCGCTGGCTCAGGCGTACGAGGGAGCGGCGATCCAAACCGTCGAAGGCATGGCTGATGGGGCGGACCTTCACCCATTGCAGCAGGCGTTCGTCGAGATGGGCGCTGCCCAATGTGGCTACTGCACCCCCGGGATACTCCTGGCGGCCCAGGCCATGTTGGAGGAAAATGCGGCCCCGGAGCGCCAGGAGATCAAGGAGGCGCTGGCCGGCAACCTGTGTCGCTGCACCGGCTACATCAAGATCTACGAAGCGGTCGAACTGGCTGCCGCCCGCATGCGGGGCGAAGACGCCGAGCCGGCGCGGGAGGCGCTCTATGGGTACTGAGCGGAATGTCGCAGAGGACGGCGGAGGGCAGCTGCGACAGGTAGTGGACCGCCAAGCAGCCCGCCGGCCATACGATGTCATCGGCAAGGCGCTCCCAAAAATCGACGCGGCGGCCAAGTGCCTGGGCCGGACCCTGTTCGCGGACGACATCGTGCTGCCCCGGATGTTGTACACCAAGATTCTCCGGAGCCCGCACCCACACGCCAGGATCACCTCGATCGACACCAGTCGGGCGGCGGCGCTGGATGGGGTCAAGGCGGTACTGACAGGGAGGGACCTGCCCAACGCCTTCGGCATCCTGCCTGTCAGTGAGGACGAGCACGCCCTCGAGGCGGAGCACGTACGCTTCATCGGCGACCCGGTGGCCGCGGTTGCGGCAACGGACGAGGACATCGCGACGGCGGCCCTGGAGCTCATCGATGTGACCTACGAGTTGCTCGACGCTATCGGGTCGGTAGATGACGCAGTCGCCAAGCCGGAGCCGGCCCTCCACGACTATGCCGACGAGGGCAACATTCACAAGCTGGTGCACCTGGAGTTCGGCCTGGTCGAGGAAGGCCTGGAAGAGGCCGACCTCGTCCAGGAGGATCTGTTCTTCTACGAGGGCAACACTCACCTACCGATGGAGCAGCACGCCTCGGTGGCCGAGTACGGGGGGAACCGGCGACTGACCGTGTGGTCAAGTACCCAGACGCCACACTACCTGCATCGGGCGCTGGAACAGGTCCTGGAGATCCCCAGAAGTAGGATCCGGGTGGTGGCCATGCCCAACGGCGGCGCCTTCGGAGGCAAGAGCGATCCGTTTGGGCACGAGATTGTCGTGGGAAAGCTCGCAATGTTGACTGGTCGGCCGGTCAAAATATGCCTCACCCGCGAGGAAGTCTTCTATTGCCACCGCGGACGCCATCCGGTTCTCATGAAAATCCGGACTGGGGTAAAGCGGGACGGAACCATCACGGCCATGGATTTCGAATCGTACCTGGATGGTGGTGCCTACGGCTCCTATGGGGTGGCATCGACGTACTACACCGGGGCACTGCAGACGGTAACCTATGAGATTCCGGCCTACCGCTTCCGCGGCGCCAGGGCCTTCACCAACAAGCCGCCCTGTGGGCCCAAACGGGGGCACGGCACGCCCCAGCCCAGATTCGCCGTCGAGGTAACCCTGGACAAGATCGCCGAGCGCCTCGAGATCGACCCCGCGGAATTGCGTCTCAAACAACTGCAACCGCCGGATTCCCTTACCGCCAACTGGCTCAAAATCGGTTCGATGGGACTCGGGCCCTGCATCGAGAAGGTCGTGAAAGGGTCGGACTGGGCCAGCCGGTTCCGCAAGCTCCCCTACGGCCGAGGCCTGGGCCTGGCCTGCTCCTCCTACATCACCGGCGCCGGTCTCCCCATCTACTGGAACGACATGCCCCAGTCGGGGGTACAGATCAAGTGCGACCGCGGCGGCGGGGTCACGGTGTTCTGTGGGTCGAGCGACATCGGCCAGGGATCGGACTCCATTCTTGCCTACATCGTGGCGGAGGTCCTCGGCATCGACCCTATGGAGATCGCAGTAGTGACCTCCGATACCGACCTGACCCCGGTCGATTTGGGCAGTTATTCCTCGCGGGTGACCCTCATGACCGGACAGGCGGCGATCCAGGCGGCCGAGCGGGTAAGAGCCACGATCGTCGGCCCGGCGGCGACGAAGTTGGATGTACCGGCCGAGCGACTGGAGTTTGCCGGTGGCCGGGTGTTCGACGAAGCTGAGCCGGACCGGGGGCTCACGTTCGCCGAGGCCGTCGTGCTGGCGGAGGCGAAGAGCGGAACGGTGGGTGCCCTGGGCAGCTACCGCCCGGAGAGGAGCCCGGGGCGCTACCGGGGGGCGGGCGTCGGGCCCTCACCGGCCTACAGTTACTCGGCTTGCGTCGCCGAGGTCGAGGTCGACCCCGACACAGGCGTTGTGACCGTCCCCAAGATCTGGATCGGTCACGACATCGGGCAATCCATCAATTCGGCGTTGGTCATGGGACAGGTTGAAGGCGGCGTCTACATGGGGTTGGGTGAGGCGCTCATGGAGGAGATGGCCTACCGGCCCAAGCTGAAAGTGGTGCACAAATGGCCATCGATGCTGGAGTACAAGAGCCCGACCACCTTGGAAATGTGCGATGTCATCACATACCTGATCGAAGGTCCCGACGCCAACGCCCCATTCGGAGCGAAGGAAGCTGGTCAAGGACCGCTGTTGCCGGTCATGCCGGCCGTGGCCAACGCCATCTACGACGCCGTGGGCGTTCGGGTGGATGAAGTGCCGATGAGCCCACCCAAGGTGCATAAAGCGATGAAGGCCAAGGCGCAGGGGAAAGATCCACGCTTCGGACCGACGAGGACGCCCGATATCCGGTGGCCTGAGGTGACCTACGTTCCGCCACCGTGGGACAACGGAGACGGCAAGGCGCACCCCAGGCCATCGCCGGCGGGACGGGGGGGCTGAGCCATGATGCGACTGCCACCCTGTGAAGCGACTTTTCCGACGTCGATCGCCGATGCCGTGGCACTGAAGAAGAAGCTCGGCCGGGACTCGGCATATGTGGCCGGGGGGACCGATCTCTATCCCAACATGAAGCGGCGCCAACAGACGCCCCGTCACCTGATCGATATCCGGCGTATCCCCGAATTGCGCGCTCTGGAAGTCGGCGACGACGGCGCCTTGGT
>JAZFYL010000016.1:0-5917 GCA_036443495.1 Gemmatimonadales bacterium | reverse complement strand
GACAGGGATCCCATCAGGCCGCCTTGGCGTGCCGCTTGTGGTGGTGATGCTCGGCAGCGGCCGGGTCAGGTGGTGGATCCCGGTCGACCCAACTCCCCAGCCAGGCCACGGCCAGGAACATCATGATGGCGGATGCGCCAACGACCGTCATGTTCGTCGGCGGCGGGCTCCACATGCTGGTCGCGTACAACGCCAGCAGGACGACGATCAGGATCACCAGGCGCTTGGTGCGAAGTGGATGGCGCTTGGTCTTGGTATGGACATAGAGCCAGGTTCCGATCGCCAGAAGGCCGAATTCGACGATGTGGGTTGCGCCGACGCTGTCCCATAGTCCCAACCCCACCTTGCGGGAGCTGTCACTCGCCAGCGGCAAGTCCGGAATGTGGACCACTAGATCCAGGAACCAATGGGACAAGACCGCGATCCCGACAACCAGCGCCCCCCGCCGCCGGTGGCTGGTGTCCTTGGTGGGCCAGGTGTAGAACACCGCGGCGGCCACGATCGCCCATAAAACTCCGGCCACTAGACTGTGAGAGAGGGGGTAGTACAAAAACTGGAAGGGCGATGCTGCGGTGAAGCCGGGATCGACCCTGGCACGTTCCCAGCCCAGCAGGATGAACATCCCCCAAAGGATGTCGACGAACTGGGCACCCAGGAACAAGGTCCCCAGTGACAGCTTGGGGTCGGCTTTCTTGAGGGCCAACGCGACCCCGTAGTGACCGATGAACATCACGTCTCCTTCCGAAGTGGGGGCGGTCGACTAAAACTCAGGTCCTGCCGGCCAACCAGCTACCCCCATCTACGACGAGGATCGATCCGGTAATCCACGAGCCCGCCGGGCTTGCCAGGTAAACGGCCATCTGGCCGATATCCTCCGGCTCGCCCCATCGTCCCAGCGGTATCCCTTTCGCCTGAGCCTCCATGGCGAACACATCCGGAGTGTCTTGGCCGGGCGGGGTGAAGGCCTTGAGGACGCCTTCCGTGGGAATGGGGCCCGGGGCGATGGCGTTGACGGTAATCCCGTCCTTGGCCCATTCCAGAGCAAGCGTCTTGGTGAGAGCATCGACGCCTGCTTTGGCGGCCGTCGCGTGGGCCATCAGAGGCCATCCCCGGTAGTGCAGTGTCATGGAGATCGAAACGATCCGACCGAAGCCCTGGTCCTTCATGACGGGATAGGCCGCCTGGCTACAATAGAAGGTGCCGTAAAGGTCGGTCTCGACCACCGCCTTCCAGGCGTTGGGACTCAACTCCGCCGAGGGTGCATAGAAATTGCCGGCGGCGTTGTTGACCAGGATGTCGAGCCGGCCGAGGTGTGCAACCGTCTCCTGCACCATTCGCTCGACGGCTTCACGGTCACGCACGTTGGTCTCGACGGCAGCGATCTTGGTGCCGCTCCGTTGTAAGGTCTCGACGGCGGACTCCAGGTGCTCCGGTTTGCGGGAGGCGATCGCCACGTCTGCGCCCGCCGCCGCGAGACAGCGCGAAATCCCCAAGCCTATGCCCGTCCCACCGCCCGTGACGAGCGCCACTTTTCCGCGAAGAACGTCTGGGCGGAAGACAGACGATCCCGTCACTGCGGTTTCTCGGGCTCCGACCGTTCCACGAAGGACGCCAGTCGCTGGCGGAACTCCTCTCCGCCCATCGCCAATGCTTGGGCTTTGCCTTCGGCTGTCAGCGTTTCCTGCAGCCGGCCCCACGCCCCCCGTTGAAGCAGTCGCTTGATGGTGGCCACGCTACTCCGCGCCGAGCCGCTTACAGCCGTCGCCAACTCATGCAGCGCCGTATCGAGGGCCCCTGGCGGAGAAACCACGTCGACCAGACCAATCTTCAGTGCTTCTGTCGCTGAAATCGCCGAACCATCCACCAGGAGTCGGAACGCCCTGCTCGCCCCGATCAGGCGAGGCAAGGTCATGGTGGATCCACCGTCAGGCACGAGCCCCATTCTGGCGAAGGCGGAGGTGAGCACCGCGCTGGCGTCGGCGTAGCGGAGATCACAGGCCAGGGCCAGGTCGAACCCGAAACCGGCCACATTCCCTTCCATGGCGGCCACCACCGGCACGGGCGTCTGACCGATCGAACGAATGACGGATTGAAAGTCCCGGAGGCCCTCCTCGATGAGGGTCGGGGAGGGAGTACTGCCCAGCTGCGAAATCCAGTGGAGGTCCAACCCCACCGAGAAGTGGCCCCCCGCGCCTCGAATCACTACCATCCTGACATCTTCCCGGTCGCCGACCTCGCCGAGACTGGTGGCCAGGGCGGCGGTAAGTTCCGGAGTGAGCGCGTTGCGCCGGTCGGGCCGGTTGATGGTGAGGGTCCGTAGCGCACCGTCGTCTGTGACCAGCAGTTCGTCAGTCATTGTCTTCCTGGTAGGCTTTGAGGCCGTCGACGGCCATTCCCATGGAGTGATACCCGTTGTCCACGTACACCACCGTTCCGGTGATGGCCGCAGCCATCGGGCTGAGCAGGAAGGCGGCGACGTTGCCGACATCGCCGGCTTCGAGTTTCCGAGTGAGTGGTGAGTTTGCGGAGCAATACTCGATCATCGTCTGAATGAAGCCTATGGCCGATGCCGCACGGGAGGCCCAGGGGCCGGCCGAAATGGTGTTCACCCGCACGCCGTGGCGCCGGCCTGCCTCGAAGGCCAGGGTGCGTGTATCCGCCTCGAGCGCAGCCTTGGCGGTAGACATACCCCCCCCATACCCCGGGATGACGCGCTCACCGGCCATATAGGTGAGGGAGAGAAAAGCGCCTCCCTCCCGCATGATGGGAGCGAAAGTACTCACCATGGCGATGTTGCTGTAGGCGGAAACACTGACCGCCGAGAGGTAACCTTTTCGGGTGGTGTCGATGAGGGGAGATCTGACCTCGGGGGCGTTCGCCAAGGAATGGACGACGATGTCGACCGGGTGGTCGCCGAAATCCTGGATCAGGCGCTCAGCCACGCCGGCCACGCTGAAATCCCCGACGGATTTGTAGCGCTTGTTCCCCCGGATCTCCTCCGGCGCATCTTCCAGGGTGTCGAATTCGGCATCCAGTGGGTAGATCCGCTCGAACTCGAGTTTGCCGCCACCCTCGAGCTGCAACGAGTCATCGATCTTGCCCCGCTCGAGGAGCTTGGTGAAGATGCCGAGGGCGGGGGGCCAGGTACCGACACAGACGGAAGCTCCAGCCTGGGCCAGGCGTTTGGCGATCGCGAATCCGAAGCCTCCGTCGTCGGCAACGCCGGCAATGAAAGCCCTCTTTCCCGTCAAATCGATGGATAGCATCGTTGTGGTGTCCGGGTCATGGTCGTGATGGGCATGGCCATCCTGCGGTCCAAAGCTATCGCGGAACTGGAGGTGCGGCTAGGGGATTGATAGCAAGGGATTTAGCCCTATTGGCCCCGCCTCGGACACTCAGGACCGAAGAGCCGCTTCGACGAGGGTCCGTGCCGCCCTGCTCACCCGCTCGGCGTCGCCGAGGCCGGGATCGAAGGCCGTGAGGGCCATCCCTCGGATCGGTAGGGCCGCGCCGATCCTGGCAATGGCGCCCGCCGTTTGGGCGACGTCCGGACCGCCGGGGGCGGCCAACGCGTTGGCCTTCGCGACTTCCGGGTCCAGGACATCGAGATCCAGGTGGAGATAGATCTGGTCGATTTCGCCCGGGAGACCCTCCAGGACACGCTGAAGGCCACGGTCGAGTTGGTCGGGCCCGAGCGCCTGGACCGCGCTGGCATCCAGCAAGGCTCGTTCAGGTGGGTCGATGTCGCGCACGCCCACGAGACAGATATGGCTCTCGGGAACGGGCCGGTAGTTCGCCAGCCCGGCCAGCAGGTGCTGCCAGCTGCGGCCGGCCAACATGGTGATGGCCATGCCATCGAGGAATCCGCTTCCGGATGTGTCCGGTGTGTTGAAGTCGCCGTGGGAGTCGAACCAGAAAACGCCGGTACGATTACTCCCCATGCCCGTCACCGTCCCGACCGCCGTGTAGCAGGACCCGGCAAGAACCAACGGGAAGGCGCCGCGCCGGAGCGCGTCGGCTACCACTCCCGCCAACTGGCGGTTGAGTTCCAACATGATGGTTGGTTCCGGCGTCAGCGGATCGAACGCCGGATCTAGTTCGGTGATCGTTACCTGATGCCCTTGCCCTTCCAGGTGCTCTCGGAGTCCCGCCGCGAGGAGGTATTGCGGACCGTTCCCCATCCGGACGTTCCTCACCCCGGAATCGAACGGAACCGAGACGATGTGCAGGTGCATACACGGGTTCTCCGCAGTTATTTTGGGCCCCCGATACGGCGCCCTGTCTAGTCAAAGCAGCGGGCCTGCACCTGACAGCTACTCTGCTCTCAGCACCGCCAACGGTGTCGCCCGGAAAATCTCCGTCGAGTTCCACAGACCCACCACAACCGTGATTCCGACCAGGGCGACCGTCAAGCCGGCCAGTTCCAACGCCGGCAAAGTAAATCCGGTTTCGAAGACGAAATGCATGATGCTCCACGCCGCGATGGTCGACAATCCGATCGCGACCAGGGCTGCGAGTGTGCCGATCGAGATGTACTCGGTCAGGAGCACGCGCAGAATCTGATTGCGGGTCCCCCCGAGGGTCTTCAACAGGACGCTCTCGCGCACCCGCTGGAACCGGCTCGTGGCCACTGCCCCGATCAGCACGACCGCCCCGGTGGCCAGGCTGAACAGGGCCATGAACCGGATCGCCAGGACCATGCTTCCGATGATCCGGTCGAGGGTTCGCTGCACGAGCCCGAGGTCGACCGAGCTGACGTTGGGGAAGCGCTCCGCGAGGAGCCGCTGGATGCGACCCCGGTCGCCGGCATCCTCCACGCGAGTCAGGGTGACGAACATCTGTGGGGCGTCGTCGAGTGCGCCCGGTTCGAACACGGCGAAGAAATTGGGCTGAAACTGGGCCCAGTTTACCTCTCGGATGCTCGTGACCCGGCTCTCGACCGAGATCCCCTGGACGTTCCAGGTGATCTGATCGCCCATGCCGGCACCCAGTTCCTCGGCGATCGACTCCTCCAACGACACCTGGTACACCCGGGTACCGCCTTCGCCGCTCCCGCCGTCAATAGTGCCCCCGCTGCGGTCCCACCACTCCCCCTCGAGCAACACTTCTGACGTGTGGGCCGTGTCTCGATAGGTCGACCGGTACTCTCGGCGGAACGCCCAACTGGACTGGTCGGGGGTCGAATCCCCGGAGGCGCTGTCGGACGAGGCGACTTGGCGTACCGCCACGCCATTGATCGCCTGAACCCGCATGGGGACGAGCGGCACGGCTTCCTGGAGTGGGTACCCGGCACTGTCCAGAGCGCTGGTGATGGGACCGACCTGGTCCGGTTGGATGTCGAACATCACCAGGTTCGGCCGATCGCCGCCGCTGTCGAAACGAAGGTCCCTCAGCAGATTGGCTTGCACGAGGAAGAGCGTGCTCAACAGGAACGTCCCAAAGCCCAAGGCGAGCACCAGAGACACCGTCTGATTGGCCGGCCGGTAGAGATTCGCCAAGCCCTGGCGATAGACATAGGCCCAACGTTTGGGGAAGAACCGGCGGATTCCTTTGATCAGGAGCAGCGCCGCCACCCACAACACCAGTAGGGTGACCCCGATGCCCAGCGAGAAGGCCAGTCCTTCATTCAGGCTGGGAGCCTGGACGATCGCCAGACCGGCAACGCTCAGTGCCAACGCCAACCCGACCAGCCAGCGCCAGGGGTCTCTTGGCGGTCGAGCGGCCAGCTCGTACGGGGCTCGCAACGCCGCCAGCGGGGTGATGCGCCTGATGGCGATCAACGGCAGCAGCGCGAACGTCGTGGCCACCCAGATGCCGGCAGCCAGCCCGATCCCGATGGCCCCGAGTGCCGGCCGGATCTCGACGTCGACCGGGAGGAAGTCACCCACCAGCGACGGGATCACGTTTTGCAGCGCCA
>JAZFYL010000015.1:0-4785 GCA_036443495.1 Gemmatimonadales bacterium | reverse complement strand
TGGTGGGGCGGGTGTTGCGAAAGAGTGGTTTGGGGGGCGAGCACATTGTGAGGACTAGGTGCCAATGGCCATGCGATTTCGTTGGTTTTGAGAGTACTGAGGCCCCAAAAACAGGTAGGGACTCCCTACAGAAGTCCCTACACCCCACCTCGACATGTCTCGTAACTCAGTGCCCCGCCTAGGACTCGAACCTAGAACCTCCTGATTAAGAGTCGTTGTCGGTCCTTGACCGGAGCAATCGAATGCCGTAACCGGTCGGATTCGGCCCGGCGGCTAAAGACCCATTCGATCACCACGCATGTGCAGCGAGAGAATCAACCAAGGCGAGAGCGCCAGGAAGGCTTACTGGTGGACGCAACCCGCTTCGAGTGCCGCGGCCCGTCCGACTCTGCCTGGACCGGGAGAACCTCTTTGCCAATCTGTTCAGCAACTGTCCGCCGCACCGCCAATGAGGATTCGACCATGTCGACCAATCGTGGATCGAACTGACTCTCGCGGCAACGCTGGAGTTCCGCCAGCACCGCATCGAATCCGAGCGCCTTCCGGTAGGGTCTGTCAGTCATCATCGCATCGATCGTGTCGCACACCATGATGATCCGTGATCCCAACGGAATGTCCTCCGCCGCCATCCCGTCGGGGTAGCCGTTGCCATCCCACCGCTCGTGATGGCTCATCACCATGCCTACAATGGGGCCACGAAAGCTGGAAATAACCCCAACCAGGTCTGCGCCCTTGGCAGAATGTGTCTGCATCAAGGCAAATTCTTCGTCTGTCAGTTTGTCTTCTTTTCTGAGCAGCGGAGCGAACTCTTCATGGATTTTCCCGACGTCATGAAGCAGACCAGCGGTTTCAATTTCTTCCAGCTGGCGCGTAGAAAGACCCAGCTCGACAGCCATGACGCTGGCAAGATTTGAGACCCGAACTGAGTGGCCTGAGGTGTAGGGATCTCGGGCCTCCATTGCCTTGACCATAACGGCAAGAAGTTCCCGACCGTTTTCTTGAAGGCGATAATAGAGGCTGTATATGTGCCGGAGGACGACCACAGGTAGAACAAAGGCAACCAAACTGGCGGGCCCTAGACCCAGAGGGATCCAACGGTCGGCGTGCACGTAGAGCCATGCCACCAGTATTGCAATAGCACTGGCCCCAAGATCATACCCAAGCACCCCGCGGGTGTTGAGGCTCCACACGTCTCTAAACCGTCGTTGGGTGCTAATCGACACCGCCATCGACACCAAAACAGAATTAGAGCCGAAATACACTACTGACAGCAAGAAGAACAGAACGAGATCGAGTTGGATGGCGCCAGCTGATACCTCGCCACCAACGCGCAAGTACTCTGGCGGAATATTCCCACCGAGGGCCTGGTAGACGAGGAACGCCACAGCCAAAGAGAGACCACGCTGGGCGACATTGAAGACAACTCTTATCCTCTGCATATCTCGTAGAGACTGCAAAACGAGGGTCGCAACGATTGCTATGCAAGCAGCCCAGAACCCGCCGAAGAGAATCCCGGCAGTTAGATGAACTACGAAGGCTATTGAACCCGAAGCTTCGACGCGCAATGTCGTGTATAAGTGCTGAACAAGAAGGGCAACGACTAAGAAACTTCCTATTGCAAAGAGCCCCGGGAAAGGCTCTCGATAGACCCACGAGATCCATAGCGTGACGCCAGCAGCAAAACAAACCAGCGCAACATATGTGGTAATTCGCTTCGATGATTGATCGGCCATTGGGGAAGTAGGGAGGGGATCCCTAATCCAGCTATTCAAGACTGGAGTCTACTGCCAGTCTTGGTCTTCAGCCATGAAGAAGCCAAAAAGAATCGAAAGGATCTTCGCTACAATCGATTGCATGGGCTCCGCAGCTTCATTTCTCAGCGACATGAGCGCCACCTCCATCGAGGGTATTCAATTACTCTCTCGGAAGGGCAAGCTCCGCTATGGCTCGCCTGACGCTCCGCTCAGCAACGCCGCTACGCGCTCCGCTCAGTGGTCCAACATGACTGGTTTGAGGTCCCCTTCCTCGATCTCCTTTCTTGGTTGGTGGTGACCATCCCGTCCCCGCGCACCCGTCGCGGCATGCGCGCCATCACTCACCCCGGCTCCCAATTCCTGCGGAACAATCTCTAGTGCGGCCGGCGCGCCTCGGTCCACCGGTTGGTGGCATCGAGCACGGCGAACACAGCCGCCCGCTCGGCACTCTCCCGGATCTCGGCCGTGCCGGTCAACAGCAGGGTCTCGCGACCGCCCAGCCCCTGTACCGCCACGAAGGCGAACTGCCGGTCGAAGGCCTCCACGATCTTGGCCCCCTCCAGCGCCACCGACGAATCATCCATGAGCCGGTCCAGCACGTTGATGGTCGCCCGGGCCGCGGCCTCGACCCGGCTCCGGGGCGTGTCCGGGCTTTCCGCCTCGGCCGTCTCCCGCCTGCCGAGGAAGGACAGCGACACGCTCAGCGCGATCCGGTGCGGCCGCTGGCCCGGCGACACCTGCAAATCCTCGAACAGCACGGCGCGTTGCAAGACCTTCTCCGCCACGGCGTGCTTCTCCAGCACCTCGATCGGCTTGACGTCGGCCGTCTGGGCGACGCTGATCTTGCGGTGGTCGACCTTGAGCCCCAGTTGCGCCAGTAGCGCCGACTCGACGTTCCGCACCACCTGCTTGGCGCTCAGCCCCGACTGGGCCAACACGTGCACCTCGGTGACCTCCCCCAGGGGGGTCGTCACCACCCGGGCCGAGAGCACGCCCTCCAGGCTGGTCAGCAGGTTCTCGGCGCGCCGTACGCCCCAGGGGTCAGGGGCATCCACCCCGCCCAGCACCTGGCGCTCCTGGCCGTCCAGCTCCGGTTGCTTCGCCGAGTCAAATGCCATCAGGTCAGGCCCGCCTCAAAATTAACGGTTTCGGTGTTTGTTTGGTTGCCAAGAACCGCAGCCACGGCGTTGCGGCCTTGGGATTTGGCCTCGTACAGCGCCCGGTCTGCGGTAACCAGCAAGTCGCCGGAATCTGGTTTTCCGGGATCGAATTCTGCAAGTCCTATGCTCACCGTGACGAATCCCAGAGAATAGCCCAGCCGCCGCCCCACACCCTCGATCCCGGCCCGGATGGCCTCCGCCACCCGGCCCGCCCCGCCCAGGTCGGTCCGGGTCAGGAGTACCACGAATTCGTCGCCGCCGTAGCGGGATGCCAGGTCCGATGCACGGACGGCGCCCCGGATCTCGTCGGCCACCGCCTTCAGGACATCGTTGCCGGACTCGTGGCCGTGCTGGTCGTTCACATCCTTGAACCTGTCCAAATCGATGAACAGCACGGCGAAGCCCTCGCCGTTGCGCTTGGAACGCTCGACCTCGAACGTTAGCTGGTCCCGGAGCACCCGCGTGGTGGCTAGCCCCGTCAGGGCGTCGGTGGCCGCCTCTTCGGCCGCCTCTTCGGCTCGGCGCTCCTGGTAGGGAGGGCACTGCCTCAGCGTGGCCCGACCCAGCACCGCGGCCTCGGCGAACCGGAGGCAGGTGACGAAACCGCAGGCGCCGCAGTCCCAGGGCCGGCCGTTGGGGCCGGTGCCGATGGCCTCGAGGATCACCGCCACCGACCCGGCGTTGGGCTGGACCGGCCGGGACGTGATGTCGAAGGTGGCCCCTACGCTCATCACCACCGTGCCGTCGACGACCGGTGTGGTGCTCCGGGGCGCCTCGGTGCTGGCCACGATCTGGCGGCGCCAGAACAACTCTTCCGGCGGCCCCGACAGCGGATGGTCCAGCGTGCCCTCGTACGACAGCAGGTCGACGAAGCCCAGATCGAGCCGGTCCCGGGTCACGGCGTGCGACAGGGCCGGCAGGTTGTGGAGCCCGCGGATCTTGTGGAACCGGCGGCTCGTGTGCCGGGCTTCTGTCAGCATGCGCAGCGGCAGCCCGCCGGCCGCGCTCAGATGCCGGCGGCGCTCCTCCGGCACCCGGAAGAAGTAGTCGGGCTGGCTCAGCACGTTCACGCCGCGGAGCCCGAAGATCAACTCCAGGTCCTCGAAGGTGACGGCCGCCTCGAGCGCCGGGTCGTTGATCGGCGGGCTGATGCCCGCGTAAACGATCTCCACCCCCTCGCCGTAGCGGGCCCGGAGGTACCGCGCCTCGGCCACCGCGGGGATCGCCACCGGCGCCAGGTAGGGTACCAGTTCCGGGTGCGTGGTCCGGATGGTCTGCACCACGGCCGGATCGGTCGAGCGGATCATGGTACCCCAGTCTTCCTCGTCCCACAACCGCTGGTACTCCGCGGCCACCAGTTCGTCGCCGATGACGCCGCGGTGCACGGCGCGGTAACCAGCGGCGTAACAAGCGTTTACCACCTGTTCTGGGGTCGCCGGATAGAAGTGGGCCGCGGCCTCGGGGCAGAGCATCAGAACGCCGTTGCCCCGCGCCGCCACCGCCAGCGCCCGGCCGATCTGGCCCGAGACCTTGATGGCGTCGTGGGGACAGGCGGGAGCACACAGACCGCAACGGATGCAGGCTTCATCGACGATTGTCACCTGGGCACCATCGACCGCCACAGCTGCCGTAGGGCAGACGCGAACGCACGCTAGGCACGCGACACAGGATTGAGCGTCGATTGTAAAGTGCAAAGTCTCAACCGGATAGAGGCGGGTGACATTGCAATATCGGAACCGGCAGGGGGGCTTGTCAAGCCTTCCGGCTCCGCAACTTACCTTCTTTTAAAGACTTAGTCGTCCTGAATAGCGGCAGCTAGTCCAACTGGTACGATTTGATCTTGCGGTACAGAGTGCGCTCGCCGATGCCCA
>JAZFYL010000014.1:0-20171 GCA_036443495.1 Gemmatimonadales bacterium | reverse complement strand
GAACCTCACTCAACACCCTTAGTAATGCGGTATTCGCAATGGAGGAAGGTATGATGAATCGCAAGGGCTTCACCCTCATTGAGCTGTTGATCGTGGTTGTGATCATCGGCATCCTGGCTGCCATCGCAATTCCGAAGTTCGCGTCGACGAAGGACAAGGCCAAGCTGGCGTCCGTCAAGACCGACATCCGGAACTTCATGACGGCTGAGGAAGGCTACTTCTCTGATTTTGCCACGTACAACAACTTCGCGGCACTGCAGGCCAACCAGGGCTTCACCCTGTCTGCGGGCAACGCCTCGACGGCCAGCGCCGGCACGCCGGGCGGCTACAGCATCACCGTCCAAAACAGTTCGATCTCGGGTACGCCCAACCAGTGCACCGTGCTGGTAGGCTCCGTCGCGGCCACCACCAACGACGGCGTGATTACCTGCCCGTAGGTTGGTGTTGAAGGCGAAAACCGCATCATTGGGGGCGGTGGCCGTTATGGTCACCGCCTTTCCAATGGCCGTAAGGGGAGTGACATGACGGCAAATCATGAACAGATGGAGCGCACGACGCGCCCTCCGGTACTGTCAGTCGCTTCTTCTCCTGTCGTGCGTTCCCTCCGGACGGGACAGAGGGGCTTCACGCTGATCGAAGTCCTGATCGTGGTGGTCATCGTCAGCATCCTGGCGGCCATCGCGATTCCCAAGTTCGCCTCGTCGAAGGAAAAGGCCTACGTCAGCAAGATGATCAGCGACTTGCGCAACCTGGCGACGGCGCAGGAGTCGTACACCATCATCAATCAGGTCTACTACGGTGGGGTCCTCCCCTCGGCGGCGATGGTGTATAACCCGTCTCAGAATGTCGTGGTTACGGTCAGTGTGGCCAACGCCATTGGGTGGGGCGCTACGGCAGCCTACCCTTCGGCGACCACCAGGACCTGCGCGCTGTTCGTCGGTGTGGTGGCGCCCCCGGCGCCCGCCACGGTCGAAGGCGTGATCGCATGCACACCCTGACCGGGACTACGGTCATTTCGTCCTCCCGTTGATCCACGTGCCATGGCCACCCGTCGCCGGCCGCTACGCGCGGAGTTGTTGTTCAACCTGGCGTTCCTGACGTCGGCTGCGGTCATCCTCGTTGGTCTCACCACGCTACTGCTCAGCATCGAAGACTTGCAGGCCACTTTTTGGGCGCTGGCCACGCTGTGGATATCGACTACCGTCGTCTTCGTGCTGTTCGGGTTGCACCTCGTCGACCGTCTGGTGCTCAAGCCCCTGCGCAAGTTGGCCGGCCTGGTGGATCAATTGGCCCAGGGCGAGCCCCCCGAGGAGATGCCGGAATTCGAATCGGATGAGTTTGCCTACCTGGGGGAGCGGTTTAGACGCATGACCGAACGCCTGGAGGATGCGCAGACCCAGGTGATCCGGGTCGAGAAGCTCGCGGGCCTCGGCCGACTGGCGGCTGGGGTCGCCCACGAGATCCGCAATCCGCTTGGGGCTATTGGAAATTACGTGGAAGTCTTGCGAAACCGTGGGAAGGAGTCGGAGGTCACCCAGGCGGTCGCGAGCGAAATCGAGCGGATCGACGGCATCGTGGAGAGCCTGCTGGAGTACTCCAGACCCCGCGCCATCACCGGCCAGGCGGACCTCAACTCCGTGGTGGATACGACCTTGGAGTTCCTTTCCCGGCAGGGGGCCCTCAAGGGGATCACTCTGGAGAAGCACTTGGCAAGGGATTTGCCACCTGTAAGTGGGGATCGACAAGCCTTGGAGCAGGTTTTGGTCAATCTCGTGCTCAATGCTCGGGATGCCTCGCCGGGGGGCAGAGTCCTCATCGGCACGGTTCCCAAGGCGTTTCGGCCGAGGAGCGAGGAACGGCGTCCCGGGGATGCCGACGACCTCGATCTCGCCGGGCGGCATCCGGCGCCACGCCCTTGGCGGACGGATTTACCTGCTGGTTCACCGGGTACGCTGCTGTATGTAGCCGACGACGGGCGCGGGGTGCCGGACGAGGATCGCGAACGGATCTTCGATCCCTTCTTCTCGACGAAGGATCCGGGGAAGGGTGTCGGGTTGGGTCTCGCCATGGTCGTGCGCACGGTGCACGAGTCGGGGGGAGTGGTATGGGTGGACCGGGCCCGTGAAGGTGGGGCCATCTTCAAGGTGTTCTTGCCGCAAGTTGGAGTGGTGAATGCGCATACTGATCGTTGACGACGACGCCGGGCTTCGCCAATCGCTCGGGCTTCTGCTAAGGGAGTCCGGTCATGACGTGTTGGCCAATGGCGACGCGGAACAGGCTCTCGAGGGGGCATTGGACGACCAGCCCGACTTGATCCTGTGCGACGTGCGTATGCCGAAGATGGACGGTCTCACGTTCCTCCAGCAGTACCGCTCCAACAACGGCGCCGCCATGGTCATCATGATGAGCGCCTACGGCAACGAAGACGCCGCGCTCGCCGCGATGCGCGAAGGGGCGTACGACTACCTGCAGAAACCCTTCCGGCCGGACGAGGTCGTGCTCACGCTCCGCAAAGCGGAGGAACGAGAACGGCTCCGTCGCGAGGTCGCTACCCTCAGGGCCAGCCTCGGTGCTGACACTGTACGTGACAATATCGTTGCCGAGAGCAAGCTCATGCGGCAGATGCTCGAACTCGCCAGCAAGGTCGCGGCGCACAATACCACCGTCCTGCTGACCGGCGAGAGCGGCACCGGGAAGGAAGTCTTCGCCCGGGCGATTCACCGGATGAGCCCCCGGGAGAGTGCCGCGTTCGTCGCCGTGAACTGCGCCGCGATCCCGGAGCACTTGCTCGAGTCCGAACTGTTCGGCCACATGAAGGGCTCCTTCACCGGAGCGGTGAGCGACCGGCACGGGTTGGTGGAAGAAGCGAACGGCGGAACGATGCTGCTCGATGAGATCGGAGAAATGCCGTTGGCGCTGCAGGCCAAGCTGCTCCGCTTCCTCGAGGAGGGGGAGATCCGCCGCGTCGGGGACCGGCGCGATCGCAAGGTCGACGTACGCCTGATCGCTGCGACGGCCCGGTCTCTCGACCAGGCGGTGAAGGATCGCGAATTCCGCGCCGACCTGTACTATCGCTTGAATGTCGTGCACCTCCACCTGCCGGCGCTCCGGGAACGGCCCGAAGACATTCCGGCCTTGTTGGCGCACTTCGCCCAGCTGACGGCGCAGCGTCTCGGTCGTAGCGTCAGTATCTCGCCCAAAGCCCTGGCCATGTTGGCTACCCACAGTTGGCCGGGGAACGTACGTGAGTTGCGCAACGCCGTCGAGCGGGCCGCCGTCTTGAGCGAGACCGGGCATTTGGATTGCAGCGATTTCTCGCTGCTGGGAGACACCGCCGTGAACGGTTCCTCGAGCGCCGACGCGAATGGGTCGGAGATGGCGCTCAAGCCGCAGGTGGAAGCCCTGGAGCAGGCAGCCATCCGTAGGGGTTTGGCAGCTGCCGGGGGCAACCGGCGCGAGGCCGCTAGGTTACTCGGAGTCAGCCTCAGAACGCTGTTCTACAAGTTGCGACGCTACAACCTAGCCTAGACGTTCCCGGAGCCGTCGGCGAGACGATTCCGGTCCTTCCCGCACACAATCGATACGCGACCCGGTGTTGCGCGGTGCTATCCTGGCCGCCATGGCGATCGTCGTTTCCACAACCACCGTACTTCCTACACCCGGACGTCGGGCGGGCTTTACCCTGTCGGAAGTGCTGGTGGCGCTCACGCTGCTGAGCGTAGGGCTGCTGCTCCAGGCCGGTGCCGCCACCCTCATCATCAGGTTGGTCGACCACGGACGGGACACGGCCCGCGCGGGGCAAGTGGCAGCCGACCGGCTCGAGCGTCTCCGGCTGTGGAGCATCGGTCCGGGGGCTCCGTGTGGCCATCCCGGCCTTCCGGCCGGCGGCCCCCAGACCACTTCCGGCGTGGTCGAGGCCTGGACCGTGGCGCTCGCCGGGGCGCCGTTCCGAGCCGACGTTCAGGTCACGTCTCTCCGTGGGCGCCGTGTGACAATCGACACCGTTGCCAGCGCCCTTCGATGCTGAGGGCCGGCCGCGGCTTCACGCTTCCGGAGATGGTGCTTGCCATGGTGCTGACCGTCTGGTTGGGCGGCGTCGTGTCCGCCATGCTGGTCAGTACCGAAATGGTGGTTCGCCATCAGAACGGACGCATGGAGCTGTATCGCACTATTCGCAGCGGGGCGCTCTTTCTGGCGCGGGAAACCACTGGTCTCGTTTCCGGCCCGGACCCCGACTTGCTGCTTATGGCGCCCGACCGTATCCACTATCGGGCCCTGCGCGGGTTGGGCGTGTCGTGCGGGGCGCGGCCGGACACGTTGCTCATCCGCCAGGACCTCCGCTTCGGCGTCCGGTCCTGGCAGCCGTACATCGACAGCTTGCGGCTGTACGTGATGGGCGATACGGCACGGGGGAGCATGGATCGGTGGGAGCGGTTGCCGCTCGTTTCGGTATCGGCTCACAGCTGTCCCAGCGGAGCCAGCGCCCTGGCCCTCGGGACCAGGTTTCCCTCCGGTTTCGTTCCGGCCGTCGATCTGGCGCCGGGAGCGCCGGTGGTTGTGTTCGAGCCCACCGAAATCCGTCTCTATCAATCCGGTGGCCGGGAGTGGTTGGGGCTCCGGTCCCTTTCGGGCGGCGGCAACATCCAGCCCGCTCTCGGGCCGCTCGCCGCCGCCGGCCTGGAGTTCGTTTTTCTCGATCGAGCCGAAGCCCCGACAACCGACCCCCAACAGGTCGCGGCCGTGGTCATGACGCTGCGGGCGGAGTCGTTCGGGGAGGTCCGGCGCGGTCTGGGGCACCCCGGCGGTCGTTTGATCGACAGCCAGACCGTTTGGGTCACGCTCAGGAACCTGCCGTGAACGAGCCTACCGCACGGGTTCGCCGGGGTGATCGCCGGGGCATGGCCCTGCCGCTCGCGCTGTTTGCGCTGGTAATTCTGGGGATGGTTGTCGCCGCCATTCTGTGGGCGGCCCTGGTGGAGCGCCTGGCCGGCGATAATACCCTGTATGCGCTCAAGGCGCGCCAGGCGGCAGATGCCTCCTGGCCGGCGGCGCTGGATCTGGCAGACTCGATCGAGTTGGCCGCACCTGGCCCGGGGGACAGCCTTTTGCTGTCACCCATGGCGCTTCCCGGCCGGGCCTCGGCGCGGACGACCGTCCACCGGTTGGGCCCCCGCCTCCTGTTGCTGCACGCGGTCGGGCTGGCCCATGCCGTGGATGGAGCGATCGTGGCACGCCATGACGTGGAGGTGCTCGTGGCGATCGATTCCGCGTTTGACACCACCACCTCGGTGAGGGGGCTGATGCTCACCCCGTTGGTTCCGCCGTTCTGGAGTGCCCTCCCGAGAGTAGATTGAACGACTCAAGAGCTGAAATGAGCGTCAGTTGCGGCGTGCGGCAGGAACTCCTCCCATTTGCACGAGTGCTTGCGAAACTGGCAAGGCTATGGCGTCGCGGCCTCGGTACAGCGAAACGCGTATCTACTGTAACGCGTTATGCATCAACAAGATAACTTCTTCGTGCAACCGCTGGCACATCGGTTGCGGGTACGGCGTGCGCCTGATGCTCCGTCTGACGGGGCTCACGCCCTCCTCCATTCATCCGGCTTCCTTCGGGATCCGTTTGGTCCCGGGGGATGTTCGGAGGGCGGTGGAGCGCCCGGTTCGAGGTGGGTTGAGCCGGTCGAAAATGGCGGGTGACAAACGGCATAAGTTGCATATAAACAATAGGTTGTCGTGTTCACCTCAAGCACCTTAGGAGCTTGACAAATGTTTGGATGGGTAGTAGCGTAGACCCGTCTTATCCCCAACAAAAACCGGGCACTTATGGCGCTTTTAGGTCGGAAACGGACCACGGTGGGACTGGACGTCGGCAGTGGGCTGATCAAGGTGGTCGTGATCGACCACAGCAGCGGCGAGCCGGTCCTCACCAAGGTGGCTTTTGCCTCCGTGGTGGATGACGCCATCGTGGAAGGCGAGGTGGTGGACACGGGTATCGTCACGGATACCATCAAGGGCTTGTTGTCGACGGCGGGCGTGAAGACCAAGAAGGTCGTTTCGGCGGTTGGCGGTCGCGACGTGATCATCAAGAAGGTCACCATGGACCGCATGAAGGAAACCGAGGCCCGCGAAATGATTCGGTGGGAAGCCGAGCAGCACGTGCCGTTCGACATGGACAGCGTGGAGCTCGATTTTCAGATCCTGGATCCCGAAGGTGAAGGTCTGCAAATGACGGTCTTGCTGGTAGCGGCCAAGCGTGAGTTGGTCGAGACCAAGCAGTCCTTGCTGGCAGACGTCGGGCTGGAATCGTCGATCATCGACGTGGATGCATTCGCCCTGCACAATGCGTTCGAACTAAACTATCCCGATGCCATGGAAGGCGTGGTTTGCCTGGTCAACATCGGGCACGAAGTCACGAATCTGAACATCCTCGATCAGGGCTTGCCGGTGCTGACCCGGGATATCCCGGTGGGCACGCGCCGCTTCCGTGAGGACATGCAGCGCGAGCGCGGCATTTCGGCGGAGGAGGCGGATCAGCTGCTACAGGGACTCGAGCGGAGCGAGATCCTCGATCCGTTCCTGGAGACCCGCGGTGAGGAGCTTGCGGTGGGAATCGAGCGAGCCGCGGCTTTCCTGCAGTCAGCCAGTCGCTCGACGACGGGTCTGACCCGGATCTTCACCACCGGTGGTGGAGCGCGGATCCCGGGCCTGAACCGTGTGCTGGCCGACCGCCTGCGACTGCCGGTGCAGTTGGCCAACCCGCTCGAGCGACTGCAGGTTGCCGAGGGGGTGTTCGATACGATGAACATCGATGAGGTCGCACCGCTGCTGATGCTGCCGGTCGGTCTGGCACTGCGTACGGCCGCGTAACTCGAAACGGACGCTGAGGCGACATGATCACCATCAATCTGCGACCAGGCGCAAAACGCGCAGCCGGCTCGCCCCTGGATCGGGTGAAGGACGCCCTGCAGGGGATCGGCTCCAAGGTCAAGGAACCGATGCTTCTGTTGGCGGTGGCGGTGGTCGTCGTTATCGCGGGCGTCTTGCTGTGGATTGGCATCGGGATTTCCGCCGAACGGAACCAGCTCGAGCCTCGCCTGGAGGCTGTGAGCCAGGAAAGCCGTCGCTTCCGGAACATCGTGGCGCAGAAGCGGCGCGAAGAGACCATCCGCGATTCGCTGTTTTCGCAGATCCAGGTCATCAGGACGGTCGACGGGGATCGCTACGTCTGGCCCCATGTCATGGATGAAGTGGCCAAGGCCTTGCCGCCGTATACCTGGCTGGTGACCATTCAACCGCTCTCCCCCAGTCCGGCGGCAATCGATTCCATCGACGCGACGGTACCGTTGGACCTGCGATTCCAGATCGACGGTCGCACGGTCGACATCCAGGCCTATACCCGCTTCCTGCGGCAGTTGGAGGCCTCGCCCTGGATTCGCAACGTGGAGCCGGTCTCGGCGCGAACCGTTGTCGAGAGCGACCGGCCCGTGACGGCCTTCTCGATCCGGGCGCTCTTCAACCGGGCCGATTCGGCGTACATCCGAACCGTTCCCCTTAGCCAGTCGGTGAGGTAGTCATGGGCAGAGATCCTCGGACGACGGCCATCTTCATCATTCTCGTGGCCGCAGCGGTTGGCTACATGGTCTATGACGGCGCCGGCATCAGCCTCCTCGGCATGAGCGGGCTCAAGGCCGGTCAGGCACACAACGTCGTGATGCAGGACAGCATCGGGATTCTGGAAGCGCAGATCGACAGTGCCAAGCGGGAGTTGGCCAGGGGCACGGTGGAAGACCTCCGTCGCCGGATCGAAGGCCACCGCGCCAGTCTGGCGATGTTACGGCGGCTGGTGCCGGTCCGGAGCGAAGTGCCCAACCTGCTCGACGACATCTCGACGCGGGCCAAGATCCGCGGTGTCACCTTGTCCGAAGTCGTGCCGCAGGCTACCGAGCTGGGCCCCACGCCGTTCGATACCGACAAGTACAACATCGCCGTGTTGGGACGCTACGACGAGATCGGAGAATTCCTCTCCGACATCGCGTCGCTGCAACGGATCATCGTGCCGATCGATGTGAACCTGACGGTCGCGGGCATGAGTGAGGCGCGAGCGCTGGGTGATACCTCCGGTTCGTTGCTGCAGGCCCGCTTCCAGATCAAGACCTATGTCAAGACCGACGAGTCGGGAGGTGAGGACGGTGCCAAGTAAGCGGACGGGCCTCTTCTTCCTGGCTACTCTCGGCTGGGCCTGCGGCGGGGGCGACGACGCCCCCGAGGCCGGCGGCCCCACCCCCGCCCCGGTGCCCTCGGCAGCCGAACAAGCCGCTGGCGACCAGGCGGCAGCCGATTCGGCCGAAGCCGATTCGATCCGGCGGGCCAACGAGACGCGATTGTCGCGGGAAACGTTCAGCTACGGAGGCGGGAACCGGGATCCGTTCTCCTCGCTGCTCAACCTGGCCTCGGCCGGCCCGCAGTTCCAGGATCTCCAATTGGTGGGGATCTACATTGATCCAGACCGCCCCGGAAATAGCGTCGCGCTCCTGCGTGAACGGAATACCGGCCGGCCATACTCGCTCCGTGTCGGTGATGAAGTCGGGCGGGCTCGAGTCGCCCAGATCCGCAGGACGGACATCGTCTTTACCATCGAGGACTTTGGTTTCGAGCGGCAAGAGACCTTAGCGCTGCCGAAGCGAGAGGAAGGCACCCCATGACCCGATTGCTCAGATTTTCTCTTGCCACGATCGCCTTGGCGGTCATGGTGTCGCCAGCACTTGCCGAAGATCCTCCGGCCGGTGGGGAGGTGACGGGCATCAGTCTAGTGTCGTCTCCCGGACGCGCCGAAATGGTGATCACCGTGCGCGGGGCCATCGAGGTTCGCGATTTCATCCTCGAACAACCCGCCCGCTTGGTGATCGACATACTCGGTGCGCGCCTACAGCCGTCTGCCCGGAGCCTCTATGACGGCGTGAATCGTGGCGGCGTCCGGAACGTCCGCTCCAGCCAGTTCGACGAGTCAACTGTCCGCGTGGTTCTGGAACTGGACGATATCAAGGAATACCGCCTCGAGCGGACCGGCGATGCCATCCACATCATTTTCGGATCCGACCGGGAATTTCTGACGTGGTCTACGGCGGCGCCCGCTGACCTCGAGCCGCCGCCGGCCTCGCGCCGGCCGGAAGTGGAGTTGGCTTCCGTCCAGCCGCAGCAGCAGGTTCGCCGGATCACCGTGACGTGGTTCGAGGCCAGCATCGGCGAAGTCATCGCCGGCTTCGCGGCGTTCAGTGGTCGCTCCATCATCCTGGGCAAGGACATCCAGGGTACGGTCACCGCCGAAATCAAGAACCAAGAGTGGGACGTGGCGCTCAACGCCATTCTCGCTTCCCAGGGCCTCTCCGCCCAGGAACTTCCCGGAGGCATCATCCGGGTCGATTCGCCGACCGCCCTTGCGGCGCAAGACTCCCTCGAGCCGCTCGAGACGACTATCGTCAAGATCAACTACGCCCGGCCCGTTGAGTTGGCGAACAGCATTCAAGGGGTTCTGACCAAGGATCGTGGCTCTGTGGTGGCCGACACCGGGTCCAATTCCCTCATCGTGACCGACACGCGGAGCCGGATTGGCTACGTCTCCGACTTCATCAAGAGTCTGGACGTGCGCACCCCGCAGGTCGCGATTTCGGCCAAGATCATCTTCGTGGATCGCTCCAATCTGCAGGAACTCGGTTTGCGCTATGACATCGGCGGCGACGAGGTGTTCTTCAACTCGGTACGCCAGCGCATCAATCCGGCGACGGGCGAGCCGTACGACCGGAACACCGTCGTGCTGGACGGCGAATCGGTCGCCGCCGTGGGTAACGCCTCCAGCTTCATCCCCGGGTCGGCGCTCGACCTGGTGTGGACCACCGCCGTCGGTGGCTTCCAGTTGACCACCTTCCTGACCGCCCTGGAGCGGATCGAGGTGGCCGACGTCCAAGCCGAGCCAATCATCACCACCCTGGACAATCGCCAAGCCGACATCCTGGTCGGTGAAGAAACCCCGATCCGTGTCATCGACGCGGGATCCACCGGCGGCGGCGACGACTTGCCGCGCGCCACGGTATCGATGAAGCAGACGGGCATCCGGCTGATCGTGACCCCGACGGTGACCAACAACCGGCACATCATCATGCGGATCCGGGCCGAACGGTCGGCCGTGCAGCCGCTGGCTGCCGCCGATCTCGGCTTCAATTTCCCGACGCAGTACGCCGAGAACCAGATGATGGTCAAGGACGGGGAAACCGCCGTCATCGGGGGCCTGACGATTACCGAGGTCAACAAGACCAGGTCGGGCATACCGCTGCTGTCAGGGCTGCCGCTGATCGGCGGTCTGTTCGCCTTCTCCAGCGAGTCGGAGCGGCGCCGCGACCTCATCATCCTGGTCACCCCGCGGATCATCGACACCGGGTTCGACGAGGACGAGATGTAAGGGCGAACGGTGTCCGCCCCACCGACCCCAACGGGGTGGCGTGAGCCCGGCACGTAGCCGGGCTCACTGCTTTTGTGGATGCCCCAATCAGCACACCCGACGACGAGACACGCATGCGGTTGACCTTCCATACGGCTGGCGAATCACACGGCCAGGCCCTCGTCGTCATCGTTGAAGGCGCCCCCGCCGGTCTGGCGCTCGCCGCAGCCGACATCGACCGGGAACTCGGCCGGCGCATGAAGGGCCACGGCCGGGGCGCCCGTATGAAGATCGAGCAGGACAGGGTCGAGATCCTGGCAGGGGTCCGGGCTGGTGAAACATTGGGTTCGCCCCTCGCGCTGCAAATCATCAATAAGGATTGGGCGAATTGGGCCGATGTGATGTCACCCGAGGGGACGCCGGGCGAACTCCGTCGCCGCCGGGTCACTCGACCCCGTCCGGGACACGCCGACCTCGTGGGCTTGCTCAAGTACGACCGGCTCGACGCCCGTGATATTCTGGAGCGTGCCAGCGCTCGCGAAACCGCGGCCCGCGTCGCCGCGGGCGCCGTTGCCAGGACCTTGCTCAGTCATTTCGGTGTCGAGGTCGGTAGTCACGTGATATCGCTCGGCGGAATCCAGGCGCAGGTCCCGGACCCGTTGCCCGCTCCGCTGAACCGGGCTTCCGACGACTCGCCCGTTCGCACGCTGGACCGGGAAGCCGGCGCCGAGATGGTCCGGCGCATCGACCAGGCCAAGGCCGAAGGCGATACCCTCGGCGGCGAGGTCGAGGTCGTCGCGACCGGGCTCGTGGTCGGCTTGGGGAGCCATGTCTCATGGGACCGTCGGCTCGACGGACGGCTGGGGGGCCAGCTGTGCTCGATTCCCGCCGTCAAGGGCGTCGAGATCGGCATGGGTTTCCAGGGAGCGCGCATGCCCGGATCGGCCGTGCACGATGCCATCCACCGGAGTTCGGTGTCCCCGTCGGGCGATACCCGTGGCGGCTTCTGCCGCGCCAGCAATAATGCGGGTGGTCTCGAGGGCGGCATGACCACGGGAGAACCTCTGGTGGTACGGGTGGCCATGAAACCGATCTCGACGCTCATGCGTCCACTCCAGACCGTCGACCTCGTGACCGGCGAGGAGGCCAAGGCGCAGAGCGAGCGGTCCGACGTGACCGCCGTGCCGGCATTGGGTGTGATTGCCGAGGCCATGGTGGCTCTGGTCCTGGCAGACGCCATGATCGAAAAATTCGGCGGAGATTCGTTAGGGGAGATGCGACGGAACTACGACGGCTACCTTGCATCTCTGGGGGGACGGTGGGATGCGTTGCGGGAAGTATCCACGTCCGCTAAGGAGGCGGAATGAAACGGCACCTGATCTTCGTGGGCCTGCCCGGATCCGGGAAGAGCACGGTGGGGAAGGCGGTTGGCGAACAACTCGGCGCCGATTTCCTCGATCTTGACCAGGTGATTGAACGGAAGCATGGCATGCCGGTCGAGCGCATCTTCGCCGAACAGGGCGAGCCGGCCTTTCGTCAGGTGGAGGCCAGCACCATGGTATCCATGCTGGCCGGCGACCCGTGTGTCATCGCCACGGGAGGAGGCTGGGCGGCCCAGCCAGGCGAGATCGAGCGGGCCAAGGAGCGCGGTTTCCTCATCTATCTCAAGACCATGATCACCACCGCCGTGGAGCGCACCAAGCTCCATGACTACCGGCCGCTGCTGATGAGCGACGATCCCTACGCCAAGATGCGGGAGCTGCTCGAGGAGCGTGAGCAGTTCTATCTGAAGGCCAACGCCGAGGTCAATAACGGCCCGCGGCCCCTGGACGAAGTGGTTCAGGAGGCCGTCGCGACGGCCCGATCCCAGGCTGGCTGGTAAGCCGTTGTACTGCATAGTGTTACGGTAACACGCCTTGCGATTCACCCGCCGACCACGTTTTCTTGTGGCCGAACAGTTGATTCGTCTTTGACTTGGGATGAGCATGCTAGGCGTATGACGCACTCGAAACTTCCGCCCGACACAGAGCCCTCCGGGACTGGCGCCGACTCTTCGACGTCGGCCGCAGGCGCGCCCCGGAGGACCCCCACCAAGAAGCGGGCCGTGAAAAAGTCGAGCGCCAGGAAAACGACCGCCAAGCAGCCGACCAAGAAGAAAGCCACCAAGAAGAGGACCGCCAAAAAGAAAAGCGCCAAGCGGGCCACCAAGGCTGGCGGCTCGTTGGTTATCGTCGAGTCGCCCACGAAGGCCCGGACCATCGGCCGCTACCTGGGCCGGGGGTATTCGGTGAAAGCCACCGTGGGCCACATACGCGACCTGCCCAAGCGGCAACTGGGCGTGGACGTCGATAACGGATTCGAGCCCAAGTACGTCGTTATCAAGGGCAAGGCGAAGACGCTCACCGAAATCAAGAAGGCCGCCAAGACGGCCGCGGTCGTCTATCTCGCCACCGACCCCGACCGGGAAGGCGAGGCCATCGCGTGGCACGTGGCGGAGGAGATGAAGACCGACGCCGTCATCCACCGTGTGTTGTTCCACGAGATCACCAAGGAGTCCGTTCGGGAGGCAATGGCCGATCCCGGCACCATCGACGACCGCAAGGTCAAGGCGCAACAGGCCCGGCGGGTCCTCGACCGGCTGGTGGGCTACAAGGCCAGCCCGCTCCTCTGGAAGAGCATCAAGACGGGCTTGTCGGCCGGGCGTGTTCAGACGGTGGCGCTCCGGCTGTTGGTGGAGCGGGAGCGCGCCATCCGGGCGTTCAAGCCGGAGGAGTACTGGTCGGTCGAGGCGCTGTGCGCGCAGGGGGACACCACCTTCGAGGCGTCGCTGCACAAGATCGACGGGCACAAGCCTCACCTGGCCAACGAGGCCGAGGCGCAGGTCGTGGTCGACGCGGTCAAGGATCAGCCGTTCATTGTGTCGGCGGTACAGCACAAGCGCCGCCGCAAGCGGCCGGCGCCGCCTTTCACGACCAGTACCTTGCAACAGGAAGCGGCCAAGAAGCTGAGCTTCTCATCTCGCCGCACCATGCGGGCGGCGCAGGATCTCTACGAAGGTATCGACGTGGGCGATGGCCCCTCCGGCCTGATCACCTACATGCGCACCGACTCGGTCCGGGTCGCCGAGAGCGCCATTGAGTCCGTGCGGGAGTACATCCGCGATCAATATGGCGACCGCTATCTGCCTGAATCGCCCAACGTCTATCGGTCCAAGAAGGGCAGCCGCGTGCAGGACGCCCACGAGGCGATTCGCCCAACCGACGTACGCCAGCATCCCGATTCGCTGAAGGGACATCTGGAGAAGGACCAGCTCAAGCTGTACACGCTGATCTGGCAGCGGTTCATGGCGTCCCAGATGCCACCGGCCGAGTACGACATGACCATCGTCGACTTCGAGCTGGGCAAGTATCTGTTCCGCGCGACCGGCTCGGTCATGCGGTTCGACGGCTACCACCGCGTCTATATGGAAGGGCACGAGAAGGAAGAGGGCCGTACCATGGACGACCTGGCCGCGATTCCCGAACTGGAGCCGGGCAACCAGGTCGATTTGCGGGAGATCAACGCCAACCAGCACTTCACCCAACCGCCGCCGCGATACTCGGAGGCCAGTCTGGTGAAGGAACTTGAAAAGGCGGGGATCGGGCGTCCGTCGACCTACAGCTCCATCATCTCGACCCTGACGGCGCGCGACTACGTAAGGCTCGAGCAGCGCCGGTTCTTTCCGACCGAGTTGGGTGAGACGGTCGAAAAGGTGATGGTGTCGCGGTTTCCGGAGATCTTCAACGTCGAGTTCACCTCGGAGATGGAAAGCGAACTCGACCGGGTCGAAGACGGCGAGTTGGAATGGCAGAAGGTGCTGGAGAATTTCTACGGCCCGTTCATGAAGGCGCTGGACGCCGTGGATATCAACAAGTTGGTCATGGAGACGCACGGTCTCCAGGATCTGGCCAAGGAGAAATGTCCCGAGTGTGGCTCCCCCCTGGAGGTACGTTCGGGCCGGTTCGGGCCGTTCATCGCCTGTAGCCGCTACCCCGATGACTGCAAGCACACCCGACCGATCAAGAAGGATAAGGTCCCCGACAAACCCACCGACGAAGTTTGCCATCTGTGCAGCTCGCCCATGGTCATCAAGACGGGGCGCTTCGGAGAATTCCTGGCCTGCAGCACCTATCCCAAGTGCAAGGGCACCCGTTCGATTCCGATCGGGGTCAAGTGTCCGCAGTGCATCGAAGGCGACCTCGTGCCACGGCGCACCAAGCGAGGACGTACCTTCTACGGCTGTGGCAGGTATCCCGACTGCGACTTCTCCACGTGGAACCGGCCAACGCCGGAGAAATGCCCGTCGTGCGAATGGGAGGGCATGGAGAAGAAGTCGAGCAAGAGTGAAGGCGATCGACTCATCTGTATGAAGTGTGGCCATACGGTGGTGACGTTGGATCCCGAGGAGGCCGGGCTGGGGTGAGAGCCACGGTGGTCGGCGGCGGCCTGGCGGGGTGCGAAGCCTCCTGGGCGCTCGCCGAGCGGGGCGTCAGCGTCACGCTGTATGAGATGCGGCCCGTCGTACGAACGCCGGCGCATCAGACCGACTGTCTCGCCGAACTCGTCTGTAGCAACACCTTCAAGTCGATGGAAGTCCGGAACGCCCACGGTCTGCTCAAGGCCGAGCTTCGCGCGTTGGGTAGCCTGCTGCTCCCGTGTGCCGATGAGGCCCGCGTTCCCGGAGGCTCGGCCCTGGCCGTCGACCGCACTCTCTTCGCCCGTGCGGTACAGGACCGAATCACGTCGCATCCCAACATCACCGTGGTGCGGGAAGAAATGGCCGGGCTGCCGGAGGTGGGCGTCGTCGCTACCGGCCCGCTCACCTCCCAGGCGTTGGCGGATGCCATCGCCCAACGGCTGGGCGTTCAATCGTTGGCGTTCTACGATTCGATCGCGCCGGTAGTGGCCGCCGACTCGCTCGATCACTCTTCGCTCTACCGGATGTCCCGCTACGGGAAGGGCGACGGTGACGACTACCTGAACGCCCCTCTCAACCGGGCCGAGTACGAGGCATTCATCGAGGCGCTCGTCGCCGCGGACCAACACGCCGCTCACGACTTCGACGACTTCGCCTACTTCGAGGGCTGCCTGCCCATCGAGGAGATGGCCAGGCGCGGGCCCGAGACCCCCCGCTTCGGGCCGATGAAGCCCGTCGGCCTCCCCGACCCCAGCACCGGCAGGGAACCGCACGCGGTGGTGCAGTTTCGCCAGGAAGACCGAGCAGGGCAGATGTGGAACCTGGTGGGTTTTCAAACCCGGCTGCGGATCCCCGAACAGCGGCGAGTCTTCGGCATGATCCCCGGCATGGCCGACGCCGAATACCTCCGCTACGGGAGCATCCACCGAAATTCGTACCTCAATACCCCGGCTGTACTTACACCCTTCCTGACCACGCGGGACAACGACCAGCTCTTCTTTGCGGGGCAGCTGACCGGTGTCGAGGGCTACACCGAGTCGCTGGGGACGGGGCTCCTGGGCGGCATCAATCTGGCGCGCCGGCTGTCAGGCCGGGAGCCGTCGCTGCCCCCGCCGAGTACGATGCTGGGAGGTCTCTACCGCTACCTGCGCGAGGCCGACCCACAGCACTTCCAGCCCATGAACGCGAATTTCGGGTTGGTCGAGCCGCTGCCCCACAAGGTCAAGAAGGCGGAGAAGAAAGACCGGCTGGCCGAACGGGCCCTGGCCGACTTCGATACCTGGTTGGCGTCGTTGTGACGCCCGCGTCCGATGTGGCCGGGTTTCTGGCGTTTGCCGAGAAGGAACGGCAATATTCTCCCAACACGGTCCGCGCATACGGCCGGGACTTGCAACAGTTCATAACCTTCTGCGACGAGCACTACGGCGGTGCCTGGAATTGGGCGTCGATCGACCGGACGGGGCTGCGAAGCTTCCTGGGCGAACTGCAACGCCGGGGAGTGACCAAGCGAACCGCCGCCCGCGCCTTGTCCTCGATCCGGAGTTTCTACCGCTACCTGCAGCTGAACGGCCAGGTGGCAAACAACGTCGCGCGAACGACGCGGGTGCCGCGCATCGAGAAGCGCCTTCCCACCCACTTCGACCGGGGCACCATCGACGAGTTGTTCGCCCTGGCGGAGGCCCGCGCGTCGGAAGACGATTTTCTGGCGTTGCGCGACCTGGCCATGCTGGAGTTGTTTTATGCCACTGGAATACGGCTGTCGGAGCTGAGCGGCCTCGACCTCGATCAGCTCGATCTCTTGGGCGACCAGGTCAAGGTGGTCGGCAAGGGCCGCAAGGAAAGGCTGGTGCCGCTGGGGTCCCACGCCAACCGGGCGCTGCGGCGCTACCTTCCAGGGCGGGATGCGGTGGTCGCCGAGCGTCAGCCCCGGCAACGAGGGGTCTTTGTCAACCGGAACGGCGGGCGCGTCTCGGGGCGGACGGTGCAGCGGCGCATGCGGGCGTTGTTCAGCGCCGTGGGCAAGCACGAGGCGCGGGTGCACTCGTTGCGCCACACGTTCGCCACCCATTTGCTCGATGCAGGCGCCGACTTGCGCGCCGTGCAGGAGCTGTTGGGGCACGCGTCGTTGAGTACCACGCAGGTGTACACCCACACCAGCGTGGAGCGGCTCAAGAAGGTGTATCGCGAGGCCCATCCGCGGGCATGATGAATGCCAGGAATCATGAATGCCACGGGAATAATGAAGTATTGGAGTTCCGAGTTCATTTCACTATTCGATATTCATGGCACTCATTATTCCTGGCATTCCCAACCTGATTTGAAGGAACCATGATCGAATTTCACGGTACGACCATTCTGGCAGTACGCAAGGACGGCAAGGTCGCCATGGGGGGCGATGGCCAGGTGAGCATCGGCGACACAGTGGTGAAGAGCCAGGCCACCAAGGTTCGTACCCTCAAGGGCCGGAAGGTGCTGGCCGGGTTCGCCGGGTCGGTAGCCGACGCTCTCACGCTGTACGAGAAATTCGAGGAGAAGCTCGACCGGTACCCGGGCAACCTCCGGCGCGCCTCGGTGGAACTGGCCAAGGACTGGCGCAGCGACCGCGTGCTGCGGCGTCTCGAGGCGCTGCTGGTCGTGGCCGACCTGAACCACTGTTTCCTGGTGAGCGGCACGGGCGAATTGATCGAGCCGGATGACGGCATGCTGGCGATCGGCTCGGGCGGCAACTATGCGCTGGCAGCGGCCCGCGCCCTGTTTTCCCAGGAAGGGCTGACGGCCCGCACCATCGTCGAGCGGTCACTGGCGATTGCGGCGGAGATCTGCGTGTTCACCAACGAGAACGTGACTGTAGTGGAGTTGGATGATGACCGAACCGACGCCTGATACCCCCCGCATCGAACCGGAGCCCTGGCTGGAGGAGTTGCCGCCACGTCAAATCGTGGCCGCGTTGGACCGCTTCATCGTGGGTCAGGAGGCGGCCAAGAAAGCCATCGCGATCGCCATCCGGAACCGGTGGCGCCGGTCCCAGACGCCGGACGAGATTCGGGACGAGATCACCCCCAACAACCTGATCATGATCGGGCCCACAGGAGTCGGGAAGACCGAGGTGGCCCGGCGGCTGGCCCGGTTGGCCGGTGCACCCTTTCTCAAGGTGGAAGCCACCAGGTTCACCGAAGTCGGTTACGTGGGCCGTGACGCCGAGTCGATGGTCCGCGATTTGGTCGACGTGGCCATCAACATGGTCCGCTCCGAGCGTGAAGACGAAGTCTTTCCCCAGGCCGAGACACGGGCCGACAACCGGCTGCTCGACATTCTGCTGCCGCCCGCGCCTCCCCCGCCTGCCCGGGACGGGAGCAGCCCCGGCGACGAGGGCGACCAGGCGATGTTCGTGGTGTCGCCCAGCGGGGAAGCACAGATCGAAAAGACCCAGGTAGCCGAGAGTGACCGGCACGCCCGTTCGCGCGAGAAGCTCCGCGGTTTGCTGCTCGAAGGCGCGCTCGACGACCGGGAGGTTGAGATCGAAGTCGCTCCCCAGGGCGGCTTCCCCATCCTCGACCTGTTCCAGCCGCCGCAGGGGATGGAAGGGACGGACATCAATCTCACCGAAATGCTGCAGGAGATGATGCCCAAGCGGAAGAAGCGCCGCACGGTCCGTGTCCCCGAAGCCCGGCGCATCCTCACCGACGAGGAGCTGCGCCGCATGGTGGAAATGGAAGATGTGGTGAACGAGGCCCTCGACCGCTGCGAGAACCACGGTATCCTGTTCATCGACGAGATCGACAAGATCGCCGGGGAGCGCAACCAGACCGGCCCCGACGTGTCGCGCGAAGGGGTGCAGCGCGACCTGCTCCCCATCGTGGAAGGCTCGACCGTGCAGACGCGCTATGGCCTGGTCCGTACCGACCACATGCTGTTCGTGGCGGCCGGTGCGTTCCACAATGCCAAACCGTCGGACCTCATCCCTGAGATGCAGGGGCGCTTCCCTATCCGTGTGGAGTTGCAGCCCCTGACCGAGGCGGACTTCGTCCGCATCATGACCGAACCCGAGAACGCCCTCGCCAAACAGTACGCTGCGTTGGTGGCCGCCGAAGGGGTGACGCTGGAGTTCTCCGAGGACGGCATCCGCGAGATAGCCCGGGTGGCCTCGGAGGCCAACGATCGAATGGAGAACATCGGCGCCCGCCGACTCCACACCGTCATGGCGACCCTGATGGAAGACTTGTTGTTCGAGCTGCCGGAGGGTTCCCACAAGACCGTGCTGTACGACGCGAAGGTAGTCCGCGAGCGGCTGTCGGCCGTGATCGATGACGACGACCTGCGCCGCTATATCCTGTGATGCAACTCTCCTTGCCCGTCCTTCCCTCCGAGGCTAGAATCAGCCCAACCGAAGCCGCAACCCTGGACCAAGGACGGCCATGCCCAAGCGTGACTTCCTCGCCATATCGGATTTCTCCGCCACCGAACTGACTGGGCTCATCCAGTTGGCCGCCCAGATGAAAACGGGGTCCTACACCGACAAACCCCTGCTGGGCCAGACCCTCGGGATGATCTTCGCCAAGAGTTCCACCCGCACCCGGGTATCGTTCGAGGTCGGGGCCTATCAGCTCGGCGGGCAGGCGCTGTTCCTGTCCTCACGCGACATCCAGCTGGGCCGGGGAGAGCCGATCGCCGATACGGCAAAGGTGCTGTCGCGCTACCTCGACGGGATCATGATCCGTACCTTCGCGCATACCGAGGTCGAACAGCTTGCGGCCAACGCGTCGATCCCGGTCATCAACGGACTCACCGACCTGCTGCATCCCTGCCAGGTCCTGGCCGACCTGTTCACCATGCAGGAGAACATCGGCGGGTGGGACGGGAAGACAGTCGCCTGGATCGGTGACGGCAACAACATGGCCAATAGCTGGATCAACGCCGCGGGCACCCTCGGCTTCGAACTGCGGTTGGCCTGCCCCGAAGGCTACGAACCCAACCATGACATCTTCGAGCACAACAAGACCAAGACGACCCTGGTCATCACCGAAGATCCCGACGAGGCGGCGGCCGGCGCCGATGTGGTGACCACTGACGTGTGGGCCTCCATGGGGCAGGAGGAAGAGGTCGAACGGCGCCGTCTGGCCTTCCAAGGGTACCTGGTGGACGAGGCCTTGATGGCTCGGGCGAACCCGGCGGCTATCTTCCTCCACTGCCTCCCGGCCCACCGCGGCGAGGAAGTCACCGCGGCGGTGATCGACGGCCCCCAGTCGCGCGTCTGGGACGAGGCGGAGAATCGCCTGCACGTTCA
>JAZFYL010000013.1:0-2524 GCA_036443495.1 Gemmatimonadales bacterium | reverse complement strand
TGGATGGTTCATTCTTTGACGATGGGGAGATTCCCGGACGGGACATGTCGGACTTTCCGCACCCCCGCATGCGGCAGACCATGGACCTCCTCCAGAGCCAACCGGATGATGTTCGGGCGCGAGTGCGCTTCATTCATCTCAACCACACCAACCCCGCCTTGGACCCGCACAGCGATGCCCGCAGGGAAATCGACCGACGAGGGTACCGAGTTGCCGAAGAGGGAGAAAGGGTGGAGCTGTGACCGGGCGGCACCAACGGAACTCGTTTCGGGCTGAGGGACCCCGCCACCAGTTTTCATGATGTTTCTTCTTCACAGAAATCGACGGCTGTTCACGACCGGGTTGCTGGTCGGTGGGATCCTGCTGTTCCTCTCCTGCAGCACGGCCGTGCGGGAGATTGCTCCGCCGGTCCCATCTCCGGGGGTGTCGGACATCGAACTGAGCATCTACCTGATCGGGGATGCCGGCGCACCCGCCGTAGGAGGCGAGCCGGTATTGCAGGCCCTGGTGGCCGACATGCGGAACCGGCCCGGGGAGAAACACACCGTCTTCCTCGGCGACAACATCTATCCGCGCGGCATGCCGGACGAGGACGACGACTCCCGCAAAGAGGCCGAGCGGCGCATCACCGCCCAAATCGACGCGGTCATCCAGGGTGGCGGCACGGGCATCTTCCTTCCCGGAAACCACGACTGGGCCAAGGGCGGGCAAGACGGCTGGTGGAACGTGCGCCGTCAGGGCCAATTCGTCGACCGGTATCAACCCACGGTCGAGTTCCTCCCGAAACTCGGATGTCCGGGCCCGGTCACGCGCGATTTGGGATCGCATATCCAACTAATCATCATCGATACCCAATGGTACCTCCATGGCGGCCCCAAGCCCGGGGCCTGGTCGCCGTGCCGAGTGCGGACGCCGGAAGCGCTGGGAGACACCATGGCGGTGGTGTTGGCCCGGGCCGGGGATCGGCGAGTCATAGTCGCGGCCCACCACCCGCTGCTCAGTACCGGACCGCACGGCGGTCACTTCACGTGGAAGCAACACATCTTCCCTCTCACCGAGGGGGCCGACTGGGCCTGGCTGCCGCTGCCCATCATCGGATCCCTCTACCCCATTTCCCGCCAATCGGGGATCAGTTCGCAGGACATGTCCGGCAAGCACAACAAGAGTATGCGAGCTATGTTCGATACGGCCTTTGTCGTCGATCCACCACTGGTCTACGCGGCGGGTCACGAGCACAACCTTGAAGTATTGGCCGGTGAGACTGCAGATTATCTACTGGTCAGCGGCGGCGGCTACTACGACCACGCCAGCTCGACAGGGTGGCGCGAGGAGACCATCTTCGCTGTAGAGGCCGGCGGTTTCATGAGGCTGGATGTTCTCGTCACCGGCAGGGTCCGGTTGGGGGTGGTCACCGTCGACGCGACCGGCACAGGCACAGAAGTGTTTTCGTCCTACCTCGACTAGCGGGGAGATCTAATGACAACTCACGCGGCAGCAACCCGGCGGTCATGGGCATGTCTCGCCCTGCTGGTGTTGGGATGGACGGGAACCGCATCCGCCCAACGACAGGCGGTCATGGATACCGCGACCCCGGGGGCCAGATACTCGGCGAGTGGGTTCTACCGGTTCCTGTTCGGATCGTCCTACCGCGACCTGTGGACCACGCCGATCGAAGTCCCGGTCCTCGACTTGACGGCCGTGGGCGGCGGCCTCACACCGGCCGGGACCGGGGGCGGACAACAGACCCTGAACCTTCGCTTCATGGGAGCCGACGGCCTCCCTTACACCTTCCGCGCGCTCGACAAAGATCCGACCGTGGTCCTCCCCGAGGACCTGCAGGAGTCCTTCGCAGCGGATGTCGTGCAGGACCAGGTCAGTTCCGCGTTTCCCACCGCCCCGCCGGTGGTGGAAGCTTTCCTCCTTGCCGCGGGAGGATTCCCCCGCGGCTCCCGCATCGTGATCATGCCCGACGATCCGCTGCTGGGCGAGTACCGGGAGCAGTTCGCCGGCCGCCTCGGGACCATCGAGACGTGGGCCAACGAACGGCCGGGCGGCCAGCCCGGGTTTGCGGGTGCGTCGGACGTCATCAGCACCGACGAGCTGTGGGAGAAGTTCCTGGCCGATCCCCACCAGCAGGTCAACTTGCCCTCGTTCCTCGAGGCTCGGCTCATCGACATCTACGTCGGTGACTGGGACCGGCACCGGGGCCAGTGGCGCTGGGGGAACATCGGACCCGGCGATCCCCCGTCCTGGGAGGCGTTCCCCGAGGACCGCGACCAGGCGTTCACCCGCTACGACGGCGCTCTCTTCATGCTGGCCGGTAACCTGGCACCGCAGCTGACTCGCTTCGGGAAGAAGTACTCGCACATCCTGGGCGCCGCCTGGAACGGGCGGGACCTCGACCGGTGGCTGCTGCCGAGGCTCGAGAAGCCGGTCTGGGACTCGGTGGCCCTGGCGCTGCAGGAAGTGCTGACCGACGAACTCATCCAGGATGCCGTCGGCCTGTTGCCGGCGTCGCACTACG
>JAZFYL010000012.1:0-14346 GCA_036443495.1 Gemmatimonadales bacterium | reverse complement strand
ATGCCCTCCGGGAGGCGGGGTATGGGCCCGAAGAGGTGCGGTGGGTGATCAACACGCACCTTCACTTCGACCACGGGGGGGGGAATACCAAGGTGGTGGGCGGCAGCGGGCAGCGGAGGGCGGCGGAGGGCGGTGGGCTGGGGGAAGCCGACCGCCAGACCGGCCGACCGCCCGACCGCCCTCTATTAGCCTTTCCCAATGCCACCTACGTCGTTCAACGGGGCGAACTGGAGTTCGCCCGGCGCGCCAACGAGCGGACCCGCGCGAGCTATTTCCCTCCGAATTTCGATCCCGTCGCCGAGGCCGATCGGTGGCGGCTGCTGGACGGGCCGTCGGACGTGCTACCGGGTCTCTCGGTGCTGGTCACGCCGGGGCACGTACCGTATCACCAGTCTGTGGTAGTGAGCGATGGAGGGGATACGGCCTTGTTCCTGGGTGACCTGGCGCCCACCTCGGCCCATCTCCCGCTGCCCTGGATCATGGGGTACGATCTGGAGCCGCTGACAACCCTCGAAACCAAGCGGGACGTGCTCGGCCGGGCGGCCGCGGAGGGGTGGCTGCTGCTGTTCGAGCACGACCCCGAAGTACTTATGGGGCAGGTAGTTGAGGGTTCACACGGGTTGGAACTGGCGGACGCGGTTCGGTTGACAGGGTGAGCCTACCGGGGTAGTTTCCTGCCGGACAAGAAGCGGGGCTGGACATGGCCTCCACCCTTAGCCTGACGCGGTGTCAGAGCGGCCGGGTCCTGGAAAGACTGCCGGAGGGGCATGGTGCCTTCTCGGGCGACAGGACATCCGGCGTTGGGTGTCCTTTTTTATTGCCTTCTTCAGGAGAAACACCACTGGCCGTACCACGTGAACAGCGGACCCGGGTCAACCGGCAAATACGCATCAGTCCGGTTCGGGTCATCACAGAGACGGGGGAGCAGCTCGGCGTGCTTCCTGTCGAAGAAGCGCTGGCAGCCGCCGACGAACGGGGGCTCGACCTTGTCGAAGTCTCTCCCAAGGCCCGCCCTCCCGTGGTCAAGATCATGGACTACGGCAAGTTCAAGTTCGAGGAGGCCAAGGCCGCCAAGGCCGCCAAGAAGAAGCAGCACGTGATCCAGCTCAAGGAGGTCAAGTTCCGGCCGGGCATCGACGATCACGACTTCGATTTCAAGACTCGTCACGCCCGCGAGTTCCTTGGCGACGGCAACAAGGTGAAGGTGACCATGATGTTTCGTGGGCGGCAGTTGGCGCACGTGGACATCGGACGGGCAGTGCTCGATCGTGTGGCGGAGACGCTGGCGGACGTGGGTAAGATCGAGATGATGCCGAAACTCGAAGGCCGCAACATGACGATGGTCATCGGGCCCATAAGCAGTAAGTAACGCCGACGTCCACCGGCCCGGGGGCCGTGAGGATGGAGCGGAGGAGAATAGAGTATGCCGAAACAGAAAACGAAACGCGCCGCGGTCAAGCGCTTTACCAAGACCGGGTCGGGGAAGCTCAAGCGCTTCCACGCGAACCATTCGCACATTTTGACCAAGAAGACGCGCAAGCGGAAGAACCGGCTCAAGAAGTCTGCGCTGGTGAGTTCGGCCGATTTCAAGCGTGTCAGCAAACTGCTTCAGGCGTAGGGAGGCCTCATGCCACGAGTAAAGAACGGCGTCGCCCATCACGCCCGGAAAAAGAAGATCATGCAGGCCGCCAAAGGGGCGCGCGGCGGCCGCAGCAAGCTCTACAAGTCCGCCAAGGAGAACGTGGAGCGCGGCTTGGCCTATGCCTATCGGGATCGCCGCAAGAAGACGGGCGAATTCCGCCGGTTGTGGATCACCCGGATCAACGCCGCTGCCCGGAACGAGGGCCTGAGCTACAACCGCCTGATGAACGGTCTCCGCAAGGCAGGTGTGGACATCAACCGGAAAGTGTTGGCCGATCTCGCGGTGCGCGATACGGCGGCGTTTGCCCGTATCGCTGAGGTTGCCAAGAGCGCTCAGTAAGTCGCGCGTCCGGATGACTGGCCCAGACGGCACGCGCCGGCCGGGCCCACCGTGGGGCCGACCGCGTGAGCGGAGGGCCCCACGAGCGTATCACTCCTAGCCTTCTCGAGCACTGCATGCCTACAACCCGACACCAGGTGTTGGAACGACTCCAGGCCCGACTCGCCGGCATAAAGTCCCTGGACGAGTCGGCGCTCGAGGAGGAGCACGTTCACATCCTCGGACGGAAGGCCGGCATGCTGACCGCGGCCCTCAAGTCGATCTCCGACCTGCCGATCGACGAGCGACGCACATTCGGTGCGGAACTCAATCAACTGAAGCAACGGTTCGAGGCCGCCTTCGCCGAACGGCGCCTGGAATTGCGTCAGGCCGCCAGTTCGCGGGCGGAGGATGTGGATAGGACCATGCCGGCCCGGCACGCTTGGGTGGGTGGTATCCACCCGGTCATCCGGGTGGTGGACGAAATCGTCGGCATCTTCCGCCGCCTCGGCTTCGCCGTGGCCATCGGCCCGGAAGCGGAAACGGAGTGGCTCAACTTCGGCGCCCTCAACTTCCCGCCCGACCACCCGGCGATGGATATGCACGATACTCTCTACCTCGACGTGGGCGGCGCCCCGGCCGAGGGCGAGCGCATGCTGCTCAGGACCCACACTTCTCCGGTCCAGATCCGGACACTCGAGGCCTCGCCGCCCCCGGTCCGGGTCGTGATTCCGGGGACGTGCTATCGCAAGGACACCTTTGACGCATCCCACGCGCCGGCGTTTTCCCAAATCGAGGGCCTGGCGGTCGATGAAGGCATCACCTTCGTGGACCTGAAAGCGACCTTGATTCACTTCGCTCACGCCTTTTTCTCGCCGGACACCAAGGTGCGGTTCCGGCCATCCTTCTTTCCCTTCACGGAGCCGTCGGCTGAAATGGACATCGGCTGCCTGTTGTGCGGCGGATCCGGCTGCCGCGCATGCAAGGGGTCGGGCTGGATGGAGATCCTGGGATGCGGCATGGTCCATCCGCACGTGCTCAGCAACTGCGATGTCGATCCCGAGCGCTATACCGGATTCGCCTTCGGTATGGGACCGCACCGTATCGCCATGCTGCGCTACGGCATTCCGGACATTCGCATGCTGTTCGAGGGGGATATGAGGTTCTTACAGCAATTCGGGGACTGAGTGACTGGCAAGGGTGGACGGTAGACGGTGGACAGTGGACGGTGGACAGGACTAGATGGTTGGTTTGCGACGGGAAAGCCGTCTACTGTCTACCGTCCACAGTCCACCTCGATAGATAGACGCAATGCGACCTGAGTCCTATCAATGAATATATCTCGTAAATGGCTCGAGGCATTTCTCCGGCGGCCGCTGGAGACCCATGAGCTGACCGAACGGTTGGCGATGTTGGGGGCGCCCGTGGATGCCGTCGAGCAGAGCCACGCGGAATTGGCGGACCTGGTGATCGGTCTGGTGGAGGAGGTACAGGCCCATCCGGATGCCGACCGCCTAAGCGTGTGCACGGTTTTCGACGGCGGGGACGAACGGCACCAGGTGGTGTGTGGGGCCCCCAACGTAGAGGCCGGCAAGCGCTATCCCTTTGCCCGGGTCGGCACCGTCATGCCCGGTGGCTTCACCATCGAAAAACGAAAGATTCGGGGGCAGGTGTCCTACGGGATGCTGTGCTCGGCCAAGGAATTGAACCTGGGCGAGGACCAGAGCGGCATCCTGGAAGTGGCGACCGAAGCCGATCCTGGCAGCAGCTTCGTCGAAGCGCTGGCCCTCGATGACGAATGCCTGGAAGTCGATGTCACACCGAACAGGCCCGACCTGCTGGGCCACAAGGGCGTGGCCCGGGAACTCGCCACCGGATACGGCATACAGTTCAGACTCCCTGCGATTCCAGGGGAGTTCGAGCCGGTCCCGATGCCCGTCCGCGCGGACGGAGCGGAGGGGATGACGGGGGGGCTGCGGGTCGCCATCGAAGATCAAGAGGGGTGTCCGCGCTTCCTCGGTGCCGTGGTCCGCGGGGTGACCGTCGGCCCGCCGCCGGCATGGCTCCGGAGCCGCCTGGAGGCGGTAGGGGTGCGGTCGATCAACAACATCGTCGACGCGACCAACTACATCCTGCTGGAAGTGGGCCAGCCACTGCACGCCTACGATCTGGCCACGCTGCGGGGACCGGCCGTCATCGCCAGGCGGGGCCGGGCGGGTGAGACCGTGATGACTCTCGACGGGAAGGAACGCACAGTCGATGGGGACATGACCGTGATAGCCGACGAGGGCGGCGCCATCGGCATCGGCGGCGTCATGGGCGGCGAGTCGACCGAGGTGCGCGACACCACGACGGACATGTTTCTCGAGTGCGCCAGCTTCGAGCCGTCCCGCATTCGCCGGACCCGGTCGAAGCTGGGGCTCAGCACCGACGCCAGTTTCCGCTTCGAGCGCGGCGTCGACCGCTGGGCGGCACCGGATGCCTTGCGCCGGTGTCTGGAGATCATCCTGGCGACGGCGGGCGGCCAAGTGGACGGTGATACGCTGGACGTCTGGCCCGAAGTGACCCATCCGCCCCGAATTTTCCTCCGGCCGGAGCGCGTGCGCCAGGTACTGGGCGAAGACATCTCCTGGGACCTGCTGGAACAGTATCTGGTCGCCATCGGCGCGACCGTAGTCTCCAAGCCGGACGACGGGCGGATGGCCGTCGACGTGCCGGGCTGGCGGCCGGACCTGCGGGAGGAGATCGACCTGGTCGAGGAAATCGCCCGCATGCACGGCTACGAGACCTTCTCCTCCGAGTTGCGGCCCTTCCGGGTCGGGTCGCTGCCCGACGCCCCCAGTGCCTTGGCCGCCGACGCGGTTCGAAGCGGGCTGTCTGCCGAGGGGTTGTTCGAGGTGATCACCATGCCGATGCGCGCCGAGGATGGTCGAGAAGCCGTGCCGGTAGTGAATCCCTTGTCCAGGGAAGAGGCGTTCCTCAGAACCAGACTGCTTCCGGGACTGACCCGTCTCGTCGAGCACAACTGGGCCTCCGGCGTCAGGGATGTCCGTCTGTTCGAGGTGGGCACGGTATTCCGCCTGGCGGAGCCTGGCCAACGTCCCTTGGAGGAGATTTGGGTCGGCGGCGTGCTGACTGGGGCCCAGCGGCCGCGGCACTGGAGCGATGGTGGCAGGGGGGCCGACTGCGATCGATGGGATCTGGCCGGTCTGTTCGAGCGGGCGGTAGCTCTGGCGCATCCCGGCGCAAGCGTGCAAGTTAATGGGGGGACATGGGTTGCCGTGTCGGCCGACGGTGTGGTAGTAGGCCGGACCGAGCGGCTTGAGGCCGATTCCCCGCCGTGGGCTGCGCCGTTGTACGGTTTCGAGGTCGTCCTCGATCCCGTTGAACGCGCCCCTACCCGGTACGACCCGGTGCCCGACACCCCGGCGTCCACGAGGGACGTCGCGCTGATCCTGCCGCATGATGTGACGGCCAAGTCGGTCGAGGATGCCATGTTGGAGGTTCGGGGGACCCGGCTCGGATCTGTGGAAGTGGTCAGCGAATACCGTGGCGACGAACTGCCGGCCGGCAGCCGGAGCGTCGCCTATCGGCTCACGTTCCGTGATCCGGAGCGTACCCTGCGGGACAAGGAAGTCGACAAGGCCTTCGGCCGGATTCTGCAGGCGGTGCAGCAAACAGTTGGGGTTGCCCCCCGCGATTCAACGGACGGCGCGGCCCGGGAGTGAGCGCTTGAACTATCAGCGACCCGACCTTGCGGCATTGACCGAGTTGGAAGCCCTGCTCAAACACGCCACCGATGAGGCAGTGGGCTGGCGCCGCCGCTCCCTCAAGGCGGAGGCCGAAGTTGCCCAGCTGCGTGAAGAGTCGGGCGCGCTGGGTGGTCCCGAGTTACGGGAGACGCGTCAACGAGTGGTGGCGCTCGAGGTCGAGAACGAGGAGTTGCGGAGACGGGTCGAGGCCGCGCGGCAGAAAGTCGTCGTGTTGGTCCAGCGGTTGACCTTTCTTGAGCGGGAAACGGTGGGCGAGGCGTCATGACGGATAAGCACGCGGTTCGCGTAACCATTGGTGGTGAAGAATTCACCGTGAGATCTGAGCACTCGCCGGAGTACACCGCGGAAGTTGCCGCGTACGTCGACCAGGCACTGCAGCGAGTTCGGGACATGGTGCCCATGGCAGATTCACACAAGGCCGCAATCCTGGCAGCTCTGTCCATCACCGACGAGCTGTTCCAGGCCCGCCTGGGCGATCGTGAGGCGGCGGTCCGGCTCGACGCGCTCGCCGATCAGGTCGCCCGTTTGTTGCCACCAGCCAAGCGGGGCCGACGGGCCACGGGTACGGTCGCGCCAACATCCTGACAACGGACACGGTGGGTGCCCCCGTGTTTGGAGATAGATCACATGTCCAACCCCCTCTTGACGTCCCTGCTCGGGGGAGCGTTTGTCGGCTTAGCCATCGCCGTCATCATCATCCTGATCTACATCGCCAAGCAACGCCGGTCCGCGACGGGTGTCGTCAACGCCGGTCGGACAGAGGCCAAGAAAATCCTCGCCGACGCCCGGCGGGATGGTGAGTCCGCTCGCGCCACTGCCGTCCTGACCGGGAAGGAAGAAGCGCTCCGGATGCGCGAAGACGCGGAGAAGGATGCGGAGCGCCGTCGCGAGGACCTCAAGCACCAGGAGCGACGGGCCGAAGAGCGCGAGCGGTCGATCGACCGGCGGGCGGAGCAATCGACCAAGCAGGAGGAGGCTCTCGGCGTGCGCTCGGCAGAACTGGGCGAGCGGGAGAGCGCGGTCGAGGCGACCCAGAGACAGCTGACCGAGTTGATCGATCAGCAGCGAGGTGCGCTGCAGCGGATCTCCGGCATGAGCGAGGCCGATGCGCGCCACGAGGTGCTCCACCGGGCCGAAGACGAGGCCCGTGGCGATGCTGCAGCCCTTGCCCGCGACATCAAGGAGCAGAGCAGGAAGACGGCGGAACGGGAAGCCAAGCGTCACCTCGCCATGACCATGCAGCGGATCGCCGGGGACCAGACCGCAGAGGGCACGGTGGCCGCCGTCACCCTGCCAAGCGACGAGATGAAGGGGCGCATCATCGGCCGGGAAGGCCGCAATATCAGGGCCTTCGAGACAGCCACCGGCGTCGACGTCATCATCGACGACACGCCTGACACCGTGGTGATCAGCTGCTTCGACCCAATTCGGCGTGAAGTCGCCCGTCGCAGCCTCGCTGCCCTCATCACCGACGGACGCATCCACCCGGGCCGCATCGAGGAGGTCGTTTCCAAGATGCAGGCCGAATTGAAGGAGCAGCTCGTGGAGTTGGGTGAGCAGGCCGCTTACGACACCGGCGTTCACGGGCTGCACGCCGAGTTGATCAAGTTGATCGGGCGGATGCGCTATAGAACATCCTACGGGCAGAATATCCTGGAGCATTCCAAGGAAGTGGCATGGCTCGCAGGCGCCATGGCCGCCGAGCTGAAGTGCGACGTGGCACTCGCCAAGCGGGGCGCCCTACTGCACGACGTGGGGAAAGTGCTGACGCACGAGAGCGAGGGCACCCACGTCGAACTGGGTGTGGAAATGGCAACGAAGTACGGCGAAGTGGCGGCGGTCATCAATTGCATTCAGGCCCACCACGACGACGTGCCTCACGAATCGGTCGAGTCGGTTCTGGTGCAGACCGCGGACGCCATCAGCGGTTCCCGCCCCGGCGCCCGGCGTGAGGCCTTCGAGACCTACGTCAAGCGTTTGACGAAGCTGGAAGACCTCGCCAACGCCTTCGAAGGTGTGGAGAAGAGCAACGTCATCCAGGCGGGGCGGGAAATCCGCGTGGTGGTCCACCCGGACCGGATCGACGATGCCCGCGCAGCCATCCTGTCGGAGGAGATCGCCCGCAAGGTGGAGAACGAACTACAATACCCCGGCCAGATCAAAGTGGTCGTCATTCGAGAAACCCGAGCTGTGGACTTTGCCCGATGAGCGCCCGCGTCATTGATGGAAAAGCGATTGGAAAAACCGTACGGGCCGATGTGGCGGTGGAAGTTGCCGGCCTGCGGGAGCAGGGGGTTGTCCCGGGCCTGACCGTGGTTCTGGTGGGCGAAAACTCCGCCAGCCAGGTCTACGTCCGCATGAAGGGACGGGCCTGCGATGAGGCGGGCATGAAGTCGGAGATCCTGCGCTTGCCGGACACCACGACCCAGGACGAGCTGTTGGCCGCCATCGACCGGCTGAACGCCGATCCGACCGTCCATGGCATGCTGGTGCAACTACCCCTGCCGGATCGCATCGCCGAACAGGAGATCCTGCTGCGGATCGACCCGCGGAAGGACGTCGATGGATTCCATCCGGTCAACGTGGGTAAACTGGTCCTGGGTGATCCGACCGGATTTCGGCCTGCCACGCCCTACGGCGTGCAGGAGATGTTGATCCGCTCCGGCATCGAGACCTCGGGGGCCCATGCGGTGATCGTCGGCCGGTCGAACATCGTGGGCAAACCGATGGCGAATCTCCTAATCCAGAAGGGACCCGCCGGAAATGCCACTGTCACCGTGTGTCACTCGCGCACGAAGGACATCGGTGCCGTGACACGAGAAGCAGATATTCTGATCGTGGCCATCGGCAAGCCGGAATTCATCACGGCCGCCATGGTCAAGCCGGGGGCGGTGGTGATCGACGTCGGGATCAATCGCGTCGACGATGCTACGAAGGAGAAAGGCTACCGGTTGGTGGGCGACGTGGCGTACCAGGAGGTGGCTGAGGTGGCCTCCGCTATCACGCCGGTACCGGGCGGGGTCGGGCCCATGACCATCGCCATGCTGCTCAAGAACACCCTGCAGGCGGCGAAGGCGCTGGTGAAGGTGCCGGTGGGACTGTAGACGGTGGACTGTAGACGGTAGACAGAAGAGCACAGTGGACAGTGGACAGAGGTTACGGGCGTTTCCCAGAATGTCGATAGACAAGTCCACTATCTATACGTCCTCCGTCTACCGCATTCCGACCACCGTCCACCGTCCATCGTCCACCGTCTACCAGCCACATCGACCATGACCCACTCAGATCTCTCTCTCTTCGACCAATCCCCCGGTGACGCCGCCTGGTCCGTAAGCCGCCTCACCCGCACGGCCAAGCTCGTTTTGGAAAGTCAGTTCGGACCGATGTGGGTACAGGGTGAGGTGGTCGGGCTGAAGCGGTACCGCAGCGGGCATTGGTACTTCACCCTCCAGGACCCCGAGGCGCAGGTGCGCTGCGTCATGTGGCGCGACGACGCCCGGCGCGTCCGGACCGCCCCGGAAGACGGCACCCGAATCTTCGCCTTCGGTGCCCCAACCGTTTGGGCCGAGCGGGGCGAATTCCGCCTCACCGTCAAGCAGCTCATCCCCACCGAAGGCCTCGGCCTGCAGCAGGCGTTGCTGGAGCGGACCAAGACGGCCTTGCAGGCAGACGGGCTGCTCGACGTGGCTCGCAAGCGGCCCATCCCCGAGTTGGCCACGGCGGTCGCCGTGGTGACCAGCCTCGATGGCGCCGCCTTGCACGATGTGGTGAGCGTCGTCCGCAAGCGGTGGCCTGTCGCACGGATCTACATCATTGGAACCCGGGTACAAGGTGCTGACGCCGAGCATGAGGTCGTGCGGGCACTCACCTCGGTCAATCGTCTGGAGCGGGTGGACGTGTGCATCGTGGGGCGGGGTGGTGGAGGCCGTGAGGACCTCATGGTGTTCAACTCCGAACGTGTATGCCGGGCCCTGGCGGAGGTTCGCGTGCCGACCATCTCCGCTGTGGGCCATGAAACGGACATCTCCTTGACCGACCTGGTGGCCGATGTCCGGGCCGCCACGCCGTCGGCCGCGGCGGAGTTGGCCGTTCCCGATCAGGCCGACGTAATCCGGCACCTCAACTCCATGGCGACCAGGTTGGCCACCGGTCTGGGGGGGCGGGCCCAGGTTGCCACGGAGCGTCTCGGTCGGATCGCCGACCGGATGCAGGGAGCGGTGGGCCGGACCCTCGATGAGCGGCGGAGCCGGCTCGACCGGCTCGGTACCGCCCTCGACGCCCTGAGCCCACTCAAGGTGCTGCGGCGTGGCTACAGTATGGCCCTGTCGCCCGATGGGCAGGTCCTCAAGACCAGGGATGCCTTCCATCCCGGAGACCGGTTCAGACTGCGGATCACCGATGGTGAAGTGTCTGCGCGCGTGGAGGCGGAATGAGTCCGGCCAAACAGAACGACGGCGCCCAACTGATCGAGGATATTCGCCGTCTGGAGGAGATAGTCCGGCTGCTCGAATCCGAGGAGCCTGATCTCGACACTGCCCTGGCGCTGTTCGAAGAGGGTGTCGCACGATTGCGGGAGGCTCGTAGCCGGCTGGCGCGGGCCGAACTCACCGTCCAAAAAGTGCTGGAAGAGGCGGACGGCACCCTGCGCATGGAGGACCTGCGTGAATAGGCCGGTGGCGCGTCCGGCTCCCCTCAGGGAGTTGCTGGTCGAGGCACGTACTCGAACAGACGCCATCCTGGGCGAGTGGGCCGAGCGGCTGAAGGCGGACGTACCCGGCGCCGACGGGCGGGGATTGGCCTACGCCCTCGCTGGGCCAGGAAAGCGCATCCGGCCGGCACTTGTCATGGCCAGCTATCGAGCGGTCGGTGGCGACGATACCGCGATCGCCCTGTTGGCGGCAGCCGTGGAAACGGTGCACACCTACTCGCTGGTGCACGACGATCTTCCCTGCATGGATGATGACGACCTGCGGCGCGGCCGCCCCACGACCCACGTAACCTTCGACGTGCCGGTGGCGACTCGGGTTGGATTCCGCCTGGTGCCGGTCGCGGCGCTGATGATCGTAGAGGGTGCCAAGCGTCTGGGGTTGTCGTCGGACCGGTCGGGGCGGATCGCCGCGGAGTTGTTTCAGGCCAGCGGCATCGAAGGCATGGTCGGGGGCCAATGGTTGGACCTCCAGGCGGAACAACAGGAGTTGGATTTGGCGCAATTGCGGACGGTGCACCGCGGGAAGACCGGAGCGCTCATCCGGGCTTCGTGCGTCATCGGTGGATTGGCGGCCGGGGCTTCCCAGCTGGAGGTGGATTCCCTCGCTGCCTACGGGGAGGACATCGGGCTCGCTTTCCAGGTGGCCGACGACGTGCTGGATACCACCGGGACCAGTGATCAGTTGGGAAAGACCGCGGGACGCGACGAAGCCCTCCGCAAGTCTACGTACGTACGTCTGTTGGGGGTCGAGGAGGCCCGGGCCGAGGGGGAACGGCTGGCCGGTCGGGCCACCCGGCACCTGGCAGAGGGCGGCGTGTCTTCCAGGGCGCTGACTGCCCTGGCCGAGTATATTGTCAGCAGAGAATCTTGAACCTGAAGGTAATAACTCCCCATGTCCCTGCTCGAGTCCATCGACGGTCCTGAGGACCTAAAAAAGCTCGCCCCGGAACAGCTCCCGGCATTGGCCGCCGAAATCCGTGCTCGTCTCATCGAATGCTGTGCCGAGACCGGCGGCCATATCGGCGCCAGCCTTGGCGTGGTCGAACTGACGACGGCCCTGCTGTATGTCTTCGATTCCCCACGTGACAAGATCCTGTGGGATGTCGGGCACCAGGCCTATACCTGGAAACTCCTGACCGGACGGAACGACCGGTTCCCTACGCTCAGGACCGAGGACGGTCTGTCGGGGTTCCTGCGGCGCCGGGAGAGTGAGCACGACCACTTCGGGGCGGGGCACGCCGGCACCGCGATGTCAGCGGCGCTCGGCATGGCAACCGCGCGCGACCTCAAGGGTGAGGATTTCAAGGTGGCCGCGGTCGTCGGTGACGGGGCCCTCACCTCCGGCCTGTCGTATGAGGGGATGAACAACGCCGGACATTCGGACCGGGACATCATTCTCATCGTCAACGACAACGGTATGTCGATCGCCCCCAATGTGGGCGCCATCAGCAAGATGTTGGGCAGCATCGTCGCCGATCCGCGCATCAACAGGCTACGTGAAGGAGTCAAGAGCGCGACCATGGCCCTCGGTGGCGTGTTCGGTGACGGCGTGGTCGATTTCGCCAAGAACGTCGAAGAGTCGGTCAAGAACCTGTTTTCCGAGGGGATGTTGTTCGAGGAACTCGGCTTCCGCTACTTCGGCCCGATCGACGGGCACGATCTTCCGAAGCTGCTGGAGACCCTCACCTTCGTGCGCGACCTGAAAGGCCCTCGGGTCATACATGTCCTGACCGAGAAGGGAAAGGGCTTGTCCTTCGCCGAAGACAACAAGGAGAAGTGGCACGGCCTCGCCGCGTACGATCCGGTCACCGGGGAGATGAAGAAGAAGTCCAGCGGCCCCCCGTCCTGGACCAAGGTCTTCGGCGACGCCATCACCCAGTTGGCTGAAGAGTATCCCCAGGTGGTTGCCATTACGGCAGCGATGCCCGCGGGCACCGGTACCAACGTCTTCCAGAAGGCGTGGCCCGACCGCTTCTTCGATGTAGGCATCGCCGAGGGGCACGGCGTCACCTTCGCCGGGGGCCTGGCGACCCAGGGTATGAAGCCGATCGTGGCGATCTACAGTACTTTCCTCCAGCGGGCGTTCGATAGCATCATCCACGACATCGTCGTTCAGGAACTGCCGGTGGTGTTCTGCATGGATCGCGCTGGCCTGGTCGGTATAGACGGCCAGACCCACATGGGGCTGTACGACATCGCCTACATGCTGGCGTTGCCGGGCATGACGGTTACAGCGCCCAAGGACGGGGAGGACCTCGTCGGGCTGTTGCGCACCGCCATCGAGCACGACGGCCCGTTCTGCACCCGGTACCCGCGCGACAACGCCCCGGCCGCTGTTCCCCACGCCTCGGAGATCCCCGCGGTGCCATACGGCACCTGGGAAGTCCTGCGCGAGGGCTCCGGTTTGGCGATCCTGGGGGTGGGCACGATGGTGTTGTCGAGCCTGGCGGCGGCGGACCTGCTGGCGGAAGCCGGGATCGATGCGACGGTGGTGAACTGCCGCTTCTTGAAGCCGATGGATACCGCAACGTTGGAGTCGCTAGTCCAACGGCACAAGTACCTGGTGACAGTCGAAGAGGGCACCATCGTCAACGGCTTCGGCGCCGCTCTCGCTGAGACGATGCAGACCACCCATCCCGAGGTTCGCGTGGTGGCCCTGGGTGTGCCCGATCAGCTGCAGGAGCATGCGTCGCGGGCCAGGCAATTGGAGAAGTTCGGCCTGACTCCCGACGGCATCGCACGCCGGGTGCGGTCACTGGTGGCTCACGAAGAGGGAACCCTCGAGCCGCGATGAACGTCGGTGTCGTCGGCAATACCCGGTACGAGGATCTCCGGCGTGTCCTCCGTGAGTTGCAGCGGCTATCACCCGCCCGCGACATCAGTCTCTTCACGGAAGAAGACCTAGTCCCCATGTGGGACAAGGCCGTGCCACCGGTGGCGGGGGCGGCGCTCGACGCGCTCCTCGCGTTCGGTGGCGACGGCACACTGCTGCGGGGCGCCCGGCTGGTCCAGAGCCGCGAAATTCCCATTCTCGGGTTCAATCTGGGGCGGCTGGGATTCCTGACCTCGGCCAGCTCGGACCACATTGCCGAGGCGCTCGACGCCTTGGTTGCCGGTGAGCTGGTGATCGACCGCCGACAGGTGCTGGCGCCCTGCATCCACAGTGCTGACGGCGAAGTACAATCGCTGAACCACAGCCTGAACGATGTCGCCATTCACAAGGCTGGCGTCGCGCGTGTCGTCCGACTCAACGTGATCATCGAGGGCGAGACCATCGGCCCCTACAGCGCCGACGGGATTGTCATCTCGACACCGACCGGTTCGACGGCGTACTCGCTGAGCGCAGGGGGGCCGATCGTCGTCCCCGTCGTCCAGGCGATGGTGGTGACTCCCATCTGCGCCCACACCCTGGCGGTGCGGCCCGTGGTCGTGCCGGCACACTACACCATCACGGTGGAGCCCCTGCCGCCGTGGGGCGAAGAGGACCTGCTGATATCGCTCGATGGGCAGACCTCAGCGAGGCTCCATCCCGGCGACCGAGTCGAGATCCGCCGGGCGCCGACCGCCGTACTGTTGGCGCACTTCGGCAACCAGTCGATTTTCCAACGCATGCGTGAGAAGTTGCACTGGGGTGACCTGTCCGACCGCACTTTCGACTAGCGCATGATCACCGAGCTCCGTGTTAGAAACCTGGCGACGGTTTCCGAAGCCACTCTCCAACTGGGCCCCGGCCTGAACGTTTTGACGGGCGAGACCGGCGCGGGCAAGTCGATGCTGGTCGATGCCCTGGCTCTGCTCCTGGGCGAGCGCGCCGACACGCAGACGCTGAGGCCGGGCACCACACGGGCCGTCATCGAGGGCGTCGTCGACGAAATCGACGATCGGCTCGCGCGGCGTATCGAATC
>JAZFYL010000011.1:0-8849 GCA_036443495.1 Gemmatimonadales bacterium | reverse complement strand
GCCTGCGGGACGGCCGAACCGGCGAGGAGTTCGACGCCGACGTGACCGTCGGTTTGATCTACATGCTCAAACTGAGCCATCTGGTCGATGACAAGATTCACGCGCGGTCGATCGGGCCGTACTCGCTGGTGACCCAGCAGCCGCTGGCGGGCAAGGCCCAGTTTGGTGGCCAGCGGTTCGGTGAAATGGAAGTGTGGGCGCTCGAGGCCTACGGCGCCGCGCATGTCCTGCAGGAGATGTTGACGGTGAAGTCCGATGATGTAAACGGCCGGAGCAAGGTGTACGAGGCCATAGTGAAGGGGAACAACCTGTCCGAACCGGGTATTCCGGAGTCCTTCAATGTGTTGGTCAAGGAACTACAGGCCCTCGGTCTGTACGTGAACCTGGGCACCACGGCCGACGGCGACGAGTAGAGGCAGCCATGATTGATTTTCGTAGCGGACGGGAGCCCAAGAGCTCCAATTTCGATTTCATTAATATCCGGATCGCCGCCCCCGAGGAGATTCGGGGACCTCGGGACCGCAAGGAACGCGAGCGGCTCGAGTTGCAGGGCCAGCGCGCCTGGTGGTCGTGGGGCGAGGTCGTCAAGCCGGAGACCATCAACTATCGCTCGTTCAAGCCCGAGAAGGACGGCCTGTTCTGCGAACGGATCTTCGGGCCGGTCAAGGACTGGGAGTGCCATTGCGGGAAGTACAAGCGCATTCGCTATCGGGGCGTAATTTGCGACCGGTGCGGCGTCGAGGTCACCCTCAGCAAGGTGCGCCGCGAGCGAATGGGGCACATCGAGCTGAGCGTGCCGGTGGTCCATATCTGGTTCTTCAAGACCCTGCCGTCCCCGATGGGCAACCTGATCGGGATCACGCTGCGGGACTTGGAGCGGGTGATCTACTACTCGAACTACATTGTCATCGACCCTGGTTCGCAGGAGATCGAACGCCTCCAACTGCTGGACGAAGACGCCTATCTGGACATGCGCCAGAAGGCCAAGGACGAGGGCGACGAGGCGTTCCACGCCGAGATCGGCGCCCCGGCGGTCCGCGAACTGCTCAACCAGCTCGACATCAAGAGGCTGGCAGTTGAGTTGCGCGAGAAGGTAGCGACCGAGACCAGCCAACATCGCAAGAAGCAGATGCTGAAGCGGCTCAAGATCGTCGACGCCTTCCTGAACTCCGGCGATTCGGGGGAGAGGCCCAACGATCCCGCCTGGATGGTTCTGGACGTGGTGCCGGTCATTCCGCCCGACCTCAGGCCGTTGGTACCGCTGGACGGTGGCCGATTCGCTACCAGCGACTTGAACGATCTCTACCGCCGTGTCATCAACCGGAACAACCGCTTGATGAAGCTCATCCAGCACCGGGCTCCAGAGGTCATTCTCCGGAACGAGAAGCGCATGCTGCAGGAAGCGGTCGACGCGTTGTTCGACAACGGCCGGCGGTCCAAGGCCATTCGCGGCCGGGGCAAGCGACCGCTCAAGTCCCTGTCGGATATGCTCAAGGGCAAGCAGGGTCGCTTCCGCCAGAACCTGTTGGGCAAGCGGGTGGACTACTCGGGACGGTCGGTTATCGTGGTGGGCCCGGAGCTGCGACTACACCAGTGCGGTCTCCCCAAGACGATGGCGGTGGAACTGTTCAAGCCGTTCATCATCCACAAGCTGGTCGACAAGGGCATCGCCGAGACAGTCAAGCGCGCCAAGAAGATCGTCGAGCGGGAATCGTCCGAAGTGTATGAGATCCTGGAAGAGATCATCCAGGACCACCCCGTGTTGCTCAACCGGGCACCGACGCTTCACCGTCTGGGGATTCAGGCGTTCGAGCCGGTCCTGGTCGAAGGCAAAGCGATCCGGATTCACCCGCTCGTCTGTGCGGCGTTCAACGCCGACTTCGACGGCGACCAGATGGCGGTTCACGTGCCGTTGTCCTTCGAGTCGCAGCTCGAAGCGCGGGTGTTGATGATTTCCTCCAACAACATCCTCAAGCCGTCCGACGGTCGCCCGGTAGCGGAGCCGTCGCAGGACATGGTGTTGGGGTCCTATTACCTGACCAAGTACCCGCCGGGATTCGAAGAGCGCATGCGCGGCAAGGAGGGGGCAGACAAGGAGGCGGTCAAGGCGGAACTGTGGAAGGACGCCCGCTACTTCGGTAGCCCCGCCGAACTGGACATGGCGCTGCTGAACGGCACCATCAACTATCACTCCGCTATCTGGTTCTGGTACGTGCCTCCGCACGAGGCCGAGGATCCGCAGTCGCGTTGGCTCGCCACCACGGTGGGCCGGGTGATGTTCAACAGCATCCTGCCCTGGAAGCTGGTCGCTGAGCTGGGGTTCCGTGATGATTTGATGAAGAAAAAGACGCTTTCCGAGCTGGTGCTGCAGGCGTATCGCCGGGCCGGGCTCACCGAGACGGTCCCGTTCCTCGACCGCCTCAAGGAGCTGGGGTTCCGGTTCGCCACCTACGCTGGCGTGTCGATCGGAGTTGAGGATCTGGAAATCCCTAGCGACAAATTCGACCTGCTGGACGAGGCCGACAAGCGCGTGCAGCGGTTCCAGAAGGCGTACAACACCGGGCAGATCACCTTCGGTGAGCGCTACAACAAGGTGATCGACGCGTGGACCCACGCAAACAACGATGTGGCAACGGCGATGGTCGATCACATGCGGTCCTCGCGTGGCGGCTACAACCCGGTCTTCATGATGTTCGACTCGGGATCGCGCGGCAGCCGAGACCAGATCCGGCAGCTGGCGGGGATGCGCGGCCTCATGGCCAAGCCGCAGAAGAAGCTGACCGGCGGCGTCGGAGAAATCATCGAGAGCCCCATCAAGTCCAACTTCCGGGAAGGGCTGACGGTACTCGAGTACTTCATCTCGACCCACGGCGCGCGTAAGGGCCTGGCCGATACCGCGCTCAAGACCGCTGACGCCGGGTACCTGACCCGTCGTCTGGTCGACGTGGCCCAGGACGTCACCATCACGGAAGAGGATTGCGGCACCATTCTGGGACTCGAGATGACTGCCCTCAAGGAAGGTGAGGACATCATCGAGTCGCTGCGGGAGCGTCTGCTCGGCAGCGTGGCCTCCGAAGATGTGTTCGATCCGCACGAGCTGGACGAGCACGGGGATCCGCGCCAGCTGGTATCCGCCGGGCAGTTGATCGAGGAGGCCACGGCGGACGCCATTGATGAGGCGGGCATCGACAAGGTCGGCATCCGGTCGGTCCTGACATGTGAATCTCGCCGGGGTGTGTGCCGCATGTGCTACGGCCGCAACCTGGCTACGTTGAACATGGTCGACATGGGCGAAGCAGTGGGTATCCTGGCGGCGCAGTCAATCGGTGAGCCGGGGACGCAGTTGACGCTTCGGACCTTCCACATCGGCGGCACCTCGTCGCGCATTGCTGAAGAGGCCGAACGCCGGGTGCGCTCCGACGGTATGGTCAAGTACACCGAGGGGCTGGAATACGCCGACGTGGACGTGAAGTACGAGGACGGTACGAAGGCCTCTATCAGGGTGGCCCTGACCCGGGAGGACGAGTCTGCGGAAGAGGAGGCCAAGGAAGGTATCCTGGTCGTCGATCCGGACGATTCGGACCGCGTGCTCAACCGCTATCCGGTACCGGAGGGCGCCATCCTGCACGTGCTGGACGGTGACATGGTGGTCAAGGCCGATGCCGAACGGCGCGCCTCGGTGCTGTACACCTGGGACCCGTATAACGACCCGAGCATCATCAAGCGCGATGGGGAAATGCGCTGGAAGGACTTGGTGCCGGCGGTGACCTTGCGGGAGGAACTGGATGAGGCGACGGGCCTCCGGTCGCTCGTCGTGAGCGCCGACCCCGATCGGGAACTGCATCCCTCCGTGCTGGTGTACAGCAAGGGCAAGAAGGACCCGCAGGAATACACCCTGGCCGAGGGCTCCCGAATCATCCTGGGCTCGCCCACCGACCAGATCTCGCGGGCCCGCAAGATTCCTGACGGTGGTAACCCGTGGTCGTCCAAGTTCCACGTGGAGGAACTGCCGATCACGGCGGCGTGGCCTTCGAAGACCAAGAAGGAAGCCAAGGACAAGACGGTCTTTCTGTCGGATCCGGTGCCGATCGACAAGGGCGTCACCGTGACCAAGATCCCGCGTCAGGCGTACAAGACGCGCGACATCACCGGCGGCCTGCCGCGAGTGGCGGAGCTGTTCGAGGCCCGGCGCCCCAAGGATCCAGCCACGATTTCCGAGGTTGACGGGGTCGTCAAGTTCGGCGAGATCAAGCGCGGCAAGCGGGAGATCTTCGTCTATCCGGAGGAGGGTGAGGCACAGTTGTACGATGTCCCCGCCGGCAAGCACCTCCGGGTGCACGAGGGCGACCGGGTTCGTGCCGGCGACCGCCTGACCGAAGGTCCGGTGAACCCGCACGACATTCTGCAGATCAAGGGACCCCGAGCGGTGCAGGAATATCTGCTCAACGAGGTCCAGGAAGTCTACCGGCTGCAGGGCGTGCGGATCAGCGACAAACACATCGGCACCATAGTCCGCCAGATGCTCCAAAAGGTGCGAGTCACCCATCCGGGCGACACGGAACTCCTCGAGGGCGAGACGATCGATCGGATGCGTTTCCGCGAGGAGAACGAGGTGATGATCAAGAAGGGCGGCAATCCGGCGACCTCCGAGCCGGTACTGCTCGGCATCACCAAGGCGAGCCTCACGACGAAGTCGTTCATCTCGGCGGCCTCGTTCCAGGAGACCACCCGGGTGCTGACCGATGCCGCCATCCGCGGGGCCAAGGACGACCTCCTGGGCCTCAAGGAGAACATCATCATCGGCCACCTGATTCCGGCCGGGACCGGGATCTACCGGTATGCCGAAATCGACATCGAGCCGCCCGAGGGCTTCGAGCCCCCGCCGCCGCCCGAGATCGAGGAGGTGGTCGAAGGTCAACCGGTCCTGGCCACCCCCGCCAAGATTGCCGCCTCTGCGAGGCAGGGGGTGGGGCGGTAGAGGACGGTAGGACGGTCAGGCGGTCAGGCGGTCCGCTGGTAGTGGGAGGTAACGGGCGGTATTTGATCCTACCGCCTGTTACCTCTTTTGTCGTCCAATACCGGCGGTGTCTTGCTGCTCTCCGCAGCCATCCGCCGCCCGCCGCCGCCCACCGCCGTCATCATCCGCTCGTCCCCAAGTCGGTGAACACTGCCTCGGAGATCCGCTCGGTCTCGGTGGCCTCGTGGGCCTCCAGTCGAGAGCACAGGCTCTGGACCCTGCCCCAAAGCCGTATGAATACTTCTTCATAAAGGGGTTGGAATCGACGGAGGCTGAAAGCGTCAGGAAGTGGTTGTTCAAGACATAGGCTGTTGCCATGTAACACTTTAAGTGGTACTGCCGATCCGAAGCCTCTGACTTTCTTGCGGAACTCCGAACGAGCTCCCCGGGGGGCCCGGAGCTTTCGACGAGGGGTCTAACTCCCACTGCCACATCCCCTTGACTTAGCTGAGCCTCAGATCTAGCTTCCGTGTCTGTCGATTTTTTGGACCGTTTCAGGAACGCTTGTTACCGAGAGTTATGCCGACCATAAACCAGCTCGTCCGGCACGGCCGGAAGCCACTCAAGGCGATCGACAAGGCGCCGGCGCTCAGGAAGAAGCCGCAGAAGCGGGGCGTCTGCACCCGGGTCTATACCACCACGCCGAAGAAGCCGAACTCGGCGCTCCGGAAAGTGGCGCGGGTACGGCTCACCAACGGGTTCGAGGTGACGGCCTACATCCCGGGTGAGGGGCACAACCTGCAGGAGCACTCGATCGTGCTCATTCGGGGTGGCCGGGTGAAGGACCTGCCGGGTGTGCGGTACCATATCATCCGCGGGACGCTGGATACGGCCGGGGTGTCGGACCGCAAGCAGAGCCGCTCCAAGTACGGCGCCAAGCGGCCCAAGGGTGGTTCCTGATGAGTAGACGCAATCGCGCGACGAAGCGGCCGGTCCCGCCGGACCCGCGCTATGACAGCCAGACGGTGTCCAAGTTCATCAACAACTTGATGCTGGGCGGCAAGAAGAGCACGGCCGAGGGGAGTTTCTACGAGGCCATGAACATCATCGAGGGTCGCACCGGGCAGCCGGGGGTAGCGGTCTTCAAGCAGGCCTTGGCCAACGCCAAGCCGTCGGTTGAGGTGAAGAGCCGGCGCGTGGGCGGGGCGTCATTGCAGGTGCCGGTAGAAGTGCGGCTGGATCGTCGCACCGCACTGGCGATGCGCTGGCTGATCAGCTTCTCGCGCAAGCGCAGTGAGCGCAGCATGGCTGAGCGGATGGCCGCCGAGTTTATCCTGGCCTCGAAGGGCGAGGGTAACACGATCAAGAAGAAGGAAGACACGCATCGGATGGCCGAGGCCAACCGGGCGTTTGCGCACTATCGCTGGTAAGTAGCATCGCCGGGATGGGATGTCCCGGCCGATGCTTTGGACGATGACGGGTCACGTGACGGCGGTTTGACACGCCACCTCTGGCCCCCGAAAACGACAACGCGATAAGCCTGCGACAAGGCTTCCATTCGGGCGGTTGCCCGATTGATGCGCGGAGCGAGACCGCCTGGCAGGAGCCAGGGACCGGTCGCCCCGCTTTTTCGCTGGTTAGAGACAACGAGTCATGCCACGTACCACACCGCTCGCAAACTATCGGAACATCGGCATCATGGCCCACATTGATGCCGGGAAGACGACTACGACCGAGCGTATCCTGTACTACACCGGAGTCAACTACAAGATCGGTGAGGTCCATGAGGGTGCGGCCACCATGGACTGGATGGAGCAGGAACAGGAGCGGGGAATTACCATCACCTCCGCCGCGACCACCTGCTTCTGGACGTGGAACGACTTCGAGTATCGTATCAACATCATCGACACCCCGGGGCACGTCGACTTCACGGCCGAGGTGGAGCGGTCGCTGCGCGTCCTGGACGGCGCGGTGGCCCTGCTGGATGCCGTCGGCGGCGTGGAGCCCCAGACCGAAACGGTGTGGCGCCAGGCGGACCGATACGGCGTGCCCCGCATCGTGTTCGTCAACAAGATGGACCGCGTCGGCGCGGACTTCGACCGGTGCCTCGGCATGGTGCGCGATCGGTTGGGCGCCAAGGCGTATCCGGTGCAGATCCCCCTGGGGAGTGGCGAGCTGTTCACCGGCCTGATCGATCTGGTCCGCCGGGTCGAGATCGTATACGACAGCGAGTCGTTGGGGGCGAAATTCGTGGAGAGTCCGGTGCCGGACGTGTTCAAGGAACGGGTGGAACAGCTGCGCCACGAACTGGTGGAAGCGGCGGTCGAGCACGATGATGAGCTGTTGGAGAAGTACTTCGCCGGCGAGGAGCTGACTGAAGAAGAGATCCGTCGGGCCATCCGCAAGGCGACCATCTCCGGCGCGATGGTGCCCGTCTTCTGCGGTTCGGCCTTCAAGAACAAAGGCGTACAGCAGTTGCTCGACGGGGTGGTGGCCTTCCTGCCGAGTCCCGTAGATGTCCCGGCCATCATGGGCCACGCCCCGCAGCATGACGATACCCACGTCGAACGGCGGACATCCGATGATGAGCCTTTTGCCGGGCTGGCGTTCAAGGTGGCTACCGACCCGTACGTGGGGCGGCTGACCTTTTTCCGGGTCTATTCGGGTTCGCTCACGTCGGGCAGCTACGTCTACAACAGCACGAAGGACCGACGCGAGCGCGTCGGCCGGTTGTTGCAGATGCACGCCAACAAGCGGGAGGAGATCGAGGAGGTCATGGCCGGTGACATCGCTGCGGTGATCGGCCTCAAGGACACCCGCACCGGCGACACGCTGTGCGACGAGGGGCATCCGATCATTCTGGAGGCCATGCGGTTCCCCAACCCCGTCATCGACGTGGCGGTGGAGCCCAAGACCAAGATCGACCAGGAAAAGCTGTCGGTCGCGCTGCAGAAGCTGGCCGAGGAGGATCCCACGTTCCGGGTCCGAACGGATGCGGACACCGGTCAGACGATCATCGCGGGGATGGGCGAACTTCATCTCGAGATCCTCGTCGAGCGCATGAAGCGGGAATTCAAGGTCGAGGCCAACGTGGGCCGGCCGCAGGTCGCCTATCGTGAGACCATCAAGCGTGGCGTCGAGAAGGTCGAGGCCAAGTACATACGGCAGTCCGGCGGTAGGGGGCAGTACGGCCACGTGGAGATCAACCTGGAGCCGTCCGAGGCCGGTGCCGGGTTCGTGTTCGAGGACAAGATCGTCGGCGGGTCGATTCCGCGGGAGTTCATCAAGTCGGTCGAAGCGGGCATCAAGGGTGCCATGGAAGGTGGCGTCCTCGCCGGCTATCCGATGGTCGACATCAAGGCCACCTTGATCGATGGCAGCTATCACGACGTCGACAGCTCCGAGATGGCGTACAAGATCGCCGGGTCGATGGCGCTCAAGGAGGCTGCCAAGAGAGCCGGCACCATCCTGCTCGAGCCGGTCATGAGTGTCGAAGTCGTGGCTCCCGGCGACTACCTGGGCGACGTGATCGGCGATTTGTCGAGTCGCCGGGGCAAGGTCGGCGGCATGAACCAGCGGGGCGCTGCGCAGGTAGTGAGCGCCCACGTGCCGTTGGCCGAGATGTTCGGCTACTCCACGACCCTCCGGAGTCTCAGCCAGGGCCGGGCGGTGTACTCGATGGAGTTTGCCCACTACGAGGAAGTGCCGAAGTCGATTGCGGAGACGATCATTACCAAGGGGCAGTAGGCGGTAGACGGTAGTCGCGCGCAGAGAACGACGAACGAACTCAAGGTTCTTAGGAGAGCACCACCATGGCGAAGGCCAAGTTTGAGCGGACGAAGCCGCATGTGAACGTGGGAACGATTGGACACGTGGATCACGGCAAGACGAC
>JAZFYL010000010.1:0-25043 GCA_036443495.1 Gemmatimonadales bacterium | reverse complement strand
GGAAATAGCTCGCGCGCGTCCGCTCGTTGGCGCGCCGGGCGCACTCGAGTTCGCCCCTCTGAACCACGTAGGTGGCATTGGGACAGGGGAATAGAGGGCGGTCGGGCGGTCGGACGGTCTGGCGGTCGGCTTCCCCCAGCTCACCGCCCTCCGCCGCCCTCCGCTGCCCGCCGCCGCCCACCGCCTTGGTATTCCCCCCCCCGTGGTCGAAGTGAAGGTGCGTGTTGATCACCCACCGCACCTCTTCGGGCCCATACCCCGCCTCCCGGAGGGCATCCTCCAGCTGAGTGGGGCCGACTCGTCCGTCGTTCTCCACCCCGTAGATGTCCTTGAACTTGGCCGATTCCTTGTTCCCGATCCCCGTGTCCACGAGCACCAGTCCGTCCGCGTGCTCGACCAGGAGACACCGTAGCGCCAAGGGGATGCGGTTGCGCTCGTCGGGCGCTATGCGTTTCTCCCACAGTGGCTTGGGGACCACGCCGAACATGGCGCCGCCGTCCAGCCGCTGGCTCCCACCCTCCAGAAGGTGACACCGAATGGAGCCGACAGTGAAGGAGGAAACGAGGGTCATGGTCAGGGAACCTCGGTGATAGGGGGTGGCTGCCCCCGCCGCCCCCGCGGCCCCCGCCGATTTTTCACCGGCTTCGCCGCCAACTGCTCCAACTCCCGCAGGGTCCGCACATCCCGCTCCCGGGCGCGCGGCAGCAGCCGGTGGAGCACCTGGGCGGTCACCAGCGCATCGCCGGCAGCCCGGTGGCGTGCCGGGTTTTCCAGCCCAAGATAGTGGGCCACATTGTCCAGCGAACACGACTCGAGCCCGCTGATTAGGCGCCGGCTCAGCCGCACGGTACAGAGCTGCGGACCGCTGAGGTCGATGGCGCGGGTGCGGCGGAGTTCGCGTGACAGCACCGTCCAATCGAACCGGACGTTGTGCGCCACGAATACCCGGCCGGCCAGAGCCCCCAAGACGTCGTCGGCGATCTCGGCGAAGGTCGGCGCCTCGCGCACCATGGCATTGGTGATGTTGGTGATGGACGTTATCATCGGGGCGATCGGTTGCTCCGGGTTGACCAACGTGTCCAACACGACCTCGATTCGCTCGCCCTGCACCACGACGACGGCGATCTCGGTTATGCGGTCGTTCCGGGGCCTGCTGCCGCCCGTCGTCTCGACATCCACCACCGCGAAGGGACACTCCTCGAGCAACGGCGATCCCATGCGCCCCCCGCTCCCCCCGGGTACCAGCGCCCACTTCCCATCGGGGAGTTGGTGCACCCGGGGGTCGGCGCCCATGAGCGCGACGGCCAACCGGGCGGCCACCGCGTCGGAGGCGTTCCGGAGTCCGAAGATCTCACGCGCCAAGACCGGTGCGCCTTGTGAGCCGTCGGCGAGAAACGCGAGGGTGCGGTCCAACAACGTTGAAATGGGGTGTGCCGATACGCCCGTCACAGGGCCTCACGGTTGAGCGGTAGCGTCATGCATCTTGGCCCACCGCCCCCCCGGACCAGCTCGGCTCCCTCCACCATGATCACCGACCGCTGGTCTGCATCCAGTTCGACGTCACCCGACAGGAAGTCTTGCGAACTCACGACCTGGAAACCGAGCTTCGCGAACTCTGCGTGGGTGACGTCGTTGCGACGATAGCTGATCACCGTTCCCGGCCGAACCGCCAGGAAGTTGCAAGCGGAGGACCATTGCTCGCGTTCCTGGTGGGCGCGCGTGTTCCCTCCGGCGAAGATCGGCTCCAGCGGCATGCCGACTTCCTTCAGCGCCTCGAAAAAACCCGGCATCTCGCGCACTCCGTCCCTGCCCTTCTTGCGATGCAGGACGGCCCGTCGCTGGGGCCCCAGGAAATAGGGCGGGAAGATGACACACATCTCACGATCGACTTGTGAGAACACCATGTCGAGGTGGATCGCGGTCGGGGAACGCGGCATGACGAGGACCAGGACATCCGAGGCAATGTCCTGCTCGAAGACGAGATCGCACAACATGTCGATGGCGGTCGGCGACGTCCGCTCACTGAACCCGACCAGCAGCAAGTCGTCACGCAGGCGGTGGACGTCCCCACCCTCGAGCGAGAACGTGTGGCGGCGTTCCCGGGAACCGTCATAGATGATTCCCCCCCCCGCCAGCTTGGGGTGGAATTGGAACAACGCTCTGATCAGCAATTCTTCGGTCCAGCGGACGTCGAACCGCATGGCGCTGACTAACGCATTGTCGGCCAACACCATGCCGATGTCGCGCGGGAAGAACAGGTTCGGCAACGGCGGAAAGGCAAACCCGATCTCGTTTAGAGCCCGTCCGATGGGGCCTGCCTCCTCCTCGGTCCCCTCGACCAACATCGTCACGAGGTCCGCGGGGCTCTGATCCGGGAGCCGACCCGACAATGAGCCGGTCGGAACCATGTCGCTGATCTGGCCGACCAGAAATGCCTTCGCCTCCGGCTCCTCAAGGACCTCCTCCAGCAACGCCCGAATCTCGAGCACCTCGGAAAAGCGTTGCAGCACAGCCTTGAAGCGACGGTGTTCGTGCTGCGCTATCTCCAGATCGATGATGTCGTCGTACAGGTAGGCCCGACGGTTGCCCGGTGTAACCGCCTGCATTTCCGGCCCCGGCGGGTGGACGAGGACTGACTTGAGATTGCCGATTTCAGAATTGATCGAGAGAGCGGACATGGCGCGAAAGGTAACTCCCCCCCTCGGACCGCAGGTAGCTTCCCGGGCCTAGTGTCCGGTCAGCGCGTAGGACAGCGTTTCAAGCTCCAGGGCCAGATTCACCGTCTTGACCGTCACGTCCTCAGGCAGGCGCAGTTGGACAGGAGCAAAATTCAGGATCGCCCTGACCCCGAGGGACGACACGCGATCGGCCACCTCCTGGGCGACCTCGGCCGGGGTGGTGATTACCGCCATCTTCACGGGACGGTCGCGAAGCACGTCCTCGAGGCGGGCTATATCGTCGATCACCAACCCGTTCCACACCTGTCCCACCTTTTCCGGGTCATTGTCGAAGATGGCCACGATGTCGAAGCCCCTCTCCTTGAACCCGCTGTGCTGCACCAGGGCGCTGCCGATCTTGCCCGCCCCTATCAAGGCCAGCGGGTACCGCTCGCCCAGGCCCAGGATCTCCCGTAGCCGCCGGGCCAATTCGGGAACCGAGTACCCCATGCCGCGTTTGCCGAACGACCCGAAGAACGACAGGTCCTTGCGGACCTGGGCGGAGGTGGTGCCGCCGCGGCCGGCAAGTGCTGCCGAGCTGACGGTGGCAATGCCCCGCTCCTCGAACTCTTCGAGGAACCTCAGATAGAGGGACAATCGGCGAATAGTGGATTCGGAGACCTTCGGCATGGGCTCTTTTGTGAAATGTTTCACAAACTTAGCCCGTTCTCCAGCCCCGGTCAACGAGCGCCCGAGCCAGCGCCACGAAGGCGGCCGGGGAGAGAGACTCGGCCCGGGCCTGGGGATCGATCCCCAGACCGGACAGCACGTCGACCGCCACATCCCGTGGCCAATCGGTGAGATGCCTGATCGCCCTCTGGAGCTGCTTGCGGCGCGACGCGAACAAGCCGGTAACCACAGACCGGAAGACCGCCACCTCTCCATCCTCCACCAGCGGGCTGTCCAGCGGCGTGAGCCTGAGAACTACCGAGTCGACCTTGGGGGGAGGTCGAAAGGCCTGGGCCGGCACCGCCAACATGGTTTCGGGACGCGCCACCGCCTGAACACCCACGCTCAAGGCCCCGTAGGCTTTGCTCCCGGGAGCGGCTGCCACCCGGTCCCCAACCTCTCGCTGCACGAGAAACACGATCCTCCGCTGCCGCGGCGGAGCGAGCGCCTTATCGATCAGGGGGGTGGTGATGTTGTAGGGGATGTTTCCGATGATCAGGAACCGGGACTCGCCCACCACGGCCGACCAATCGAGTGCCAGGGCATCCCCCGAAACGATTTCGATTCCAGGCAGGAACCGTTCGAGCTGGGGAATGAGGTCGGTGTCCCGTTCGATCGCCACGACCCTCCGGGCACGCGCCTCCAGGATCGCGGTCAGAGCGCCCCGACCGGGGCCGATCTCGAGCACAGTGTCATCCGGCGCAGGATCGAGCGCGTCGACAATCCCATTCAGAATGGCAGGATCGGTCAGGAAATGCTGGCCGAGCCGGCGCTTGGCTCTCACAGATGCAGGACCAGAAGCGTCCGGTCGTCCCGCGGCCTGGCGCCGAACGCTTCGAGGTCATCGAATACCGACTGAACGATATCTTCCGGCGGCAGGGAACGATGGGACTCCAGTGCATCGATCAGGCGCTGCTCGCCAAAAGGTTCGCCATTCTTGTTTCGGGCATCCACCAGACCATCTGTCCACAGGCACAACAGGTCTTCCTGCGAATTCCAGGGCATGATTGCCCTGCCGATGCCGCCCGGTTCTGCCAGCCCCAGTGGCGGCGCGGTCGTTTCCAGCCGGACGGCCTTTCCGGAGGCGGGGATCTTGAACGCGTACTGATGCCCCGCGTTGGCAAAGGTGATATTACCCGCTTCGGGATCCAGCACACCGTAGAACACTGTGAGATACATCTCCGTCGAACTGAGTTTGGCGGAGAGGCTTTGGTGCAGCGCCTCCAGGATTTCCTGCGGCGTGCCGGCGGACCCCGTGTGGATGCCGGCCGCGGCCAGCACCAGCGCCATGACGAGGGCCGCGGAGAATCCGTGTGACGAGACGTCTCCCAGCATGACCCCCACCTTGCCTTCGCCGCGCCGCTGAAAAGTGTAGAAATCCCCGCCCACTTGGTCGGCCGGGATGCAGCGCACGGCCAGGTCGGCGTAATCGCCCAGCACGGACGGCGCCGGCATGAGTTTGAGTTGGAGATCGTGCGCCAACTCGAGTTCCTGTTGGATACGCTGCCGCTTGAGGTCGCGGATGGCCAGCCGGGCATTCTCGACCGCAGCCCCGACCTGATTGGCCACAGCCGATACCAGTTTGCGATCGCTGGTAGAGAAAGCATCGCCGCCGAGCCGGTCGGTAAAGTTCATGACGCCAACACAGCGTGGCGCTGCTCCCGGCGCCGCATACGAGATCGGGACCGACATGTATGCCCGGCCCAGGTACGATCGTTCCTCGGCACGGAACGCCTTATCGGGGACCGGGTCCTCCGCGTTCACTGCGAGCAGGCGTTCCTCCCGGAAGACCCGTGCGGCGATCGACTCGGCGTCATCCTTACGGACGGGGGACAGTTGTTCCGGCCGGACCCCGCGGGCCGCGACGATGCGGAGCATGCCGGTGCCTTCGTCGTAGACCATGATGGACGCCCGCCGGGCGCCCACGACGGTGCTTACCTCGCGCAGGATGGTGTTGGCTGCTTCTTTGAGGCGGACGGTGCGGCCCAGGATCTCGCTGATGGTGTAGAGAAGATCGATCTCCTCATAGCGGCCGGCCAGTTCTTCGGTGACCCGTGCCAAGTCGGATTGCCCGGCCAGGAGCGAGCCGACCACCTCGGCCAGCTTGGGAGCCAGTGTTTCGACCGGGCGGTCGTCCTCGGGCTCGACCTCCAGCCAGAAACCGATAGAGTCGGGGATCGACTGAAGCCAGATCCAGCCGTGCTCCATGACGGGGATACGGCCACCCTCATGAGGTACTGGAGGCTGCCAGCCGGGGTCGTCTCCGGCCGCGAGCCGAAGCGAGCGCCCATCGTAACGCCACAGCCGGATGCGCGCTTTGGCGAGGGCGCCCAGCACCGCCAGCGTGGCGTCGAGCCGCGCTAGTGACGGCGGAGCGTCATACAGATCGAGTTTCCCTGTGTGTTGAATCGTACCTGGTCCATCATGTTCCGGATCAGAAACAGCCCACGCCCGCAAGGGCTTTCGAGGTCGTCCGAGTTGACCGACTCGGGAATTTTCGTAGGGTCGAAGCCGCACCCTTGATCGGTCACATACACGGAGATCTCCTCCGTCAGACACCGGGCACGAATCTCGACCTGCTTGGAGGGATCCTCGCAGTTACCGCAGATGATCGCGTTGGCCAGGGCTTCCGACAGGGCGACGCGAAACCGGAATCGCAACCGATTCGTCGGGCTGTCTCCGGCGAAGCAGTGGCGGGATACCAACTCGACCGCTTCCTCGATCCAGACCACATCGCTGGGCAGCCGCAAGTGGATCTCGACGGCGAGGCCAGACGCCGCGGAGATCTCCGAACGGCGTACATGGAGTCTGAGTGGGGCCGTCACGCCGGCAACCGATACATGCTAGAAATCGGCCAACGCCTCTTCGCGCGAATCCGCGATGGCGAACAAGGTATCGAGTTTGGTGAGTTCGAACAGGGAACGGAGGTCTTCGTTCAACCCAGCTAGGCGCAATTCACCGCCTTGCTCCCGGACCTTCTTGGAAATCGAGACCAACGCGCCCAGCCCTGACGAGTCGATGTACCCGGTGGTGGCGAAATCAATGATGAACTTGCGATCCCCGGCCTCGAGCGATTCCTGAATCATGTCCTTCAGTTCCTGCCGGTTGCCTACGATCAATTGCCCTTCCACCGCAATGACCCGAACCCCGGCATCGCTGCTTGTGGCGCTAAACCCCATCGATTCCCCCTAGGTAGTGGTCGGCATCGACTGTAGCGCGACGACGCAAGCCACCCGCACAATATCGTCCTGAGTGGCTCCGCGCGACAAGTCTGACATCGGGTGAGCCAATCCCTGCAGGATCGGCCCCAAAGCCACTCCGCCGGCCAGGCGCTGCACCAATTTATACGCGATGTTCCCAGCGTCCAAGTTCGGAAACACCAATATGTTAGCTCGACCGGCCAAGGGAGATTCCGGGGCCTTGCGCTCTGCCATGGCCGGCTCGATGGCCGCATCCAACTGGAGTTCACCGTCAGCGACGATCCCTGGGGCCAACTCCCGGAATCGTGCCACCGCTTCCACGACCCGGGTGACGGCATGGCCCGCGGCACTGCCTTTGGTACTGTAGGACAAGAAGGCGACCTGTGGCGTGTCGCCGACGACGCAGGATCGATCCCGCGCGGCGGCCAGGGCGATCCGGGCAAGCTGGTCCGAGGTAGGCTCCGGAATCACGCCGCAATCCGTAAAGGTGAACACCCGGCCGTCGCCCATCGCCATATAGAAGGAAGAACTGACCAGTTCGAAACCGGGTGCCGTCCCAATGGCCCACAGGGCGGCTCTAACCACCTCGGCCGTGGTGTAGCTGGCGCCCGCCACGCAGGCGTCGGCCTCGCCAAGCGCGACCAGCGACGCCCCGAACCGGACGGGATCTACGGCCAGATCGAGCGCGTGGACGGCATCATGCACCACATCGGGTTTGCGGCCCCGGAGGTACTCGGCCACCCGCCCCAGACGGTCGTCCTGGGCCGGGTCGATCCCGTCGGGGCCGCCGAGCACGATGGGAACGGCCAATCCTTCAGCGGCGAGTGATTCGGCAGCGGCCCGCACGCGCGGGTCGTTCCCTTCGGGAAGCACGATCCGCCGCGGTGACTGTCCCGCGCGTTCGCGCAGTGCGTCCAGGAAGCTCACGCCGAGAACTTTCGCGCAAGAGCCGTCGCGACGACGGGATGTACGAAGGGGCTCACATCACCCCCCAACTGGGCCACTTCGCGGACCAGGCTCGAGCTCAGATAGGTGAGGTGGACGGGGGGCACGAGAAACACGGTCTCGAGCGTGGGATGGAGCTGCCGGTTCATGAGCGCCATCTGGAACTCGTACTCGAAATCGCTAACCGCCCGGAGGCCGCGGACGATGAACAACGCCCCGACGGTGCGGGCAAAATCCGCCAGCAAGACGTCGAATGTCGCAAACTCGACCCGTGGCTCGTCGGCAAACGTTGGCTCGAGCATGGCCACCCGCTCCTCCGGAGTGAACAGGGGTTGCTTGTGGACGTTGATCGCCACGGCCACGATGAGCTTGTCGAACAGGGCCAAGCTGCGGCGGATGATGTCCTCGTGCCCCTTCGTGGGCGGGTCGAACGAGCCTGGGTATACCGCGATTCGTGTCATGGCGCGTAGCAGAAGGTGATGGCGGTTGATCCGTAGCGGCGCGAGTCATCTCCCGCAGGAGTCATCTCCGCCGGATGTTCCACCGATAGAATGTCGCCAAACGGGACGGCGCGGAAGAGGTGAACCAGTTGATCGACCGCATCACTCGCATAAGGAGGGTCGGCGAACACCACGTCATAGGCCCCGGCAGGCAATTGGCCGGCGAACCGGAGCGCGTCCTGTCGCAGCACTGTCGACCGGCCGGTCACGCCCAGCCGCTCGATGTTTCGTTGCAGCGCCTGCACGGATCTAGCCTCTCGCTCCACGAAGTCGGCCGAGGCGGCGCCGCGGGACAAGGCTTCCAGACCGAGGGCGCCGCTACCGGCAAACAGGTCGAGCACCCGGGCATTGGACAGGCGTTCCCGCAGGATACTCATCCACGCTTCCCGGACCCGATCGGGCGTGGGCCGGACCTCCAGCCCCTTCGGGGCGTCCAGCTTCCGTCCGCGAAACTCACCGGCAATGATGCGCACGCGCGGGTTCAGCGAGGCAGCGGGTCCACCGCGGGTGGGGGCTGCTGCCCCTCCTGCCCCTGCCCCTGCGACGCCCCGGTGCTGTCTGCCGGAGCCAGTGCCACCAGCCGCGCCTGAAGGCTGCGGCGTCCCCCCCAGTCGTTGCGTTCGAGTTTGAACGCCGCGTCGACCGGTGCATCAGCCAGCCACGGCACGCGGTCGGCCAACTGAAACCCGATGCCTTCAAGGTGAGCCCGGCCCTGGGTCAGGACGCCCTTGAGATGGCCCTTGCCCACCACCGACCGATTGGCGAACTCGACTCCGCGAACCCCGAACACCGGACTGGGATTGGCCGCACCGCAGGGCTCGAGATGCCGGATCAGCCGCTCCAACTGGTCGGTAGCCGCGGAAAGATCGATTTCGATATCCACGCGCTGCTCCGGGCCAAGGTGGTCCAGGGTCAGCTCGCGCCGCCCCAACGCGGCGAACCGCTCGCGAAATTCCTCGAGTCGCCCGCGGCGAATGGTTAGACCAGCCGCCATCCGGTGCCCACCATAGCGCTCGAGCAGATCGTCGCAACCGGTGAGGGCGGCGTGCAGGTCGAAGCGTGAGATGCTACGGCCAGACCCCTTCCCGATATCACCGTCGAACGCGATGAGGAAGGTCGGTCGACCGTACCGCTCCACCACCCGCGACGCTACGATCCCAATGACCCCGGGGTGCCAATCCTCACCGTCCAGGACAAAGGTAAAATCCCGCTCCAGGTCCATCTGTTGCTCGACCTGTTCCAGCACCTGATCGAGAATGTGCTGGTCGATGGCTTGTCGCTGTTTGTTGAGGTCGTCGAGATAGCCCGCCAAGCGCTCAGCTTCCGACTCGTCGTCGGTAAGCAGCAACCGTAGGCCGTCGGTGGCGGCACCGATGCGACCCACGGCGTTGAGTCGGGGGCCGAGTATGAAGCCCACCTGGCCTGCCCGGATTTCCTGGTGCTGCAAGTTGCACACGCGGACGAGGGCGCGGAGACCGGCCCACTGGCTATGCGAGAGAATCTTGAGGCCGTGCTTCACCAGAATGCGGTTTTCGCGCACGAGCGGCACGATGTCGGCCACGGTCGCCATGGCGACGTAGTCGAGCAAATGGAACGGCAAGTTAGCCGGTAGCCCTAACGGCTCCACCAGGGCCTGCACCAGTTTGAAGGCGATGCCGGTGCCGCACAGCATCTTCAGGTCGGAATTGTCGGCCGCCTGCTGTGGGTCGATCACGGCTGTGGCCGCCGGCAATTCCGGTCCGGGCAGGTGATGGTCGGTGACGACGACATCACGTCCTTCGGCCCTCGCGGCGGCGACTGCCTCAACTGCGTTAATACCGCAATCACAGGTCAGGATCAGACCCGCGCCGCCCTCGCGCGCCGCAGCCAGTCCAGCTTTACCGAAGTCGTATCCATCGGTCACCCGATGCGGCACGAACGGGATCACCTCGGCCCCGCAACTCCGCAGCGCCCGCGTGAGCAAGGCGGTGGCGCACTGGCCGTCCACGTCGTAATCGCCGTGCACTAAGATGGGCTGACCGGCGCGGACCGCCCGGCCGATGGCCTCGACAGCATCGGGCATTCCCGCCAAAGAGTAGGGGTCGGCCAATTGGTCCAGGGCTGGCCTGAGAAACTGCTTGGCGGCATCGATTTGATGGAAGCCGCGCTGCACCAGCAGTTCCGCCAACGGCAGGGGCAGCGAGAGCCCCGCTGCCAGCGCCGCGGCGAGTTCGTGGTCCGGGGAATCCCTGAGGGACCACTTCAGCGGCGGTGGGACCGTCGTACTCATGACAGTAAGTAAGCAGGCCGGTTCGGTCGCCGGCTACCCATCTTCCTCGTTCACGTACAAAATTACGCCGCAAACCTCACAGCCACCCAAGACAGCCCCGGTCTTGATCTGAATGCGCCGGTGCAGCGGAATCGTCGTGAAGCATGCGCCGCAGGCCGGACCGCTGAGGGCCACGACCACGGGCGTCGACCGTGAGCGCCGTAGCCGGCTGTACTTTGTGCGGAGTGTCTTCTCCAGCGTCTCGGAGGTGACCTCCCGCGCTTCGGTCGCCGCCTCCCGTTCGCTCAACACCCCCTGTTCTTTGGCCAACAACTCGGCTCGCTCAGGCTCCTGCTCCGCCTTTTGCGCCTCGAGGGCGGCTTCACCCTGGGCCACCTCGGCTTCGAGCGCCGTGACACTGTCCGCCAGGCGGATCCACTCACTTTCCTCCTGAGCCAGCACCGATCGCCCGAGATCGAACTCCGCCATCAGGTTGGCGGCGTCCTTGCCCGGCCGAGTGATCTCGAGCCGTTGCCGCCGCCGTTCTTGCTGGGCGCGGTAGTTCTCGATCTTGGCCTCGAGTTCCGTGCGGCGTTCGACGGCGTCGACCGCGGCGCGACGTGCGGCCTCGAGTGCATCCGCACTGGCCCCGACAACGCCGTCCAGAAGGGCGACCTCCTTGTTGAGCGCGTCGAGCCGCTCGTTCATGGCCGCGACCACCAGGTCCTTCTCCTGTAGTTCCAACAACTTTACGAGGTCTGGATGCATTCAAGCTCCTTGTGCATCATGGATGATTCGTGACACCGCGCGACAGGCTTCCACGACCGCCTTGCGCGAATTTTCGCTGCATGTAACGCCGATTCCATTCCGCGGGGAATCGTTCCCGCAGTTCCTGGGTCCGGAGCTGCCGTTCGGCCAGCAGGGCTTCCTGTTCGTCCGAGGGCGCTTGGCGGAGCCGGGCGCCCAACGCCTCCAAGTCCCGAAAGTGCGGCCGCGACTCCAGTGCCTGGCAGGCGCGGTCGTAGATCTCATCGACGCTTTCCGTGTCCAGCTGGTCTTCGCGCTGCTTGAGGAGGCTCCACACATGCCGCGTCGCGTCAGAGAGTGCGGCGGGTTGTTCCCCCTGAAAGCGCTCGCCGCCGGGTGCCGTCAACGCCTCGAACAGCGAGCGATACACCTCACCTTCAAACCACTCCGGCGCGACCTGGTCCCGGGCGCGGTCCAACCACATCGGCGAATACAACAGCACCTGCAACAGGTCGCGCTCGGCCAGCTCACCGTCCCGGCGCCGCCGCCCACTGGCTCCCGGAGCCACGCGGTCGGGACTTGGGGCCGGCGGCGCCTGGCGGCGGACCCGCTCTTCGGCATCCCGAGCCAGCACTTCCTTCGCCACCCCGGTCAGTTCCGCCAACCGGGTCAGGTACAGTTCCTTGGTGATGCTGCTCTTGGCGGCGCGGACCGTCGGCATCAGCCGATCCAGGGCCCGGCGACGCTGCTCGATCCCCTCGAACCAACCCTTGCGCTGGAGGATCTGGACCTTCCGCTCCAGGACGTCGATGGCGTCATCGAGCACCGTCTGCATGGCGGCTCTGCCACCCGACTGCACCAGCGAGTCGGGATCCTCCCCGGCCGGCAACGTGGCTACGCCGACCTCGAACTCGTGCCGCAACAGTTCATCAGCACTGCGGAAGGTGGCCCGCAGCCCGGCGGCATCGCTGTCGTAGAGGAGTATCGCCCGCGAGGTGTAGCGTTTCAGCAGCTGCGCCTGCTCGGCCGTGAGCGCCGTACCCAACGGCGCCACCACATGATCGAACCCGGCCTGGTTGAGCCGCAGTACATCGAAGTACCCCTCAACGAGAATCACACACTCCGCCTGGCGAATGGCCTGCTTGGCGTGATGCAGATTGTATAGTGTGCGCCCCTTGTGGAAGATCTCGCTTTCGGGAGAGTTCAGATACTTGGGCTCACCTTGCCCGATGATGCGCCCACCAAATGCCACGACACGGCCGCGCAGATCGTGAATCGGAAAAATCAGGCGCCCACGGAACCTCGGGTATGTGCCCCCGTCGTCCCGGCGGACGACCAGCCCAGCCTCGATCAACACGTCCTCTTCGATCCCGAGCTCGCGCGCCGTCTCCAGGAACGCCGAGCCTCGCGGCGCGTACCCCAGGCCGAGCGGAACGACCGCTTGGAGGTCCCAGTGGCGCTGCTCCAGATACGCCCGCGCCGGCTTGGCCTCGGGAGACTCACGTAGCTGGGTGGCGAACCACTCCTGCGCCACGGCGACAGCACCGAACAACGGCTCTCGGGGGTCGGGGCCCTGGCGTTCGTTGCGCTCGGGAACGGTGATCCCGACCCGACGCGCGACTTCACGAACCGCGGACGGGTAGTCCATGCCGAAGCGTTTCATCAAGTACGTGAACGCATCGCCGCCCTCGTGACATACGTAGCAATAGTAGATGCCCTTCTTGGGGATGACGGCGAAGTTTCGGTGCGTGCCTCCATGAAACGGACATGGCCCGCGATAGTCGGTGCCGGTCCGCTTGAGTTCGACCGACTCACCAATGAGTTCGATCAGATCGGCGGCGTCGCGCACCTGCTCGACGATCTCGTCGGGGATGCGGCTCACGGGGCAAACTCCGCAATGGTCACGCCGGTTCCGCCCTGGTTTCTGGGCGCATACTCGAACGAGCGGATGCGGCCGTCGTGCTCCAGCACCCGGCGGACCCGCTGCCGCACCACACCCGTGCCCATGCCGTGGATGATCATCAGATACGGGTGTTCGGCCAGCACCGCGCCATCGATCGCCGCTACCGTCGCGGCCTCGGCATCATCGCCGGTCAATCCGCGAAGGTCGATCTCCAGCGGCGCCGCGCTCACAGCCACCCCTCCGGTTCTGGCCGGCGCCCTCGGGGAATCATGGCTCGGGCCCTCCTCGAGAACACCGACGATCTCGTTTGCCTTGACGACCGTCCGGAGAGAACCCACCAGGACCACGAAGCGGCCGTCGCCGCGGCGCTCGACGACTTCGCCGGTCATGCCCGATGCGAGCCGGACGCGGTGGCCGACCGAGATCGGCCGATCGGAAGTGACGTCAGGCTCGCCGCCGGTATCCTCTACGCCCATCCGCTGCAAGGCTCCGGCTTCGGCTTGCACGCCCTCCTCGACCAATCGGCGGGCTTCTTTCGCGGTCGCTTCGTCGACCGCCGCTCGCGCCAATCCCAGCGCATGTTCCACGCGTCGCCGCGCTTCGAGCAGGTAGACCTTGGCCCGTTCGCGCGCGCTCCGTTCCGCGGTGCGCTCCCGTTCGTCCTGGGCCGCGATCCGCGCCTCGAGCGACGCCGCCTGCGTCATCAATCGATTCGCCCGGTCATGCGACACCTCTTCGCGCTCACCAAGTTCGCTTTCGCGGCGCTCGACGTCCCGTTCGCGGCCTTCAACCGCCGCCAGCAACGATTCGAGGTGGCGTTCCACCTCCGGCAATTCCGCCTCTGCTTCAGCCAGCACCGCGGGATCCAATCCCAATCGGCGGCCGATGGCCAGGCCGTAGGAACGGCCGGGGATACCCTTCTGAAATCGGTAGGTGGGGCGGAGCGACTCCGAATCGAACTGCAGGGAACCGTTGACGACTCGGGGCACGCGCTCCGACAACTGCTTGAGGGCGCCGAGGTGGGTCGTCGCGATGGTGGTGATGTCACGGCGGGTGAGGGCCGAGAGAGCCGCCCCCGCCAATGCGGCACCTTCGGCGGGGTCAGTCCCGCTTCCCATTTCGTCGATGAGAACCAGACTGTCGGGACCGGCCTCGTCGAGGATGCGGCGCAACACCCCGAGGTGCGCCGAGAACGTCGACAGGCTGGCGGCGATGGATTGATGATCACCGATGTCCGCGAAGCACTGCGAGAACAGGGGGAGAGTGCTTTCGGGGCCGATCGGGGGAATGATACCGCTCTGGGCCAACGCCCCGAGCAGACCCACCGCCTTAAGGAGCACCGTCTTGCCACCGGTGTTGGGGCCACTCACGATCAGCGTGCGCTCGTTCTCGTCGAGCACCAGGGTAAACGGCACCACCGGTGCATCGCCATCGATAAGCAGCGGATGGCGACCGTCGCGAATGGCCAGCAGACCCGGGGCGGACACGAGGGAGGGGCAATAGCCATCAACCGCATCGGCATAGTTGGCGAGCGCTTGGAGTTCATCGGCGGCGATGCACATCTCCAGAGCCGACTCGAACTCTCCCTGGTGCGGCCGGAGTTCAGCGGTCAACTCCCGCAACACCCGCAACACCTCCCGCTCCTCGGCCACTTCCGCTTCGCGTAGCGCGTTGCCCAGTTCTACCATAGCCGTCGGCTCGACGAACAGTGTTTCCCGGCTGGCGGATTCGTCGTGAATGATGCCGGCGGGCCGGTCTCGGTGATCCCGCCGGACAGGGATCACGTAACGGCCACTCCGCACGGTAACGGCGCCGGCCGCGCTCCCCCCCCCCAATGTTTGGAGCAGCGATTCGAGTTTCTTGATGAGGCGGCTGCGGGAGGCATGGACCGCCTTTCGGGCGGACGCGAGCCCAGGGTCGGCGCTATCCAGCAATCGGCCGTCATCGTCGACGCTGGTTTCGAGGCGCCGCCCCAGACCGGCCGCAGGCAGGGGCCCGAGCAAGGCGGCCACCCGCGGCGCCGACTCCTGTACCCGCCGGAGTTCGCCCGCGGTCCTGCGCGCCACCGCGATCAGGCGCCGCAGCTGGAGCAGATCCTGCGGTTCGAGCACGCTGCCGTCAAGGGAGAGCCGGGCCAGGGCAGAGCGCGGGTCCGGCACGGCATCGATGGTGAGGGGTTCCCCACCTCGAACGAGCCCCGCCGCTTCGTCGACCAAGAGGAGCGCTTCGCGGATAGCCGTGAGGTCGACGGAAGGTCGCCGGGCCATGAGCCGCTGCACCGCCAGCGGACCGGCGGCAAACGCGGCAACCAGTTCCAGGGCTGCATGGAATTCGAGCGTCTCGAGTGTGGCCTGGTCCCACCCACGGTCCGCCAAAGGCAGCGGGGTGTTGTCGGTACCAACCGCCGACACCCCGTTGTCCGCAGAAAGACAGGGCCGGTTCATCATCCGGCCTGCAACTCCTCGCGAACGATCTGGTTGATGAGCTTGCCGTCGGCCCGCCCACGGAACTGCGGCATTACCGCTCCCATGACGGCACCCATGGCGTCCGCACCTCCCGCAATGGCGGTCCTTACGGCGGTCCGGATCTCTTCCGGATCGACTTCCGGCGGCAGGAAGGTCTTCAGGACCTCGATCTCCGCTTGCTCCTGAATGACGAGATCGTCCCGGTTGCCCCGGCGATACTGCTCGACGGAATCCAGCCGGGTCTTGACGCCCTTACGCAAAACGGCCACCACATCATCGTCGGTGAGGTCCTGCTGGAGCTCGATCCGCCGATTCTTGATGGCCGCTATTGTGGTGCTCAGCACCACGGTGCGGTTCTTGTCCCGCGCCTTGCGCGCCTCAGTCAGTGAGGCTTGGAGCGTGTCCAGCAGGCTATCGTGGGCCACGCGGATGACGCCGGTTCTTGCGTATGGCCGCGTTGAGCTTCCGCTTGCGCTTTTCACTGGGCTTCTCGAAGTGCCGGTGCTTCCGCAGGTCCGAGAGAATCCCGGCCTTCTCACACTTCTTCTTGAAGCGCTTGAGTGCGCGCTCGAAGCTCTCATCCTCATGGATGATGACTTCCGCCATATTGCTCCATCACCCCCTTCAAAGACCAAAGGCCTAAACCATTGCAGCAGTTTAAGGTAGACGGGCGATGCCTACCGGGCAAGCCCTCTCACTACCCCGGGGGCCAGGTCAGGACCCGGCCCCCCAACAAGTGTATATGCAGATGAAATACGGCCTGGCCCCCGTCGGCGCCGGTGTTGGTGACAAGCCGGTAGCCTCCGTGGTCGAGACCCAGTTCGCTCGCCACTTCCGTTGCCACTGTCACCAGCCGCCCGAGCAACCGCTCGCCCTCGGGTCCCTGGGCGTCGCGCGCCGCTTCGAGGTGCTGCGTCGGAATCAGCAACACGTGCTGCGGCGCCTGGGGGTCGATATCGCGAAAGGCGATCACGTCGTCGTCCCGCCTGACAATGTCCGCCGGGATGGTTCCGTCGACGATCCGGCAAAACAGGCAATCGGCCATGGTCTACCTCTCAGGTGACGAACGGTTAACCGCCAGAGTCGCCGCGACCGCAAATCCCGAGGTCTCGAAGCGGATGACAGTCTCCGCCTTTAAACTGCCCGCAGGTACCAGGAGTGTCAGCACACCGACGCGGCCGCTTGCATCCGGTCGCTCATGCTCCGAGCGCTTCCTTTAGCTTCGACCAGAATCCGGGTTCCCGCTTGGGGGGTTCGCCTTCGATTTCCGCCAGTTGACGGAGCAGCTGCTCCTGCGCCTCGGTGAGACGTTCGGGGGTCCACACGTGGAGCCGAACGTGCAGGTCGCCCTTCCCACTCTGCCCGAGACGCGGCAGACCCTTGCCCCGAAGGCGGAGGACGGTCCCGGTTTGGGTGCCCGGCGCGACGGTGGCCTGTTCCTCGCCATAGGGCGTCGGCACCGGGAAATCGCCCCCGAGCGCAGCCTGAGAGAAAGACAGGGGCAGGTCGAACACCAGGTCGTCGCCGTGGCGTTCGAACTGCTCGTCCTTCTTGACGCTCAGGATCACGACCAAATCGCCCGAGGGACCCTGGCGCGATCCGGCGGATCCCTGTCCCCGCAATGTCAGGTAGTTGTTGTCCGAGACGCCCGGAGGGATGTCGACCGACACGGTCCGTTCGCCGCGGACGCGACCTTCGCCACGACAGCGCTCACACGGCTCCAGGATGACCTGGCCGTCGCCACCACAATTGGGGCAGGGCGCGACCGAGATGAATTGCCCGAACATGCTGCGCGCGGCCCGGCGCACTTCGCCCGATCCGCCACAGGTGGCGCACGCCATCGGCCTGGCACCCTGTCCCAGGCCGTTCCCGCCGCACAGGTCGCAGCTTTCGAATGTCTTCAGCCTGATCTTGCGCTTGGCCCCGGTGGCGACTTCCGCCAGCGTCATCTTCACCGTGACCCGGACGTCCTGACCCCGACGGTTCTCCGCCGGTGAGGCTTGGCGGCCCCCGCCGAAGATCGATTCGAAGCCGCCCAGGCCCCCAAAGTCTCGCATGAAGATATTGAGCGCTTCTGAGAGGTCGACGTGATGGAACCCTCCGAAACCCTGGCCGGCGCCACGCTTGAGCCCGGCTTCCCCGTAGCGGTCGTACAAGGCCCGTTGCTCCGGGTCACGCAGAACTTCATAGGCCTCGGTAATGGTCTTGAATTTCGATTCCGCATCCGGCGACGAATTGCGGTCCGGATGGTACTCCATCGCTAATCGGCGATACGCCTTCTTGATGTCCGCATCTCCCGCGCCGCGGGACACGTTCAGTAACTGGTAGAAATCGCTCAATCGAGTAGTCCCTCAATCAGTCGGCTGGTGTGGTCCACCAGGCCCACGATCTTGTCGTAGGGCATGCGTGTGGGACCCAGCACGCCGATCACCCCCATTAGGTCTCCTCGGGCGTAAGATGCGGTCACCAGCGTCAAATCCGAGAGAGCAGGATCGAGGTTCTCACCACCGATCGTAACCATCACCCCGCCCTGGCGACGGTTCCTCATCGCTTCCTTGAGAACCTCGCGCCGTTCAGTGATATCGAACAACTCTCGCATGCGCTCGTTCGAGGCGAATTCCGGCTGTTCAGCCAACATCTGGGCCGTGCCGAGATGAAGGTCCGGTGAGGTCAGGGTGAGATCGAACAGATCCTCCCCCTCTGCCAGGAAGATGTTGAGCAACTGACGTCCTCTCGGCTCGTGGGCCGCGTCGCGCAGACGCTCGCTCAGGGTCGTCCTGATTTCCCTCAGCGAGAGTCCGGCCAGGCGTTCGTTCAAGACCCCGGCCACCTGGGCCACGACCTCTTCCGCCACAATGGCCGGGATCTGCACGAAGATGGTGCGGACCACCCCGCTGCGGAGATTGAACACCATCAAGAGTCGTTCCGACGACAGGCGGACCAACTCCAGCCGCTCGAGGGTCACCTCGTCCAGGGCCGGTGCCGCCGCCACACCCAGCTCCTGGGTTAGCACGCTCAACACCTGCGCGGCACGGCGCAGGATGTTCTCCAGCTCCGATCCGGATTCAGGAAACTCCGCCACCAGCGCATGTCTTTCGCGGTCGCTCGGCGTTTGCAAACGCATCAGTCGGTCGACGTACGTCCGGTAGGCTTTATCGGTTGGAATCCGTCCAGCGGAGGTGTGGGGATGAAACAGGTACCCCTTGCGTTCCAGCTCGCTCATGGCGGCCCGCACCGTCGCGGGGGATACCCCCAACGCCGACCGCCGCGCGACCGCCTGACTGCCGGCCGGCTCCGCCGTTTCGATATACATCTGAATGACCGCTTCCAGCACCCGGGTCTCGCGGTGGCTGAGGTCTGGTATGCCCGTCATGCGTGGGAATTTAACCCGGCTCCGGCCACCTCGCCCACGAGAGCGTCCAGCCGAAGCCACCCCTGTGGCGTGAGTTGCACACGCCCCTCGGCCGTCCGGGCCCAGCCGGCATGCCGCCACCGCCCGGCCAGCTCATCGGGGATCCACTCGGCGGGCAGACCTTCCCGGGTGCGCAGCCCCAGATAGGTGGTTTCGAGCGCGACGGCCTCGGCGTCGAGTTCCTCCGACCCCTCCACCGGCCCCACCCCTCCGGCGACATGCCGGCGGTAGGACTCCCACTCGCGGGCGTTCCATTGCCGGTGGTTCTCCCAAGCCGAATGCGCCGAGGGACCGAGGCCAAGGTAGGTCGAGCGGCGCCAATAGGCCGAGTTGTGCCGGGACCGGAAACCCGGGCGGGAGGCGTTGGATACTTCGTAGTGATCGAATCCCGCCTCGCACAGCAGACGATTGGCGGTCAGGAACTCAGTGGCGTAGGTCGTGTCGTCCACCGGCCTCACCACGCCACGCGTCACCCACCGTGCGAGGGGGGTGTGCGGCTCGACCGTGAGGCCATAGAGTGAAACGTGACTGGGCTCGAGCGCCAACGTCCGATGGAGATCGTCCGTCCAGTCACGACCCAGCGAGTTCGGCAAGCCGAAGATCAAGTCCAGCGAAACATTGTCGAAACCGGCGCGGCGTACGATGTCCACCGCCGAGCCGATCTGGTCCGCGCCATGGGTCCGGTGCATCCATTGAAGTGCTGCCGGAGCAAAGCTCTGGGCGCCGAGGGATATCCGATTCACGCCGAGCGCACGCCAATCCCGGGCCCGCGGAAGGGTGACATCGTCCGGATTGGCCTCCAGAGTCACTTCGGCGTCCGGCGCCAACGGTTTCTGCGCGACCAGATGCCCGATCAGGCGCTCCAGAGCGGCCGGGTCCAGGAGTGAGGGTGTGCCACCCCCGGCGTATATGGTCGAGAGCATCGACGAAGACGACCATACCGGCGTGTCGCGCCACAAGTCCCACTCCGCCAACACCGTGTCCACGTAGACCTCAGCCGGAACACGGCGCCGTACGGCGATGGCGAAATCGCAGTAGCTGCATCGCCGCCGGCAGAACGGCACGTGGATGTAGAGGTGCATGGAGGGAAGGATAAGAGGGGGGAGTAGGGAGTGGGGAGTAGGGAGTGGGACCTGCCTCGATTTGGTGGGCACAAGCGGGGAGTGGGTTCTCCCCACTCCCTACTCCCTACTCCCTTGTTTACATCCGGACGAACAGCCTCCCAGGCTGCTGCTCAACTAACCCGGCCAGCTCCAGGGCACACAACCTGTCCAACACGCCGGCGATCGGCTGGTTGATGGTCGTGGCCAGGACGTCGAGATGCACCGGCGCCCTGCCCAGTGCCCCGAAAACCCGCTCTTCTTCGGGAGTCAGCGGGGGACGCGGGGGGCGGGACGGTGGCGCCTCCGGCTTCGGGGCGGTTGGGCTGGCATCGTAGAACGCCAGCAAGTCGGTAGGCTCGAGAAGTGGGGTCGCGCCGTCCCGAATGAGACGGTTGGTGCCGACCGAAGTCGGGCTGGTGACCGTGCCGGGGACAGCCATTACTTCCCGGCCCTGTTCCAGCGCGGCACCTACGGTAATCAGGGTCCCGGACCCGGCGGCAGCCTCCACCACCACCGTGACCTTGGCCAGTCCCGAAATCAGCCGGTTACGGCGCGGGAAGCTGCTGGCGTGCGGCTTCTCTCCCGGGGGAAATTCGGTGAGCAGCAACCCTTCCCGTTCGACCCGCCGATACAGTCCCCGGTTGGCGGCAGGATACACGACTCCCAGCCCGTTCCCCAGCACACCGATCGTTCCTCCTCCCTGGTCGAGAGCCGCGGTGTGGGCCGCAGCATCCAGTCCCCGTGCCATGCCGCTAACCACCACGATGCCAACCTTGGACGCCTCCGCAGCGATCGCCTGGGTCATCCGTACTCCGTAGTTGCTGTGGTCTCGGCTGCCGACGACGGCGACGGCGGGTGCTTCGAGCAGCTCCAGCCTGCCCAAAGCGAATAGCACGAGCGGAGGGTCAGGAATGTCTTTCAGAATAGCCGGGTACTGGGGATCGTTCGGCAACAGACACCGGCCGTCGAGGGCTTCGACCTTTTGTCGGACCTCCGCCCCTGCTGTCGGCGACTGGTTGCCGATGGCCGTAGCCGCGGCGCGGGAAATTCCGGGCACGGTACCCAAAGACGCGAACGGCGCCGTGAGGGCGCCGAGAGGAGAACCAAATCTTTCGATAAGGCGGCCGAAACGTCGGGGGCCTATTCCGGGAGTCAGGGCGAGCGCCATGTGGGCATCGCGCTGGGCCAGGTCACTCATGTGGCTGCTCGAGCGGGTCGGTCGCCTGGTGTGCATCCAACTCTTCTTCTTTCACAGCCTGCACCGCATGCCACATCGCGGCCTTGAACTCTTCGATCCCGACGCCGGACACACTGGAGATGGCGTGCATGCCGAGCGACTCGGCCCGAATTTCCGGCAAGGGTTCTCCGGGGGGCCACAGGTCACGTTTGGTGAGGACGACGAAGTGTGGTCGCTGGTACAGCAAGTCGCTGTACGCCCCCACTTCCTTCCTGATTTGGTCGTACTCGGCTTGCGGATCAGCACTATCGACAGCCACGAGAAAGGCCAACACCCTGGTGCGTTCAATATGTTGCAGGAACGTGAGCCCCAGGCCTTTCCCCTGGTGCGCCCCTTCGATGATGCCGGGAATATCGGCGACCACGAATGATCGGAAGTCGCTCATGCCGACAACACCGAGGTTCGGCTCCAGCGTGGTAAAGGGATAGTCGGCGATCTTGGGCCTGGCCGCGGACACGACCGATAGCAGGGTACTCTTCCCGGCGTTCGGCTGGCCGACCAGTCCCACATCGGCGATCAACTTCAAGACCAGCTCCAGGTTACGGACCTGGCCTTCCACACCAGGCTCCCATTCCCGTGGGGCCTGATGTGTTGCCGTGGCGAATCCCGCGTTACCGCGTCCCCCTCTCCCTCCCCGCGCGACCAACAGCGTCTCCCCGTCGTCGATCACCTCGCCAAGCAGTCGTTCCGTTTCGGCATCGTATACCTCGGTGCCTCGCGGCACTGGGAGATACACATCCTCACTCGAACGGCCGGTCATTTTCTTTCCCTTGCCATGCCCACCCCGTTCGGCGGACCAGTTCGTATGGTACCGGTAGTCGAGCAATGTGCCGAGATTGCCATCGGCCTTCACGTACACGCTCCCTCCGCGACCCCCATCGCCACCGTCGGGTCCGCCCTTGGGCACGAACTTGAACCGGGCGAAGGAACAGGCTCCCGAGCCTCCGGTGCCCGCCGCGACACGGACCTTGACGCGATCAATCAGCATCGGTGCCGTTCCGCTCTCGAATCTCGCCCCAAAGTTGCTTGATCCCGTTCCAATGGTCGCGAGTCAGGTGTGGCCCCACCAACTGCAAGGCCGCATCGATCTCCCCGTCTGTGGCCCCCGCATTGAGTGCGCCACGGAGGTGCGAATGAAGCTGGTGGGGAGCGTTGAGCACGGCCGTCTGCACCACGGTGCAGAGTTCCCGCCGCACCAGGTCCAGTCCCTGGCGGCTCAACGTGCGACCGTACCCTTCCACCACCATCCAGGCGTCGAGAGCGGGGTGGAGCCGCCGGACATTGGCGCGCAGTTTGTCGTAGTTGACGCCATATACGATGCGGCACGTCGCCTCTCCTCGATCGATCCACTCGCCGGCCCGGCCATAGTCCGCGCCCTCGTCCTCGGCGGGCGCCGGCAGCCCCGACACGCTCCGCCACACCCCCATAGCCATGAGGGCCCTGGGCCATCCCACCATCAGGACCGATTGCAGGATCAGTTCATCCACCCAGTCCGCACGCACACCGAGCTCGACCATCGCCCCAGCGGCTTCCCGCAATTCGGGGTCGTGGCCTCCGGCGACGGTGACCGCAAAGCGAATCAAGCTCGCCGTAGCGGGGTCGAGTATGGCTCCCGCCATAAGTCTACCTCGTCCCTTCCCTGGAACCGTATCTAGGAAACGCGTTGTCAGCCAGAAACATGCAACTCCCCTGCTGAGCGCAACTCTCCGGTCACCAAGCCCTTGGTGTTGGTCAAGGTCACCGTCGCGTGGGGCTCCAGCACACCCAGCCATGATCTACTCGATGACGTCAACAGGCCGTGATCTTCCAGTTGTTGCAGAATGGCGATTAGCCCGATCGGCGCCGAGCGCATCCCGCCGTCGCGGACCTTGAGGGCAATGCCCAGTCCGTCCCCCCTCGCCCGCCCGATGACCGACGCGCCGTACACTCCTTCCGCACCGATCTTGGCCACAACCGTACCGCCCGCCGCAGACATGATATCGGTACAGGGCCGGCCTACGCCGCCCACGATCGCCGGGTTCCCTGTCATCGCCTCCCGCACTCGCACCACGGCCGGTTCGGCCGAAGCCCCTAACCTGGCATAGGCCAGGGCCATGTTGGCCAGGGGGAGCCCGAAGCAGACCGTATTACACCCGTCCAATCCCTGTTGCAGGTCCGTCACGGGCACGTCCGTCCAGCGACTCACTTCCTCCAGCACGCGGTCCTGCACCGGGTGCCCGCGGCGGTTGTATCCAGCCACCGGCCACCCGTGGTGCACCGCCAGAGCCAGCATCCCTGCATGGTTGCCCGAACAGTTGCTCCAGCGTGGTGTCAGTTCGGCCCCATCTCGTGCGACCCGTTGGGCCACCGCTTCCGACAGCGGCGGATGGCCGCCACAGGCGAGATCCGATTCCTGGCAACCAATCTTGGCCAACAAACGATCGACGGTTTCCAGGTGCACCGGCTCGCTGGAATGGGACGCGCAGGCGAGTGCCAGTTCGTCCTCGGAAAACCCGAACCGATCCGCGGCCCCGTCGTCGACCAGCGGGATCGCCTGGAACGGTTTGGCGGAGGAGCGCCAGAACGTCACCATGTCCGGGTCGCCGCTCCAGGCGACCCGTCGTCCGTCCGCATCGACCACGACGGCGGACACTTGGTGCACCGATTCGACCAACGGCCCGCGGACCGTTTCGACTCTCAGGTCATTCATAGTGGGACAACATAGCCGATTCGGGTGCCGGGAGAAGTACGATTCTTTGCCGCCGTTCTGATGTCCGTTAGCTTTCCGTCCATGTTGATCCGGCCCTGGCGTTGGGGAGCGGGGAGCCTCCTATTGGTCCTGGCCCCCGCCCTCCTGTCCGCCCAAGCCTCGCCCTATATCCCGCTCGACGATCCCCGTCTCCCCCTGATCGAGTTTCTGATCACCCGGGGCGATATCCAGGATCCGTCTCCGATGGTGCGACCCTTCCGTCGGGTCGACCTGCTCAGTGCCCTGGATTCCTCCGGACTGGACTCGACCACACCGGCCGGTCGGCTCGCCGCGGCGCTCCATGAAGACTACCGGCAGGAAGACGCCGAGGCCTGGGGACGGGTGGCCGGACGTGCCGGGCTACAGGCGTACAGCAACGGCCGCCAGGATGTCATACAACCCTGGGGACCCGAAGGCGTCGAACCATATCTCGATATCGGTCTCACCGGAGTGTTCGGGCCGGTCGTCGGCGTGATGCGGCCGGCCTCCGAGCGAAGGGTGAACGACGATCCCGCATGGCCTGGACAGCGTAACCTCGATGGGGTCTTCCGGATGGTCGAGGCCTACCTGAGTGCCCAGACCAAGTGGTTTTCCGTGTTCTTCGGCGATCTGCAGCGCAACTGGGGGCCGGTGGGCATGACCGGAATCCCGCTCAGCTTCTACAGCTATCCCCGGACCTCATGGGCGTTCTACCTCGGCAAACGCTCGATCAACCTGCGGTCGGTCGGCGCCGCGCTCAGGGATGAGGTCGACAGCAGCGGCAACGTGATCCACCGCTACTGGTTCGGTCACCGGTTGGCCTTCAACGTCACCAAACGATTCCGCCTGGCGCTGTGGGAGACGACAGTCCTTTCCGGCAACGACCGGAATTTCGACGCGCGTTACCGGAATCCGGTCAGCATCCTTCTTCTGGCCAACACCTACGGACAGACGGCAGAAGGCAACATCATGATCGGGGCCGACCTTCACTGGCGGGCGGCGGATTGGCTCACGCTCGAGGCGCAGCTGGCCATGGATGATATTCAGTATCAAAACCGGAGCGGACCGGACCGATACCCCGACCGTTTGGCAGGGACGTTTGCCGGGTTTGGTCCGCTGGGTAGTCGCCTGGCATGGAGAGTTTTGTATACCCGCGCATCGAGTCTGGCCTTCCGGGCGATGAATCCGTT
>JAZFYL010000009.1:0-23886 GCA_036443495.1 Gemmatimonadales bacterium | reverse complement strand
GTGGTCATGGCGGGCCCCTGCTCGGTCGAGACCGAAACGCAGATCATGACCACCGCACACGCCGTGCGGGACGCCGGTGCCACGATCCTCCGGGCGGGCGCCTTCAAGCCCCGCAGCTCACCATATTCCTTCCAGGGTCTGGGCGAACCGGGTCTGCGGCTCCTGGAGAAGGCCAAGCGGGAAACGGGCCTGTTGATCATCACCGAGGCGCTCGACTCGGACACCTTCGATTCGGTGGCCGAGGTGGCCGACATCATCCAGATCGGCGCCCGGAACATGCAGAACTACGCCCTGCTCCGCCGGGCTGGCCAATGCAGCCGGCCGGTGCTCTTGAAGCGCGGGCTCTCGGCAACGATCCAGGAACTGCTGCTCTCCGCCGAGTACATCCTGGCCGAGGGCAACCCCAACGTGATCCTGTGTGAACGGGGCGTCCGCAGCTACGATTCAGCCACGCGCAACTTGTTCGACCTGAGCGCCATCCCTGTGGTGCACAGCCTGTCGCACCTTCCCATCGTCGCCGACCCCAGCCACGGCACCGGCAGGCGGGACATGGTCATACCGATGGCCCGTGCGGCCGTGGCGGCCGGGGCCGACGGCCTGCTGATCGAAGTCCATCCCAACCCGGATCACGCCCTGTCCGACGGGGCACAGAGTCTCTTCCCACACCAGTTCGCCCAACTGATGGACGAGGCCCGGGTGATCGCGACGACCATCGGCCGAGAATTGACCGAACCGGCCGGCGTTCGTTCGTGACGCGGCCGGCGTTGGTGATGGTCGCGCTGGGTGCGTTCGGTCATCCGGCGGTGGCCACCGCACAGGATCCCGTGCCGATTCTCGAGCGCTCGGCGGCGGTCTATGCCGGCCTCTCAACTCTGCAAGCCACTTTCGATCAAGTGGTCGATAATGAAATGATAGGCCGCCTGGAGAGCCACGGGCGGTTGTACCAATCGGGCCAATCGAAGCTGGCGCTGCGGTTCGAGGATCCGCCCGACGAGGCGATCATTTCGGACGGTGAGTACATCTGGGTCTATACCCCGAGCGCAACCCCCAACCAGGTGCTGCGGTTTGCCCTGCCCGACGCCCCCACCTACGGGTTCAACGTCCTGAGCTGGATCCTGGACAAGCCGGCTGAGCGGTATGACGCCTCGTATCGCGAGCGAACAACCCTGATGGGGCACCCGGTAGACGTGATCGATCTCATACCCCGGGATGAGAGCCTGCCGTTCACCAGCGCCGTCGTGTGGTTGGATACCGAGACTGGTTTACCGCGCCGCGTGACGATGGTCGAGCCCCACAGATCGACCCGCTCATTTACCTTGTGGGACTTCGAGCTGGACGAGACGCTGCCCCGGAACACCTTCGAGTTCGAGGTGCCCCGGGGTGTGCAGATCGTGGATCAGTAGGCCGCCGACTAGCCCTGGGTGTCTGACGGCAACGGAGTGCCTGCCAGCTCGAAGAGTTCTTCCCGGTTGTCACTCTGTCCCAGCAACTCCACAGCTTCTCTCACCTGTCCATCCTCCTGCAGCCGGCGCTTGAGTTCAGCTGAGGGGCCGAACAGATATCGAGCGTACTCGTAGCCGAGGTGCGAAGCCACGAGATCCCGGCCACCCGACCAGACCGAATCCGGCAGCACGACGCCCCGCTCGACCATCTGGGCGATCAGTTCGGCAACGATTTTGTCGCCGACGACAAATTCCGCGTCGGTGACGCTGCCGGTGCGCTTGGTGTCGAGGGCGAGGGCGGCCAACGCGTCACGATACTCGGTGATGTGGGGATCGAGGGCCATGGCCAACTCGCGCTCACCATCGGTCAGCGTGTCCAACGGCACGACGACGTCCGGAATGATCCCGCCGCCGCCTCGCAGTTCCCGCCCGGCACTGCTAAAGAAGACCGGCAAGGTGGCCGAATCCGGCGTCTCCCCGTGTGGGATGTCGACCGATGCCCGCTGGATGGAGCGCCCGCTGGGGGTAAACCAGCGTGCCGTGGTGATCCGTAGCGCCACGTCCCGGCCGATGTGGAACTGCGTCTGGACCAGCCCCTTGCCGTACGTCGGCTGGCCCACGATGACTGCCCGGTCATTGTCCTGCAGCGCTCCGGCCAGAATCTCGGCGGCGCTGACGGATCCACCATTGACCAGTACGACGATCGGAAGATCCGGCCACGGCTGCGGTAGTGAGTCGACGAACTCGAGGTCGTCGTCTGCGGTCCGCCCACGCGTAATCAGAATCGGCGACCCCGGATCGAGGAACAGGTCGGCGGCCGCAACGGATTCGTCGCGGATCCCGCCCGGGTTCCCGCGGAGGTCGATGATGAGACCCTTCATTCCTTCGGCGTAAAGGTGACCGACTTCGACCGCAAGCTCTGTGGCTGAATGGACCCGAACCGCATCCATGGAGACGTAGCCGATGTCGCCGGCGATGGTGACACCGCGGGGGACCGCCCGCTGGTGCACCTTGGCCCGATGCAATACGACATCTATCGATTCGCTCCTGCCGACCCGTTCGAGCCGGACCGATACCGGCGTGCCGACTTCACCTCGAAGAACGCCGACCGCCTGGTTGACCGTCCAACCTTTTGTGGATCGCCCCTCGACCGCGGCGATGCGATCCCCGGACTGGATTCCCGCCCGCTGCGCGGGCGTATCCGGCATCGTGGAGACCACCGTGACCCACCCGTTCCTGACATCGATCCGGGCGCCGATCCCGCCATAATCGCCACTGGTGCGCTCGTCCGCCCGGGCAAGATCATCCCCCATGAAGAGGGCGCTGTAGGGATCGTCCAACTGGTTCACCAACCCGTATGCCGCCTGCCGGTACAGTTCAGGTTCGGGAATGGTGTCCACATAGTTGTCGCGCACCAGATTGAGCACCCTCTCGAAAATACGGGCTTGTCGCAGCCGCTCGCCTTCGGCGTTGGGCGCCTGCTGGGCCAGCCAGCCTCCGCTGACAAACGCCACCAATCCGACTACGGCCGTAACGAGCCATTTTCGTTTCATATGTGAACCCAATTCGTAGTTGGTCCCGTATGTCCAAGCCCCTCAATTCCTTAAGGGAACTGGGACCGCAAAGTTTCGTCCCACCCCTCGAGAACTAGGACGAGACCCTTTCCGAGGTCAGCACAGCACGCACGTCTGCTGCAGCAGCCGGGTCGAGCCCCTGCCCCACAGCCAGTTCCAGCGTCGCCAGGCCGAGTGATTGGTAGACCGCCCGATCGTTGCCGGATAGCGCCGCCAGGTTCGCGGCGACCGTTTGGGCGTCCCCCCTCCGAATCGGGCCGGTCAAGGCCTCGCCAGGCGTGAGGTGGGCCAGATTCCCGGCGGTTCCCTCCAGGAGCCCCTGGAACATACCCCTGACATCCCCCAAACCGGCTTCCTGCACGATACGTTCCGCCATGGCGGTAAGGGCGACGCAGTAGTTGGCGACCAGCACGGCGGCCGCATGGTAGGCCGGCTTGCTGCCCTGAGGGAGTCGGATTGGCTTCATGCCGAGCGACCTTGCCAACCGCTCCCCGGCCGCCAACGCCCGGTCGTCTCCCTCGATCCCCGCCGCGGCCCCCTTGAACGCCCCCTCGGCCGCCGTCCTGGGCCGCGCCACCGTCTGCAACGGGTGAAACGAGCCCAGACCGGCACCGGTTCCTTCGAGCACCGCAAGGGCCCCGCGATCCAGCATGCCTGAGACGTGAAGAACGACTTGCCGGGCGGTGACGCCATCCTCCGCCGCTAGGCGCTCAGCTACCTCATGGATGGCGTCGTCTGGTACCCCCAGCACCAGGACCTCGCAGGCCCTCGTGACCGGTGGCCAGGAACCGAGGTGCAGCGGCAAGTCGATAGGCGTGGTGGGGGAACGGCGGCCCACGAGCGTCACCGGGTGGCCCGCCGCCGCCAACGCCAGCCCCAGGCCCTGTCCCATCCGGCCCGTCCCGATGATAGTGATGCGGTCAGCTGCCATGGCTCGATACACTAACGCCCGGCCGCGCTTCGGGGAACCCGAAGGAACGGCCGGGCGCTATTGGGCCCAGGGACCGACGCAGGAGACTATTGCCCGTCTGGAACTCCGTCGCCCCGTTCGATGGCCAGCGTCATGAGCGCGTCAGGCGTGCGCGCCTGTTTGAGCAGCTGGACGGCGGCTTGGATCTGCGAGTCGTCGGCATTGCGGCGCTGGAACTCGGCATCTCGACCGAAAACGTAGCGCGCGATCTCATAGCTGAGCTGATCGTCGATCAGATGGCCGGCGGCGTTGAACTCGGCTTGGGACACTGACCCGCCACGTTCCTGCACCTTCTGGAACAGGGTGCTCCGCATGCTCTTCGTGACTACGAAGTCGGGATCGGTCAACGAACCGTCGTTCTTGAGTTCCAAGGCGTAGGAGGTGATGGCGTCACGGTACTTTGGCCAATCCTCGCCCATGGTCTTCACGAAGTCCTGCTCGGCGGTCGTCAGCGTGTCCGAGGCCACCTCGATGTCGGGAATGATCCCACCGCCACCCTTGACTTGTCTGCCGCTGCTCGTGTGGAACACTGGAGTCATCGAATCGATCTCGGGTGGGGCCTCCTCGCCGGCCGACAACTGTTCCGTTGTCTGGCCGGTGTGGTCGCGCTGAATGGTGCGGCCGCTGGGCGTATACCAACGGGCCGTGGTCAGTTTGAGTGCCGACCCACCACCCAGGCGGTAGAGCGTCTGCACCAGCCCCTTCCCGAAGGTGGGTTCTCCCAGAATCACGGCCCGGTCATGGTCCTGGAGTGCACCGGCGATGATCTCAGCGGCGCTGGCACTCCACCGGTCCACCAGCACGATGATGGGCATCTCCGGCCATTCCTGATCGTGAGTGGCGGCGAACCGCCTGGTCGAACCCCGGGCTCGCCCGCGGGTGGAGACAACCTCGACACCGTCGTCGAGAAAGATGTCGCTGACCGCCACGCCCTGGTCCAACAGCCCACCGGGGTTGCGGCGCAGGTCGAGTATCATCGAGCGCATTCCCCGCTCGCGCATCGAGCGCATTTCGTTCTTGAGTTCGGGGGCGGACGCCTCACTCACGCTGCTGAGCGCGATGTATCCGATGCCCTCACCCAGCAGCGTCCCCGGGGGAACAGAGCGGAAGTGAATGACTGCTCGCGTGATTTCGAAGGTGAGGGAAGTGGCCACGCCGGCTCGACGAATCTTGATGGCGACCGACGAGCCGTTCTCCCCACGCAGGGTATTGACCGCCTGATCGCTGTTCCAGTCTTCCGTCGACACGCCGTCGACTTCTATGATCTGGTCGCCGCTTTCGATCCCGGCGCGTTCGGCCGGGGTATCGGGTAGCGGCGCGACGACGGTGATCCAGCCATCCCGAACGTCGATCTGGATGCCAAGTCCGCCGTAGTTGCCGGTCGTGGTCTCGGTGAGTCTTCGGAAGCTTTCGCCTTCGAGCAGTATGCTGTAGGGATCGTCCAGCTCGTCGAGCAGGCCGTCGATGGCATGATGATAGAGTTCGGATTCCCCGATCGAGTCGACGTAGTAAGCGTTGATGTGCCGGAGCACGTCATCGAAGAGTCGCGCGTTCTGATATACGTTGCCGTCTGTCGTGACGCCGCGTTGAACCAGCCATCCTCCGGTAACGAAGGAAATAGCGGCCACCAGAACAATGACGCCCCAGCGTTGCTTCATACGACCCTCCTGTCAGCGCGGGGCGATCCCCCCGACGCAGATTCCATCGAGTCGGAACTCTGTTATACAGAACTCCCGATCTCACCAAAAGTTTCAGGACACCGGCTGAGCAACACCTGCCAGGCGTTCTCGAGCAGCGTTGCCGCAGGGGCGGTACCGTCGAGATGCTCCACGCCAGGCCCAGAGGCCTCCACATAAGCCTGAGCCACCCGGCGATGAAAGTCCAGGTCCTCGCGATCCAACCGGTCACGATCCAAACCGCCGTCGTGCTGGCGCTGCAAGCCGACGTCGGCGGGCAGGTCGATCACCAGGGTAACGGACGGGGTGGCGGTTCCCACGGCCGCCCGATTGGCCTTCCCGACCAGATCGGGGTCCAATCCGCGTCCGGCCACCTGGTAGACCTCGGTCGAAAGCGCAAACCGGTCGGCCAGGATGACGCGTCCGGCCTGGAGCCCCGGCTCGATGACCCTCGCAACCAGGTCCGCCCGGGCGGCGAGGAACAAGAACACCTCAGCCAGCGGATCGACTTCGTGGTCGGGATTGAGGAGCGCCTGCCTCACGGCCTCCGCAACGGCCGTGCCGCCCGGCTCCCGCACCCTGACGGGGTCGATGCCCCGCTCCAGCATCCGCTCGGCCAAACCGGCCACAAGCGTCGACTTGCCGGACCCCTCGGGACCTTCGACGACGATGAACGTTCCGTGTGATCCACTCACAGAGTGATGATCTTGCTCGTGGCCCCGGAATCGATGCCTTCGGTGATTTGCTGGTTCACCTTGGCCATCAGCTTGTCGAAGTTGGCCCGGGCCACGACGTAGGCCTGCCCTGACGGGCTCGCCTCGAGTTTCTGAATCGCCTCCTGGTACTTCTCCATGATCTCCTGGTCGGGCTGCTGGCCGCTGGCCATCGCCTGATCGACCTGGGTGGCCAGGGTCTGGATCGACTCCAACCCCGCGACCGTGTCTTTGTCCTCACGCATTTCGGTCTCGGCCTGCCGGAGTGTCCGGTATTCCTCCGACTGCCCTATCATCCGACCCAAATCCCTGGCCTTTTCCTGAATCACGTCAGGCTCTCCTTTGCGCCAGCACGTAGCGCTTTCGTTCAAAAAGGTCCTTGATCACTTCGACTCTGAAAAACCCGGATGCGTGTGCGATATCGGCGACGTGATCCGCCCGAACTGCATCTGCTTCCAGCGCCAACCATCCGCCGGCCCGTACCACGGATTGCCCCTGCGCCACGAGACGCCTCGTCGCCTCCAGACCGTCGGCTCCGCTGGCCAGCGCCTCGACCGGTTCCCAATGCGCCACCGACGGGTCGAGTAGACTGTATTCCCCTGTCGTAAGATAGGGTGGATTGGCGACGAGCGCGTCCACCGAGGCCGGCCTCAGCATGCCGGCGAAATCGCCTCGGACGAAGTCGACGGCAGTGCCACAGCGTGTCGCGTTTTCGCGTGCCAGCGACAGGGCGTCCGGACAACGTTCGATCGCCAGCACCCGCTCGAACGATCCCTCACGCGCGAGGCTCAGGGCCAGACAACCCGTTCCCGTGCCGGCGTCGACCGCCACCCCGGCTGAGACCCGTTCGAGGACGAGATCGACCAGCATTTCGGTTTCGGGCCGGGGGATGAGGGCTCGCGAATCGCAGGTGAGCGTGAGGTAACGGAACCCGGTCGTCCCGAGGACGTAGGGCAGCGGTTCCCCGGACGCACGGCGTGCCACCAGGGCGTCGAAGGCTTGGCCGGCAGCTGGTTCCACCGGTGACTCGCGCTGGAGCAACAACTCCGCGGTCGACCGCCGCCACGCCGCCTCGGCTAGCCGGAGGGCTTCCCGTCGGGGTTCGATCACACCGGCCCGGCGGAGTCGGGCGGCAGCGCGGTCGAACAGGTCGGCCCGGGACCGCGTGGCCACCTCAGGCACCGGCCATCTCTTCCCGGAGCGCGCCTCGCAACGCATCGACTATTTGGTCGAGGTCGCCCTCGAGTACGTCCGACAGATTGTGCACCGACAGGTTGATCCGATGATCCGTCACCCGGCTTTGGGGGAAGTTGTAGGTCCGGATCTTTCCTGACCGGTCCCCGGTACCCACCATTGCGCGCCGTTCCGAGGCTCGGGCCGATTCTTGTTCGGCGATCATTCGATCCAGCAGCCGGGCCCGCAAGACCTCCATGGCCTTCAGCTTGTTCTGCAGTTGCGATTTCTGATCCTGTTGCGACACGACCAGTCCCGACGGCAGGTGCGTGATACGGACGGCGCTGTCCGTGGTATTCACGCTCTGGCCTCCCGGGCCGGAAGAGCGGAACACGTCGATCTTGAGATCCTGGGGATTGATCTCGACATCGACCTCTTCCGCTTCGGGCAATACCGCCACGGTGGCGGCCGAGGTGTGGATGCGGCCCTGGGTTTCGGTCGCGGGGACCCGCTGGACCCGGTGGACTCCGGCCTCGTGGCGCAGGTAGCCAAAGGCGCCGGCTCCCCGCACGGCGAACACCACTTCCTTATAGCCACCCGCCGAACCTTCGCTGAGGGTTATGGGCTCGACCTTGAAGCCATGCCGTTCGGCGAACCGGCGGTACATCCGCTCGAGATCGGCCGCGAACAGCGCCGCTTCGCCTCCGCCGGTCCCGGCCCGGATTTCGACGATGGCATCGCGATCATCGTGGGGATCCCGCGGCACCAGCAACTCCTCCAGTTCCGTCTCCAGGCGTTCGACTTCGGGGGTCAGCCCATCAATCTCCACCTGAGCCAACGCAACAAGCTCGGGATCGGCCTCCTGAGCCATTTCCCGAGCTTGATCGAGTTCCCCCCGAAGCCGTTCCAGACGCTTGGCGGTTTCCACCACCGGCTGGAGCCGAGCGTGCTCCCTGCCCAACGCCTTTAACTTGGAGTGATCCTGAGCAACGTTGGGGTCGGCGAGCTGGAGCCCCACCTCCTCCGCCCGGGCCAACGCCTGGCGGAGTCGTGACTCCATCATTACGTCTTCGCGGTCGAGGACTCGGTCTTCTGGTATTTGCGCCGGAACCGATCCACCCGTCCCGCAGTGTCCAGCAAGCGCTGCTTGCCGGTGAAGTACGGATGGCACCTGGAGCAGACTTCCACGTGGATGTTATCCAACGTGCAGCGTGTCTCAAACTTGTTCCCGCAGGCGCAAATGGCCTCGATTTTTTGATACTTGGGATGAATATTCGCCTTCACGTCCAGACTCCTTGACAACGCACTCGCACCCTCGCGGGCTGGTATCCAAAGTTGATAAGCTGTTAATTCTAGCATGGTTGTGCCCCATACGAAAGGGTGACCGCCGGCCGGCGGCCCTGTCTCCGACGGGATACCGACCGGTGGCCGATTGACACCTCCGACCACACTGTCTTATCGTTTGAGCGCTCCCCAGACTCCATCCCGAGGCCCGCGTGCCCCTGAACCCCGTAGACGTGCTGAAGTCCGTACCGCTCTTCTCCCAACTCCCGGAAGAGGACATCCGGGCGTTCGCCACGCTCACCCGGGAACGCACCTATCCCAAGGGCAGCGTGATCCTGTTCGAGGACGACCCGGGAGACTCCTTGTACCTGGTGGCGGGCGGCCAGGTCAAGGTGGTCCTGATCGGCGAAGACGGCCGCGAGGTCATTCTGTCGGTCATGGGGGAAGGCAGCTTCTTTGGTGAGATGGCCCTGATCGACGATCAGCCGCGCTCGGCCCATGTGATCGCCATGGAGGACTCGCGCTTGCTCCTGTTGCGTCGGGACGATTTCCAGGCGCGGCTGCTGAAGTCCCCTGCGGTGGCCATTTCGTTGCTGGCTGAATTATCCGGACGGCTGCGCCTGGCCGACGAGAAGATCGGCAGCCTCGTCCTGCTGGACGTCAACGGCCGGGTGGCCGCCCTGCTGCTCCGCCTGGGCGAGGACGAGGGAGGCGACACCATCACCAAGAAACTGACTCACCATACCATCGCCCAGATGATCGGCTCGAGCCGGGAGACGGTCTCCCGAACCATGCGCGCCTTGGTGGAACGGGACATCATCCAGGTGAGCCGCCGTGAGATCGTCCTCCAGGATCGTCGGGCACTGCTCGAAGCCGCCAAACGAACGTGATTCAGATCACGTCGCCGGCGTGACCTCACCAACCGCAATGGCAACTCCTCGCCCACTACATTCAGGCATGGGAAACCACATGGGATGACCGTCGGTGTCACCTTTTGGGGTGTCCGGGGCTCCGTTGCCACGCCGGGGCCCGACACGGTACGCTATGGCGGCAACACCCCGTGTGTCTCCCTGACCGATGACGACGGTCGATGCTTGATCCTGGATGCCGGGACCGGCATTCGAGCTTTGGGCGAGGTGATTCTGGGCCGGCCGACCGGACCGGCTGACGTTGATGTGCTTCTCTCGCACAGCCATTGGGATCACATCCAGGGTTTGCCGTTCTTCGGTCCGTTGTACCAGGACGGCGCCCGGGTTCGGATTCATGGCCCCGCCCAGCCTGGCGCGTCGCTCCGGGAGGTGCTGCAACGGCAGATGGATCCGTCGGTGTTCCCCATCCCATTGGCCGAGGTGGCGGCGGATCTGACGATCGAGGAACTGGATGTGGGTCTGTCCGTAGTGTCACCCTGGCGGATCGACGCGGTCCGGTTGCAGCACCCCGGCATCGCCCTGGGATACCGGGTCAGGCATGAGTCGGGTGGACCGAGCCTGGCATATGTCACCGACAACGAGTTGGGCGACGGCGGCCTGAACGCCATGGCGGACGACTGGTACGAGTCGCTGGTACAGCATCTGGACGGCGTGGATGTGTTGATCCACGACGCGATGTACGCCGAGAAGAGCAAACCTCACCGTATCGGGTGGGGGCATTCGACACCGGAGGAGGCGCTGGAACTCGCTCTGGCCTGCGGATCGCGGCACCTGGTGCTGTTCCATCACGATCCGGCTCACGAGGACGAGGTTCTGGACCAGTTGGTGAGCCGTGCCCAGACGACTGTATCGGCTCGAGCGGCAAGCCTGACGGTGGAAGCCGCGCGGGAAGGGAGCACCCTGAGTCTCTAGCGTGGAGCGAGCAATGCGATTCTGCCGCGGGTCACTTCTTCTGCTGGCGGTCCTGGCGATCCCCGAATGGGCGATGGGCCAGGACACCCGCCTGGGGATCGCCGTGCTCGCTTTCGAGAACGGAGGCTCCTACGGCCAGGACAAGGAAGACTTCACCGCCCTGGAGCGGGGCATTCCGGGAATGCTGATCAGCGAACTAAGCCGGCACCCGGACGCCCGTCTGGTCGACCGTGGCGAGACCCAGCGCCTGCTCGACGAACAGGACCTGGCGGCCGGGGGCCGGATCGACGCCGCCACCGCCGCCCGCATCGGCAAGATGCTTGGCGCCCGCTACATGGTGTTCGGGACGTTCATCGACGTGTACGGCGAGTTTCGAGTGGACGCGCGCATCGTCGACGTCGAATCCAGCGAGATCCTCCACGTCGCCACGGCCAACAACAACCGGGAACAGCTGTACCACATCATCCAGGACATCGCCGATCAGATCCTGGCGGATGTCGAGCTGCCACCGTTGCCCGCCGCCGTCGGGCAGGCGCGAGTGCCCCGCGACGTGCCGACCGACGCTCTCACCTATTACAGTCGAGCCCTGCTCTACCAGGATCGGGGGGACAAGGCGCAGGCGACGGAGTTCTATCGACGCGCTCTGGAAGTCTTCCCCGACTACACGGAAGCACAGGAAGGACTGCGGCACGTCGAGAGTTCCTGACTGGACGTCGGTAGACGATTTCGTCCCTGACTGAACGCTCCCTGGTTAGCTTCCAGGGCAGACAGATCATGCGCTATCTCTTGTTCCACACTCCCGATTGGCAGCCCGGCGCCCTCGCGACCGTGCTTACCTCCGAACAGATCGACGTCCAGCAAATCTCTTCCGTCGGAGACCTGCCATTGGTCGACCACCCGGCCGTCGTGGTGCTGGGGCCGGCGGCGCTGGCGGACTGTTCGGCCGCCGACCTGGCCCTGACATGGCAGCGGGGAGCGGCACCGGTCGGCCTGGGGCCGGCGGATACCGGGACGATCCCGATCGGCGTCCCGGCCGAACGGCTGAGCAGCTATCTACCTTCCAGAGCCGATCGGCGACCACTGCTCATCGCTATTCGGACGGCCCTGCGGGAGTCCGCCACGCGGCTGCGCCTGGCGGCCGCCGAACGGGCCATGGCCACCCGCGCCAACGAAGTGGCCGAACTGACAGACATCGGCATCAAGCTCACGGCGGAGAAGGACTACCGGACGCTGCTGGACATGGTTCTCCGGTACGCCCGGCGCATGACACAGTCGGATGCCGGCAGCCTGTATCTGGTCGAAACAAACGGAGACGGCGAGGGTCACCTGCGCTTCGTGCTCACGCAGAACGAGAGCCTGCCAGACATCGACTTTCAGGAATCCACCATCCCGTTCGACCACACATCCCTGGCGGGTCACGTGGCGGTGGCGGGCCAACCGCTCGTCATCGATGACGTGTACGACATGCCGGACGACGTCAGCTACCATTTCAACAAGTCGTTCGACATCCAGCACGGCTACCGAACCCGCTCGATGTTGGTCCTCCCCATGCCCAATCACCAGGGCGAGGTGATCGGGGTGCTGCAACTGATCAACCACAAACGGGACCCCGCTGCCCAGCTCCGCTCTGAGAGCGACGTCGAAAGCGGCGTGACGGGGTATTCGGATCATCTGGTCGGGCTGGCGCTCGCCCTGGCCAGCCAGGGGGCGGTGGCACTCGAAAACGGCCAGCTGTATCAGGCAATCGAGCGGCTGTTCGATGGCTTCGTCCTGGCCGCGGTGACGGCGATCGAACAGCGCGATCCGGTCACCTCGGGTCACTCCGAGAGGGTAGCAAGCATGACCGTCAGGTTGGCACAGGTGGTCAGCGAACTCACGACCGGCCCGTACCATCAGGTCGTGTTCCACGGGGACCAACTCCGGGAACTTCGTTACGCGGCCCTGCTCCATGACTTCGGCAAGGTTGGCGTCCGGGAGCACGTCCTGGTCAAGGAGAAGAAACTGTACCAGGCCGATCTCGAACTGCTCCGGCAGCGGCACGCGTTCCTGGTGCGGACGGCGCAATGGCAATTCGAGAAAGCGCGGGCCAACCACCTGGAGAAGTACGGCCGAGAGGGGTACGAACAACTGCTCCCCGCGCTCCGCGCCGCCCAGGCTCAAGAATTCGCCAACCTCGACCGGTTTCTGACCACGGTGATCGCCGCCAACGAACCCAGCGTGTTGCCACAAGAAACCCGGGAAGACCTCGAGGAATTCGCCCAGGAGACCTACCGCACCCTCGATGGACGGGCCGAGCCTCTCCTGTCCGAACGGGAGATTCGCTACCTCAACATTCCCAAGGGCACGCTCGACGAGTCCGAGCGCGAGGAACTCGAAGGCCACGTGCGCCATACTTTCGAATTCCTGCGCTGCATCCCGTGGACACGGGAGCTGCAGGAAGTGCCCGACATCGCCTACGGCCATCACGAAAGAATGGACGGGACCGGCTACCCGAGGGGCATCCCCGGCGAGGCTATCGCACCGCAGACACGCATGATGACACTGGCGGACATCTTCGATGCCCTCACCGCGATGGACCGCCCCTACAAACCGGCATTGTCCACCTCACGGGCGCTCGACATCATGCGGGCCGACGTCGAAGCGGGCAGCCTCGATGCCGACCTGTTCGACATTTTCGTCAAGGCACGGGTCTACGAACCGTCAGCGGTCTGAGTGCTCCACTTCGGATAGACCGCCGAAGCCAGCATCACCAACACTGCCACCAGCACCGCGTACCCGAAAGACCATCCCCATCGCACGAAGATGGGCGGGGGAACACCGCCGGGTACGGAAGCGACCAGCGTGGTCCGTTCGAACAACCGGGTCCGGCGTGTCACCCGTCCGGTGGGCGGCACCACGAATGTGTAGCCGCTATTGGCGGCCCGAATGACAGGCTGCCGGGTCTCGACGGCGCGCACGATGGTGTGAGCCGCGTGCTGAGCGGCCCCGCCGGTTCGGCCAAACCAGGCATCGTTGGTGATGACGATGGCCAGGTCGGAGCCGGCGCCGCGGTACCGCCGAAAGGGGTCGGGAAAGATCGACTCATAGCATATCGTCACCCCCGCCATCCCCAGGGGCGTCGCGACGAGGGCCGCCGCGGTCCCGGGCTCGAGCCACCGTTCGGTCACGGGCACGAGGCGGCGCTTCACATATACCGTGTGCCACTCCTCCCCCTCTCCCCCGCCCTCGACCGACACGATCAGCGCACCGTTCCCAAAAGACCCAGCCTCGTCCTCCGTCAGCGCACCGACGAGGAGCGGTGTCGCTTGACGGGCGGCGGTGGCGGCAAGCGACGCCGCCCATTCACGGTGCCGAGGCAGTGGCGCCGGAAGCGATGTCTCGGGCCACACGATCAAGTCGACCGACCCCGGAGGCACGTCAGCTTCCGTCTGGCGGATCGCTTGCTCCACGATTCGGTCGTGGTCGCCGCCGAGCTTCTCATCATAGCCCACATTGGGCTGGATCAACGCGACTGACCCGAGTTCCCGGACCACGAGGTTCGATTCCCGGACATATCCGTAACCCCACACCATGGCCAGGGATCCGGTGACGGCAACCGCGGCCAGACCGGAATGCAGACGATGGGTGACGGCATCGGCTATGACGCCGTTCACCGCCGCCAGCCAAAAGGTGATGCCGGCCGTCCCGGCGAGGTCCGCCACTTGAATCAGGACGGGCGTTCCCGTCAGGGATACCCCCAACCCCAGCCAGGGGAACGACCACGGTCCCAAATGATCGAGCAACACTTCATACGCGGTCCAGCTGGCAGCGAACACGAACCAGCGTGGCAGTCGCGGACTCCTGTGCCACACCAGGACGACCACCCACCCTACCAGGCCCCACCCGATGGAAGCCAGCACGATCAGCAGTATGGAGAGAACCAGCGCCCAGGGAGTGTGACGCCACAGCGTCGTCGGCAGCCAGTGCATGACGAGCACATTGGCACCGAGTCCGGTAAGGAACCCCACCAAGGCGGCCGCCCGCGGCCGGGTCTCGCGAGTCAACAACCACACGAACGGAACGAGGGCAATGAACGGCGGCACCAGCAGATGAAGGGGGGGGAAACTGGCCAGCCACAGGAGGCTGCAGCCGATGATCAGAATCGCTCGGGGGCTACGGCTGAGAAACGGCTCAGCCGGCAGATGCGGAAGGGCCATCACCCCGGACCTCGCGCGGGAGGCGCCACAGCGCAAGGAGCACAGCAAGGTTGATCGGCAGGGCCAACAGCACGATCTGGAGGTTATGCTGATCGAAGCCCGGCATCGCCTTCAGCAAGAGGCCCAGGAACGAGCCGGCGGCAATGAACGCCGCGACGGCTATGGCGTGCTTGAGGGCCCGGCCGCGGCGCTTGATCGCCGCGGGCAACAGGACCAGCAGAGCCACAGCAAACGGGTTCATTTGCAGCACATTCTCGTTGGCCCTGGTCATGACGTGATCGGTGCCCAGCCATAGGAACAGCAACAAGGCACCGCCGAAGCCGGCGAACAGAAGCCAGAGCGAGGCCGTCACGCCGAAACCGATCCGGCCTCCCGTGCGACCTAGCGATCCGGCCCTGGCGGTGAACAGCAGCACTGCCCCCCACAGCATTCCCAATCCCAGAAAGGCCAGGTACCACTTGGGGGGCTCGGTCCGCGCGGCATATGCCGGATTGAGAGCGAGCGCCTCTTCGTGCCCAACCAGCTGCACCGTCTCCCCCTGCTCGCCCGTCACCACCATGGTCCGCAAGTACTCCTGGAGTTTCATGGGTACATACATCTCGTCCCACTTGGAGATGGGCACGTCCGTGGGCGATCCCAGACCGAACTTGGTCCCGGTATAGGCGAGCACGGCCGGCGCCAGCAGTCGGTCGGAATGGAAGCGCCAGCTGACGCCGGGTACGGTATCGACCGATTGAGCTGCCACGGCCCCGTCCAACACCAGGTCGAGCGCGTCCCGCAGACGGGTGGAGCAGTTGTCGCGGTAGTAGTCGTAGTCGTAGTAACGATTCTCTTCCAACACGTTCCAGTTGAGGAAGAGCCGCAACTCCTCGCGGGCCGCGGGAGGAAGATTGAGTTCCTGGACCCATACCGAACGGTTTCGCCCCTGATAGAACTCGAGAACGGCGCGCGCATCGGCCGCCGCCGTCCAGTACCGCATGCGCCCCTTGATGAACCGCGGCAAGAATCCGGGCTGCGCAAAGTCGAAGCGGCCATAGTCATACGCTACGCTGCTCCCGGTGAGGCTGTCCTCGATCCATAGCGCGTTGTGGCCGAACCGCTCCCACACCGCGGCCCCCGGCCCCACGGTGATCAAGCGGACCGTCAATGACCGGCCGCGAGCGGCCGCCGCGGTATCCCCATCCTGGCTTGCCGCGAGCGGCCCCGGATCGATGAGCGTGCCGAGGGCCACGGCCGCCAGCGCCAGGAGGCCGCTCCACCTTCTACGGCATGCAGGCGTCACAACTTGACTTCTTTCCCCGTGCCGGCCGAGCGGTAGACGGCATCCATGACCTTTTGTAGGGTGATGTATTCCTGTAGCGATGGCGCCTTGGCCTCGCCGGCGATGGCGGCCAGGAAATAGGCCCACTCGGCTCTATAGGAAGCGGTAAACGCGTTCTCGCGGCCTCCGGCCCCGGACGGAGACACGTCCACAGGGGCACCGTGCATCTTTTTCCAGACGGTGAGCGGGTTGATGCTGGCGGTTCCCTTGGCCCCGCGCAGTCCCACACCGTAGCGTTCTCCGGCACCGATATGGTTCCACGTGACATCGATGAAGATTGACGCGCCGGACTCACACACCACGTAGGCATTGCCGGACTGCTCCACCGGGCCATCGCTGGTGACCTTGTCGAACGTGGCGCTCACCCGTTTGGGCGTTGGGTTGCCGGCCAACCACAGACCCAGGTCCAGCATGGCCAGGCCGAGGTCCAACATGGCGCCCCCACCCGACAACTCCCGCTTCAAACGCCAGCCCAACTGTGACCTGCTTGGTTTGAACACGTGCCAGCTGCCCCTGACGCTCTCGATGGCTCCCAGCTCACCGCTCTGTACGAAGCCACGGACGATCTGCACGTCGGGTCGATAGCGATGATTCATGCCGACCATCAAGACACGGTCGGCCTTGCGCACAGCGGTCTTGATCCGTTTGGCGCTGTCGACCGACGTGGCCAACGGTTTCTCCACCAGCACGTGCAACCCGCGAGAAAGCGCGGCCAGGATGTGAGATTCATGAAGATGATTCGGGGTGCAGATCACCAGGATGTCGAGCTCTTCGTACTGGAGCACCTCTTCGATATCAGCGAAGGCATCCTTGATGGAGAATCGGTCTGCCACGACCCGGGCTTTGCGCAGGTCGAAATCGCACACCGCCACCACCTCAACCTCTTTCAACCGGCGCAACACGGGGAGGTGGGCCACCTGCACGATGGCGCCCGCCCCGATGACCCCGACCCGCAGTCGTTCGGTCATTCGCTCCTCCTACGGCACACGATAGCCCAGCCCAAGGCCCAAAGTAAGGGTATTGAGACTGCCCGTCAGGACACCGCGAAGCCCCAGGTTGAGGATCAAGCTGCGGGTCAGCTTGACATCGGCACCTGCGGTCAGATCGAGACCTACTTGTAGCTGGTCGAGGTTGTCCTCGATGACCGTCCCCTCGATCTGGTCCCCCGAGCCATTGCGGAGATGGAGGGACACGCCCGCTCCGATGTAGGGCAACACGCGCCGCGGCTGGCGCAGGATCAGGTACTGAAAGTCTCCGGTCAGAGTGAAGTCCGACCAGTTGACGGTTCCGAGATCCACGGTCGCGTCCCCAAGAGGGTCGTCGATGAGTTGCAGGATTCCCTCTTCCAGACGGCTTATTTCCCCGTCAGTCAGACTGCTCTTGAAATAGCTGAGCCCGACCATGGTCCGGAGGCGTGGCGCGACTTCGCCGAAATGGAACCGCACTGTGTATTGCGCCGTCGTGTTGAGCTTGTTGCTCCATAGCGCCCCGATCTCGAACTGCACACCCCGAAACCCGAGACTGTCGTAGGAAAACTGCTCCAGCGTCCCCCCTCCCTGGGCGCTGGCCAGGGTTGGCAGGGCCAGACCGCAGGTGGCGATGGCGAGGAGGCGAGTCGTGTACTTCATCTCATGGGCTCCAGGGTGGTTCCAGGAAAATAGGCCGCCAACATCTCCGGGTAGCGCTGGCCGTCGCGCGCCCGTCCGATGATGCCCCACTGACACATGCCAACCCCATGTCCGGCACCCTGCCCCTGGGCCTCCAGGCGGACCAGCCGGTCGCCGTCCCGTTCGGCTTCCAGCATGAACGCGTTGCTGCGAAGGAGCTGCCCGGAGGGACTCAGCAGGACCCGGCGGACCGCCGGACCATCGACCTCCACGGTTCGCCGGTCGAAGGTGACATCGAGCACCGCCACGCGGCCGGACCCAGTTCGGCGACCCACCCGGATGTCCCGAAGAGTGCCCAACCCCTGCGTCTCTACGCCGGACTGGGCCGGAAGGGTTCGCTGCAGAATGCCGCGTAGTTGCTCGCCAGACCACCGTTCGCGCCACCGGAAACGGGGAGAGGCGCGACAATAGGCCTCGCCGTCACGGTCGCGATCATCGATGGATTGCAGGTACGTCCGGTCCGCGTTACGGAAGATCTCGGTACCGTTGGCCGTCCGACCACCACAGGTCGAAAAGAAGAAGGCATCGATCGGTGCCCGCCGGAAGGTAATGACGACGCCGCGTGTGGCCCGCACGGCCTCCCAGACCAGTGGCGTCTCGGCGGTTACCCCCCCGTAGACCTGATCGGCCACAGTTGGATAGAAATCGAAGCCGTCCCGGCGCCAGCGGCCCAGGTTCTTGACGGCGAACGTCCGGGAGACGATCGCCTGGGCCTTCACTGCCTCCACCTCATCGGGCCGGCGGCGGCCTATCTCCAGAGAGACCACCCCGGCGAGATAGGACTCGATCCCCAGACGGTTTACGATGGTCAGTCCGGTCCGGTCGCGGAACACCCACACCTCCCCGCGGTAGTCCTTAGTCCCGACCCTGACGAACCGGCCGGGCACCGCAGGACGGAAGACCAGCATGTCTTCCCGGCGGGTGGTAGTTCCCTGGTCCAGCTCGACGAGGCCGCCGGCGGCAGTGGGAGTGGGCCGAACGCGCCACGCCACCCCCTCCGGCTGGCGCGAGAGTTCGGTACCGGAGGGGTCGGAAACCACCAGGGCGTCTCCCCCACCGATCGACGTGTTCCCCGCCCCGACGGACAGGCCCACCCGGACATCGAGATGGCTGACGACGGTATCAGGCGGCCCCACCCCCGGCGGAAGCTCGGGCGCAGGTCTTTCCCCCGGCAATGCTACGGGCCCAACCGTGTCTGGCGGAGCGGGAGCCGGCGGAGGGGCTGGCTCGGGAGTGGAGCTGGGGCGCCCCCCTCCGCAGGCCCATACGGTGGCGCCGAGGCTTGCACCGAGGACCAGCAGGGGAGAAAGCCGGCTGAGGCGCATTCAGCCGCGATAGTTGCCGAAGGAGAGTTCGATGCCGAAGTCGTGCTCGCGCAGGAGTCGCATGACCTCCTGCAGATCGTCCTTCTTCGGTCCCGAGACGCGTACCTGGTCTCCGTGGATGGATGCCTGGATCTTGCGCAGGCTCTTGTCGTCCTTGATGAGTTTGACCATGCGCTTGGCGGTGTCCTGCTCGATACCCTGAGCCAGATTGACCGTGCACCGCACTGATTGGCCGGTCGCCGGTTCCAAGTCGCCGAAGCGGACGTTCTTCAACGACACCCCGCGTTTGACCAGCTTGCTTTGGAGTACGTCGATGAGCGCCTTCATCCGGAAGTCGTCATCGGCGGCCAGCCGGACTACCGATGCCTCGCGATCGAGGTCCAGGGTACAGTGCGTACCGCGAAAATCATAGCGGTGCTGGAGTTCCTTCCGGACCTGGTTGACCGCATTGTCGACTTCCTGCAGGTCGACGCCGGTGGTGATGTCGAACGAGGGATTGGACGCCATGTCGTTTGCTTGCTGGGGTGGTCGACGCGGTGGTTCCACCACGCGAATGGTCAACGCCCGCGGCTTCGCCGCGCGACAACCGGAGAGTAATGGAGCGACGGGGGGCCGGGCAAGCGCCCCGGGCATGCTAGGAAGAGAGGAAGCTTTCGAGAGCCCGGGAGCGGCTCACGTGCCGCAACCGGCTGAGTGCTTTTTCTTTGATCTGACGGACACGCTCACGGGTGATGCCCAACAGGCTGCCGATTTCCTCCAGGGTCATGGGCTCGGGACTATCCAGACCGAAGTACAGCCGCAGGATCTTGGCTTCCCGTTCCTTGAGCGTCCCCAGCACCTCTTCGATCGATTCGGTGAGCGCGTGCTCGAAGGTATTCGAGTCGGGCCCAGGGCTCTGCATGTCGGGCAGGTAGTCGAGCAGTTTGTTGTCTTCGCCCGGGGTCATGGGCGCGTCGAGCGACAGGTGGTTCTGAGAAATCGACAGCGTCTTCTGGACTTCCTCGACCGAGATATCGAGGCCCTCGGCGACCTCGCGGGGCGTCGGTTGCCGCCCCAGTTCCTGGAGCAGGGCGGCGGTGCGCTTCCCGATGCGATGAAGCGTTCCGGCCCGGTTTAGTGGAACCCGCACGATGCGGCTCTGCTCGGCCAGGGCCTGGAGGATGGCCTGCCGGATCCACCACACGGCATAGGAGATGAACTTGATTCCCTTGGTCTCGTCGAACTTGTGGGCGGCACGGATGAGACCGAGGTTGCCCTCGTTGATGAGATCGGCCAGGGAAACGCCCTGGTTCTGGTATTTCTTGGCAACGGAAACCACGAACCGGAGGTTGCTCCGGACCATCTTGTCCAGGGATTCTTCGTCGCCCCGATGGATCCCCTGCGCGAGGACGACTTCCTCCGCCTGGTCGATCAGGGGGTAGCGGCTGATTTCACGGAGGTACTGGTCCAGCGACCCTTCATCGAAGATCGGAGTCCGCTTGCTGGAACTGACCTGCATTGGACGCATACGAGAGCCTCTTACCGCGAGGGTCCGAAACGCGAGTTTCGGATACCGCGACACTGGTCTTCGGTAGGGGACGAGTCGGTGGAAACCAAGGAACACACTGCGGTGAGGCCTGCTCCCGGGTTACACGCGGAGCGGTGGAACGGGATGTTCGTTCGGTTCAGTTGAATCATCGATTAAGTCGTGAACTGCGAGGGGTTGTCCATCGCGCGCCCTGAGGGTCGATGAACCTTATCCAAGCCAACGTCGGAACACAAGTGAGAGGGAGCCGGCGGTTCGTTACGGGTCAGCCGCACAACCACGGTTGGTGCGTGGCCGCATAGCCGATGCGCAGCGCGACCTCGTGGGCAATCAATACCAGCCCGGACAACGTGACCAACAACGCCAACACATGAGGCACGGCCAGACGGAGCCGCCATGTTGTCACGGCCGTCCACAGTCCCGTCCCGAACGCCACCCCGGCGGCGGCGAGATAGGCGAACAAGCCGAAGCCGCACTGGTATTCATAGGGCCACATCGTCAGTCCAACCGCCAGGAGCGTCACCAGCACCAGCCGGGCCCACACGCCCACCACTTCACGGCGTCCACCGGCCGGCGTCGTCGTCGGAGCGACCCGTCTGGCTCCAGGCGCCGTGGGGGCGGGGACCTGCGCGGGAGCCGGCATGTTTTCCATCGCCTTGTCGATCTCGGACATCTGTTTGTCAAAATCGCTCAGGTTACCACTCACGTCGACTCCCGGGTGAGGCCGTAGCGCTCGATCTTCTTGTATAGATTGGATCGCGGCATCTCGAGGGCACGCGCCGTCTCAGACACGTTCCATTCATGCTCGCGTAGTTTGGTGATCAGGAACAACTTTTCGGCGTTCTGTTTGAACGATTCGAATGTCCGGGAACGGCTGAAGAGATCGCCCGACAGTGCCGAACCGTCCTCACCGGGGGTCAGCAGCCGTTCGATGTCCCGGGCAGTCACCGTCCGGCCGGAGGACAGAATCAAGGCCCGCTCCACGGCGTTGCGTAATTCACGGACGTTCCCGGGCCAGGCACGCCGCTGCAGCGTCTCGAGCGCATCCGGCCCGAACGGTTTGGGCGCCATTCCGGCCGCCGCCAACTGCCCGGAAAAATGCGCTACCAGCAGGGGAATGTCGGTTACCCGATCCCGCAATGGGGGCACGGCGATCTCGACGACATTCAGCCGATACAACAGATCCTCTCGAAACCTGCCCTCGGCGATTTCTTCGTCCAGCTTCTTGTTGGTCGCCGCTATGACTCGGACATCGACCTCGATGGAGCGGGAGTCCCCGATACGGGTGACGACCCCTTCCTGCAAAGCGCGCAAGACCTTCGCCTGGGCCGACAGGGCCATGTCGCCGACCTCGTCCAGGAACAGCGTACCGCCGCTGGCCTGCTCGAACTTGCCTGTCCGGTCCGCGAAGGCACCGGTAAACGACCCTTTGACGTGGCCGAATAGCTCGCTCTCGATCAGTTCGGTGGGGATTGCGGCACAATTGACCTCCACCAGCGGCTGGTCCGCCCGTGAGGAGAGCCGGTGGATGGCCCGCGCCACCAACTCCTTGCCCGTCCCGTTCTCGCCCGTGATCAGCACCCGCGCCGTCGTCGGTCCCACCTTGGCGATCATGTCCTCCACCGCCTTGAGGGTGTGACTTTCCCCCACCATGGCATAGCGATCGTCGATCGCCGCCCGCAGGCGCTGATTCTCGTCCGACAGGGCATGTTGCTGGAGGGCGTTGCGCAACGTCACCAAAGTCCGATCGGTGTCGAGCGGTTTCTCCAGGAAATCGAAGGCTCCCCGTTGGGTCGACTCCACCGCGGTCGCTATGCTCCCGTGACCCGAGATCATGATCACCACGGCGTCGGGGTCTTCCTCCTTGAGGCGGGAGAGCGTTTCCAAGCCGTCGAGGCCGGCCATCTTCACATCGAGGAACACCAGATGCGGGCGGTACTTCTGGTAGACCGTCAACGCCTCGCCACCGGAGGCGGCCGTCTTCACCTCGAGGCCCTCGTACTCCAGCACCTGCTTCAGCGCCTCCCGGATACCGGGCTCGTCATCCACGATCAAAACACGATGGGCCGTCATGGCGTCCCTCCATAAAGCACCACTCCCGTTGGCCGAATGATCGCGTCACGAATGCCCTCGGGGATGCGGACCGGGAACCCACCACCAGCCGTTCCTCCCAACGCATTGACGACCAACCAATGCACCATCTCGCTGGGAAAAGGTATGTCACGAATCGACAGTTGCTCGACATCCCATTCCGCGACGCCGCGGTCCACCACGCGAATCGGTCCGGTCGCCGTGAAAGACTCCCACTCTTGCACCACGAACACCAACGGCCCCAGGGCCTCCGGAGGCATGGCCGCGGTATGCAGCTTGGCGCGCACGGTGATCTTCCCCTCCAGCAGTTCGACCTGCAGGGAGTCGAGATGTCCCCGGAAGCCCGGGTCGAGGCCATCCCCGATGAGCGAGGCCATTTCGCTAGCCGTCAGCAAGACGGAATCGGCCCGGCCCTGCACGAGGATCTCGACCTGGTCGTGCGCGGCCTCGAGGGCCCGCTCCCCCGGGCGCCCAACGGATGGAGCCGTCGGCGCAGGACGGAAGACGAGCCGCCCCATGTCCCGCAGTTGATCGCGATACAGCCAGACACCGGCCAACGCTGCGACCACGAACAACGCCGCCAGCGCCTTGAACGGCCACATCAGGATGCCCATACACCACCCTCAAAGGGAAAGGTCCCCAAAGACCGATACCGGGTGCCCCCCGGCGACAGCATACTTTCGTACAGCAAAACGCGGTCGGCCAAGCACGTCACGCTCGTGGTGTCACTATCGATTGCGTCGATCGCATCGGTTGGCAACGTGGCCCCTCGTTTCACTCGTCCCAGCGTGACATGCGGACGGTAGGTGGTCTGCCGGCGTTCGCTAGGGAACCCCAACTCAGCCGCCGCGAGTTCCACGCGGTGGTGTAGCAACTCCAACTCGGGCGGCGCATCCACGCCGATCCAGATTACCCGCGGTTTCCGGCGATGGGGGAATACACCAAGACCGCCGAGTTCCAGGGGTACCGGTGCCGTGTCGGTTACCGCTTCCTGAAGTGACCGGTTCAACGGCTCGAGGAGGTCGGTCTCGACTTCTCCGTAGAATCTGATGGTGAGGTGCAGTCCCTGATCCCCGACCCAGCGGACC
>JAZFYL010000008.1:0-2583 GCA_036443495.1 Gemmatimonadales bacterium | reverse complement strand
ATGGTGATGATCGTGCCGATCTACGAGCGCGAGATCGCCGGGGTGTACTACAACACCGCCGCCGTCATCGACGCCGACGGCTCCTACCTGGGCAAGTACCGCAAGAACCACATCCCCCACACGTCAGGGTTCTGGGAGAAATACTTCTTCAAGCCGGGCAACTTGGGCTATCCGACCTTCCAGACGGCTTATGCCACCATCGGAGTCTACATCTGCTACGACCGGCACTTCCCCGAGGGGGCCAGGATACTGGGTTTGAACGGCGCCGAGATCGTGTTCAATCCGTCGGCCACGGTGAAAGGGCTGTCCCAGTACCTGTGGAAGATGGAGCAACCGGCCCACGCCGTGGCCAACGGCTTCTTCATGGGCTGTAACAACCGGGTCGGCACGGAGGCGCCGTGGAACGTCGGACAGTTCTACGGCTCGAGCTACTTCGTCGATCCCCGCGGCCAGTTCCTGGCTGAAGGCAGCGAGGATCAGGACGAGTTGGTGGTGGCGCAGATGGATCTCGACATGATCGAGGAAGTGCGGCGCACCTGGCAGTTCTACCGGGACCGCCGGCCGGAAACGTACGAGGATTTGGTGGAGCAATTGCCATGAAGGGTGCGCGGTGCGCGGTACGCGGTGAGCGGGGTTGGGGAACGTCCCGATGGCTAATCCTGCTAGGAGCTGTTTCCGGCGCACGGCGTACGGCGCACGGCGAACCCTGCCACCCCGAATTGTTCGAGTCTCCCGATGGATTCTAAGACCGTCCGCTCCAAACATTCCGAGTTTCTCTTCCCCTGTGTCGCCAACTACTACGAGGAGCCGTTGGTGCTGACGCAGGGGGACGCCTGCTGTGTCAGGGATGCCGACGGGCGGGAGTACCTAGATTTCTTCGGCGGCATCCTGACCTTGGGGGTCGGGCACAGCCACCCCGATGTGGCGGCCAGGGTGCGGGAACAGGTCGCCCGGCTGACCCACACGTCGACCCTCTATCAGACAGAGGAGATCGTACGGGTGGCGGAGAAACTCGCCGAGATCACGCCCGGCAAACTCAAGAAGAGCTTCTTCACGACCAGCGGCACCGAGGCCGACGAGACGGCCATCCTGCTGGCCAAGATCTACACCGGGAGCCAGGAGCTGATCGTGCTCCGGCACGGCTACGCCGGGCGGAGCCTGCAGGCGATCTCGATCACCGGCCACGCCCAGTGGCGCCTCATCCCGAGCCAGGTCACCGGCATCAAGCATGGCCACCCGGCCTACTGCTACCGATGTCCCTTCGGGCTCGAGTATCCCAGCTGCGAGGTGAAATGTGCTCAGGATCTGGAAGAGCTGATCCAGACCGAGACCAACGGCCATCCGGCCGCTTTCATGGCCGAGCCGATCCAGGGCGTCGGCGGGTTCATCACCCCGCCCAAGGAATACTTCGAGATCACCGTCGGCATCATCCGGAAGTACGGCGGCGTGTTCATCTGCGATGAAGTGCAGACCGGCTTCGGCCGGACCGGCGACCACTGGTGCGGTATCGAGCACTGGGGCGTCGAGCCCGAGATCATGACCTTCGCCAAGAGTATCGCCAACGGCTTCCCGGTGGGCGCCACCATCGCCACCGACGAGGTGGCCGACGCTTTCACCGGGCTTTCCTTGTCTACCTTCGGTGGCAATCCCATTTCGATGGCGGCTGCCGAGGCCACCATCAACGTCATGCAGGCGGAGAACACACCCAAGTGCTCGGCGGACCGCGGGGCGCAGTTGCGGGGGCATCTCGAGAACTTCGCCGAGAAATATCCGTTCATCGGTGACGTGCGTGGCATGGGGCTGATGCAGGCGATCGAGCTGGTGGAGGATCGCGCTACCAAGGAGCCCGCCGCCAAGAAGGCCAGCCTGCTGTTGGAGGCCGCCAAACGGCATGGCCTGTTGATCGGTAAGGGCGGCCTCTACGGCAACGTCATACGAATCGCACCGTCGATGCTGATCGAAGCCCACGAGATCGACGAGGGCGCCCGCCGGTTCGACCTCGCCCTGGCCGAGGTGCAGTGAACGGCCCACCAGCGGACTCCGGCTCGATGCCGTCAAAGTACGATCCCGCCCTCAGCAACGAGGATCTGCTGCCGGTCACGGCGGACCAGCGCACCTGGAACACATGGAACATCGCCGCCCTGTGGGTGGGCATGGCCATCACCATCCCCACCTACACCCTGGCCTCGAGCTTGGTGGACCGGGGCTGGACCTGGCAGGCGGCGGTAGGGTCGGTGGTGCTGGGGAACCTGATCGTGCTGATCCCGATCGCGCTGATCTCGCACGCCGGCACGCGCTACGGCATCCCCTTTCCCGTCCTGACGCGCTCGTCGTTCGGTCTCTTCGGTGCCAACATCCCCGCCATCCTCCGCGCCATCGTGGCCTGCGGCTGGTTCGGCATCCAGACCTGGATCGGCGGCTTCGCCATCTTCAAGCTGCTGGAGGTGATGTGGCCCGGCATTGCCACATTGCCCAACGTGTTGCCCGGGTGGGTGGGTATCGGCACGGGCGAGTTCCTCTGTTTCATGCTGTTCTGGGCCATCAATTTGGGGATCGCGCTCCGGGGGATGGAGTCGATCAAGT
>JAZFYL010000007.1:0-2572 GCA_036443495.1 Gemmatimonadales bacterium | reverse complement strand
CTCGGTGCTGAGAGCTGACAGTGGCCCCCACAGGGGACGCGGTATGGATCGCCCATCGCATCATCTTGTTCATCGAGCCTCCTGAGTCCGTGTTCACCCTATTAGTCGCACGCCGGGTAGGATCGGTTCACCGGCGGTGGAGCGTGAGCGGACCTGCTGGGCAGAAGGGGCATGGCAGGCGGCCGGCTCGCCTGAACCGACTCGCGTGCGACGTGCGACTCCCTATATAGTTCGAGCGCCGTGCGAGCGGCGCCTCCGCAAGCCAAACCCTAGCGAGCGATGATCGAAGTAAACGGCCTCACGTGCGCGCGGGGCACCTTCCAAAAGGGAGGATGACGGTGCAGACGTTCCTGCAGGACATTCGTTTCGCGGTACGGACGCTCCGCAAGGGAATCCTGGTCACGCTCCTTGCAACCCTCTCCCTGGCTCTGGCCATCGGCGGCAACACCGCGGTCTTCAGCCTCATCAATAGCTTTCTCTACCGGCCCCTTCCCTATCCCGAGGCGGACCGGATCGTAGTGATCGGCGAACGTGAGGCCACGACGCCTCAGGCCCAGAGCACGCTCCTGTCTTCGCTGGCGTTCTACGGGGATCTGCAGGAGCGTTCCCGGACGCTCGGCGAAGTGGCCGCCTTCCGGCCCACCACCTTCAGTCTCACGGGTGGAGAGCGGGCGGTGCCCGTGAGCGGTGCGTCCGTGACCGCCTCGTTCTTCCCTCTTCTGGGGACAGCGGTGCAACGCGGCCGGGTCTTCGAGGTCGCCGAGGCCCGCGACGGAGCGGCGCGCGTTGCCATCGTCAGTCACGAGTACTGGGAGGGCAATTGGGGCCTGGGCGCCGACCCCCTGGGCCAGGTGATGATACTCAACGGCGAACCCCACGACGTTGTGGGCGTGCTGCCGCCCGGGTGGAGCTTCCTGACGCCGAACATCGACGTCTACACACCGATCAGGCAGAACCCACTGGAGTCGCCCCGGGACCGGAGGGACTCGTTCGTCCTGGCCCGCATGACGCCAGGCGTGGCCATGGAGGCTGTGTACGCCGAGACAGAGGCCATCGTCACCGAACTCGAGGCGCAATACCCCGAGACGCAACGGGGGTGGACCGCCGACGCGTTGAATCTGCGGCATGACATACCGCTTTCACAGAGCAGGATCCTGTTCATGCTGCTGCAGGGATCGGTGCTGTTCGTGCTCCTAATCGCGTGCGCCAATGTCATGAATCTGCTGCTGGCACGCGGTCAGGACCGTCAGGGCGAGATCGCGCTGCGCACGGCCCTGGGCGCCGGACGTGGCCGGATCATTCGGCAACTCCTCACCGAGAGCCTTATGCTGGTGTCCGTGGGGGGCGCGCTGGGGCTGGGTCTGGGGTTTGTGGGTATACGGGTGATGGTGAACGCGTTTCGCGGCCAACTACCCGCCGTGTACACCCCGGTCATGGACATGAATGTGCTCCTGTTCACGTTGGGCGTCACCGTCGTGGCGGGCGTGTTCTTCGGACTCGTGCCCGCACTTCAAACGGTCCGGGTAGATCAGGTTGGCATCCTCAAGGAAGGTGGGGGCCGCTCCGGTTCGGCTGGAGGCCGGCGGAAGTGGATCAGCAAAGGCCTGGTGGTGGCGGAGATCGCCCTGTCGCTGGTCGCCCTGGGAGGCGGCAGCGTCCTGGTGAGGAGCTTCGTCGCCCTGAGGGGGACCGATCCGGGTTTTGAGGCCGCCGAACTGCTGACGGTCCTGATGGGGATCCCCGCGTCCCGGTACGAGGACGACGCGCAACTGGTGGACCTCTTCGACCGCATCAAGACGGAAGCCGCGGCGCTGCCAGGGGTCCGGTCCGTCACGTTCGCCAACAGCTTGCCCCAGAACTTTCTGGCGCCGAGTGACACGTTCCGCGTCGCCGGCACCCCGGTCGAGGCGGGGGTGGCGACGCCCCGGGCGATTTCGTTGCGAACCGGCCCTGAATATCTGGAAGCCATGCAGGTCCCGCTGCTCCAGGGACGCTTCTTCGAAGCCAACGATCGTCTGGATCAACCCCTGGTGGCGGTGGTGAATCAGGCTCTGGCCGAGCGCCGATTCAATGACCGCAGTCCGGTGGGCGAGCTCATCGCTTTCCGAGGAGAGACACGCGAGATCGTGGGTGTGGCCGCGGACGTTCAACAGCTGCTGATCCGTCAGGGCGATGCGTCGGAGGAGACCGTGTACATCCCGGTGGCGCAGGACCCCCAGTACGGTCTGATTCTCTTGTTGCGCGCCAGCGGAGACGCACTGGAGCTCACCGAGCCGATCCGGGGGGTCCTGGGCCGAATCGACCCGGACATCACATTGAACCAGGTCCTGACCATGGAGCAGTTCGTGGATCAGTTCTTCGTCGGCATCAACGTGTTCAATGCCGTGCTGGGTGGCTTCGGGGTGCTAGCTCTGCTCTTGGCGGCCCTGGGCACGTACGGAGTCCTGGCCTACTCGGTCAGTCAACGAACCCACGAGATCGGGATCCGCATGGCCATCGGTGCCCAGGGGAGCACGGTGGTGAAGATGGTGGCGCGACAAGGCGTAACGATGGGACTCATCGGCCTGGGCCT
>JAZFYL010000006.1:0-43285 GCA_036443495.1 Gemmatimonadales bacterium | reverse complement strand
CAGCCCACTTGTCGGCCCCAACGACGTCTCGCTGGGTCCCCGGTTCCCTTACATGTCCTAGCCCTACGATGGAGAATTGCGGGCCCTCTCCCGGCAGGCGGCCCTCGACCTGCAGATGACGCTGCGCGAGGGCGTATACGTCGCAGTCCCGGGGCCGAACCTGGAGACACGAGCCGAGTATCGCATGCTGCGAACCCTGGGTTGTGACGTGGTGGGGATGTCCACGGTCCCTGAAGTGGTGGTTGCCAACCACGCCGGGATGCGCGTGTTGGGGGTCTCCATCATCACGGACCAATGTCTGCCCGACATGTTGGAACCGGTCAGCCTGGAGCGGATCATTGGCGTCGCCCAGCGGGCCGAGCCGTCGCTGACGCAGTTGGTGACCCGCGTGGTCGAAGTAATGGCATGAGGAAGATCGAACAGCGATGAGCTTTCCCAGTTGGCCCGAAGGTGACGCGAGCGCCCTCGAACAAACCGTGCTCGAGCGGTGGCAATCGGAAGGGCTGTTCCGCCAGACGATGGAAGCCACGAGGGGCGGGGAACCCTTCGTGTTCTACGAAGGTCCCCCGACCGCCAATGGCCGGCCGGGAATCCACCACGTCTTTTCGCGCGCCATCAAGGATCATTTCTGCCGGTTTCAGACGATGCAGGGTCGAGATGTCACCCGGATCGCCGGATGGGACGCCCACGGTTTGCCGGTGGAGATCGAGGTCGAGAAGCAACTCGACTTGAAAGACAAGCGCGGCATCGAATCGTACGGTGTGGCGGAGTTCAACGCGCTCTGCCGGGAGAGCGTGTTCAAGTACCAGTCCGAATGGGAGCGCCTTTCGGATCGAATTGGCTATTGGCTCGATTACGACAGCCCCTACATCACCTGCACCAACGAGTACATCGAGAGCGTCTGGTGGGTGCTTGGGCAACTGTACGACAAGGGCCTCCTTTATCGTGGGCACCGGGTGCTGCCCTACTGTCCCCGGTGTGGCACCGTGCTGTCGAGCCACGAACTGGCGCTGGGCTACGAGACCGTCACCACGAATTCCATCTACGTCACTTTCCCCCTCGCCGATGATCCCACGCGGGTCCTGGTGGTGTGGACCACGACGCCATGGACGCTGGTTTCCAACGTGGCCGTCGCGGTGAATCCCGACCTCGAATACGGCGAATACGACATCGATGGCACGAAGTACATCCTGGCGACGGCCCGCGCGGACCTGCCCGTGTCGGCAGCGAAGGGTGCCGCGTCGTTCGCCGACCACGAGCCCCTTCGCACCTTCCCCGGGCGTGAACTGGTGGGGCAGACCTATGTGCGGCCGCTCGAGATCTCCGCCTTGCCCGTAGACGCAGCCTCGCGTGTGGTCATCGCCGCCCCATTCGTCTCGGCGGATGACGGTTCGGGGATGGTGCACATCGCGCCGGCCTTCGGCGCCGACGACCACGCCGCGGGTCGGGAACATGGTTTGGCCATGATCCGTCCGGTGGCTGCCGACGGCACCTTCCAAGGAACCGATTGGCAAGAGATCGAAGGCGAACTCGTCACCGCCAAGGAGACCAACGATCGCATCATCCAGCGGCTCAAGCAGGATGGCCGTTGGCATCTGACTCGCCCGCACACACACACCTACCCACACTGCTGGCGCTGCCGGAGTCCGCTCATCTACTTCGCGCGCGACTCGTGGTTCGTGCGAACCTCCTCCGTCAAGGATCGCATGTTGGCGCTCAATGACACCGTGGGGTGGCATCCGCCCGAGGTCGGACGAGGCCGGTTCGGTGAGTGGCTGGAGAACAACGTAGATTGGGCGCTGTCCCGTGACCGCTACTGGGGGACGCCGCTGCCCGTGTGGGTCTGCGATGCAGAGCCGGACCACGTCACCGTCATCGCCAGTTATCAGGAGTTGCAGGACCGATGGGGTCGGCCGTTACCCGGTGATTTCGATCCCCACAAACCATACATCGATGACTACACGTGGGCTTGTGACTGCGGTGGCACCATGCGCCGTACGCCAGAAGTGATCGATACCTGGTTCGACTCCGGGGCGATGCCCTACGCCCAGTGGCACTATCCCTTTGAGAATGCCGAGCAGTTCGAGCAGCACTTCCCTGCGGATTTCATCTGCGAGGGCGTAGATCAGACTCGCGGGTGGTTCTACTCGCTCCTGGCCATCGCCACCACGGCGTTCGACAGCGAGGCCTATCGGAACGTGGTGGTCAACGAACTCGTGCTCGACGCCGAAGGCCAGAAGATGTCGAAGAGCAGGGGCAACGTCGTTGATCCCTGGGATACTATCGAACGCTTCGGTGCCGATACCGTCCGCGTATACTTGTTGGCCTCGAGCCAGGTGTGGTTGCCCAAGCGATTCGACATGCGGGCCATTCCGGAGGTGGCGGGCGGCTTTTTCGACACCTTGAAGAACACGTATCGGTTCTTCGCCCTGTATGCCGGAGAGTGGCAGCCGGGGGAGCGCCCGGGCGATCGTACCTTGATCGACCGTTGGCTCGAAAGCCGGCTCCAAGCGACGATCGACCGAGTGTACGAGACCTGGTCGGCCTATGATGTTACCGCTGGTATCCGGGCGCTGATGGAATTCGTGGTCGACGATCTTTCGAATTGGTACGTGCGCGTGAACCGGCAACGTTTCTGGGCGCCGGACTCCACCGCGGACCCGGTAGCGCTGGATGCTTTGTACCGGGCGCTGGTGACGGTAAGCAGGCTGTTGGCGCCGGCGGCACCGTTCGCGAGCGACTGGATTCATCGATCCCTGACCGGTGGGTCGGTGCACCTCGCCCCATTCCCGGAGCCGGGAGGGCCACGGGACGAACAATTGGAGTCAGCGATGGACGCCGCCCGGCAGGTGTCGTCGCTGGCACGGGCCGGACGGGAGGAGGCCAATCTGCGCGTGAGGCAGCCCGTGGCGCGGATGCAAGTCGCGGTGCCCGCCAGCGTGCCGCGGGACACCTTCCGGCAACTGTTCCCCTTGATCCAGCGGGAAGTGAACGTCAAGGCCATCGAATTGGTCGAGTCCGATGCCGCGCTCGTGCGCCTCCGCGCCAAGCCGAATTACCGGTCTCTGGGGAAGCGGTACGGCAAACAGACCCCGGCCGTCGCCAAGGCGACGAGTCGATTGTCAGCCGACCAGCTGCGGGACCTGGAGGAGGGGCGCCCGGCTGGTCTGGAGGTGGATGGTGAGCGAATCGAGTATCTTCCCGAGGATGTGGTGGTCGAGCGGGACGTGGCCAGCGAGTGGCACGTCCAGTCGAGCGGGCCATTTGTCGCCGCCCTCGACCCAGACCTGAGCGATGTCCTCAAGCAGGAGGGCGTCGCGCGGGAGGTGGTCCATCGGATTCAGCGCCTGCGGAAACAGGCGGGGTACGATTACACTACGCGGATTGCTCTCAGCCTCGATGGGGCTGAAAATGTGCTGAGTGCCGTAGATGCCCACCGGGAGTTCGTCTCGGGGGAGACCTTGGCCCGGCGCCTGGACTTGGGCCAGCTGGCCGAGGACCCGGACCTGCAGGAAGAGGTCGGCATCGATGGGGCCATGGTGACAGTAGGCCTGCGACGATACGAATAGCGAGGTCCCTAGCGGACCCCACCAACGGATGAACGTATGAACAAGAAACAACGGACACACCTGGAGAAACGTCTTCTCGAGGAGAGGGATAGGGTCATGAAGGAACTCGGCACCTACAGCGAATCCTTCTCGTCCACGCTCCAGGCATCCGACGGCGACCTGTCGTCATACTCGTTCCATATGGCTGATCAGGGTACCGATGCCATGGAACGGGAGAAGCAGTTCCTCATGGCCTCGAAAGAGGGTCGCTACCTGTGGCACGTGGACCAGGCGCTCCGGCGGCTCTACGCCAGCCCGGCAACCTTCGGGAAGTGCCACAACTGCAATAAGGGGATCACCTTCGAGCGGCTGGACGCCTTGCCCCACGCCCGCTTGTGCATCACCTGCAAGGAACAGGAAGAGGATGACGAGCGACGCTGAGCGCAGCCTGTATTGGGCGACAGCGTTGAGTGTCGTTCTGGTAGACTTCGCCACGAAACTGGTCGCAGAAGCGACTCTGTTGCGGACGACAGGTAGCCGGATAGTGGGGGAGTACGTGCAACTCCGGCTGGTCTACAACCCGGGTGCGGCGTTCGGGCTCCACGTAGGCCCCTATTCGCGTTGGATCTTCTTTGCGATCGCGATCGTTGCGGTGGTGGTGTTATATCGCATGTCCCGTAGTGCTCCTGCCGGGGACTGGTTCCGACAATTGGCGCTGGGCCTGGTGACCGGGGGCGCCGCGGGGAACCTCATCGATCGCCTCCGCAGCCCCCAAGGCGTCGTCGACTTCCTCGACTTCGGCATTGGCACGATGCGTTGGCCCACCTTCAATGTGGCCGACATCGCCGTCAGCCTGGGCGCTATCGCTTTGGCGATTTCGTTGTGGCGGGAGGACACCGGAACGAGCCGCAGCGAATCGCCTTCGGTCCCCTAACACAGGCCGACCGAGCCGTGGTCCACGCGGTGGAATTCACCGTCCTGGCTGACTCAGAGCGGCTCGATCGCTATCTGGCCGATCAGCTCGCTTTGTCGCGAACGGCGGCGGCTCGCCTGATCGCTGGCAAGCATGTCGCAGTGAACGGCACGACGGCACGGGCGTCCCGTGTGTTGCAGCGGGGCGATCAGGTCAGCCTGACCTACCCGGAAGTCGATCCGCCACGGACTCTGGCCCCGGCGGACATCCCGCTGACCGTCGTCTACGAAGATGACGATCTGGCCGTCATCGAAAAACCTGCCGGACTGGTGGTCCATCCGGCCCCGGGCCACTGGGATGACACCTTGGTCAACGCCCTGGTGGCACGCGGGACGACATTGGCGGGTGGGGCAGAGGGCCGTCCGGGCATCGTTCACCGACTGGATCGGGACACCTCTGGCCTGATGTTGGTGGCCAAGACGGATATTGCCCACCGTCGACTGTCCCGCGCCCTGAGCGACCGTCGCATCAGACGGACCTACGCGGCGCTAACGTGGGGGCACTTCGACACCGAGGCGCTGCTCGTCGACGCGCCCATTGCGCGCCATACGAGGGATCGGAAGCGCATGGTGGTTGCGGTTGACGGGCGGGAGGCACGGACGCGGATTGCGGTCGTGGCGCGGTTCACGGTCACCGAGTTGCTCCGGATCGAGCTCGATACGGGTCGGACACACCAAATCCGCGTCCACCTGGCCCATGTCGGGCATCCGGTGGTGGGAGATCCGGTCTATGGTGCCGGCGGGAGCCGGCGAATGTCGGGGGTCGGGAGGCGGCAAGCGGAGACGATCGAGCGTCGGACGCCCCGCCAGGCTTTGCACGCAGCGCGTCTGGAGTTTCGGCACCCGGTGACCGACGCCTTGCTGGATTTTCGTGCCGAGTGGCCCGGCGATCTTTGGCCGGCGCTCGAATCGTCGCTGACTCCACCGGATCGAGTTGCCCCACAGGAGCCCCTTCGGTATCTTCGGTTCTTTAATAGACATGCCTAGTGTAGCTGCGGAGCGGGTCCTCGTTTGTGAAATTGGTAGCTTGGTCTGCGCCGTGCCGGCCGAAGTGACGCGAGAGGTGCTGTCACCGATGCCGGCCACCCGCCTGCCTGGCGCGCCACCCTCTGTTGACGGCTTGGTTAATATCCGAGGCGCGCTACTTACGGTGGTGGACGCGCACCGGCTGCTGGATCTGGAGCCGAATCCGGCTCACGAAGGCGCTGTGGTGGTATTGGAGGTGTTCGATCGGCGTTGCGGCCTGCTCGTGGGGCGTGTCGTCGATCTGGTAGCTGTCCCGTTGGCCGAGGTGGAGAATCGGGAGGCGCTTCCGGGAGTCGATGCCCGCATCGTGAAGGCGATGGGTTGGCATCAGGAAGCCCCGTTCGTGATCCTCGATCTCGAAGAGTTGCTGCGGCCCATTATGGGAACCTGAGGTCAGTAGGTCCCCGTAGAACTGCTCGCCTGAATTGTTGGAGGACGCTTCGTGAGTCACACCGTGCTCGTGTGCGATGATGCCATCTTCATGCGAACCATGATCAGCGACATCCTCACCCAAGCGGGATTCGAAATCATCGGCGAGGCCGAAACCGGCGTGGAAGCGGTTGAACGCTACGATCAACTCAAGCCCGACCTCGTGACCATGGACATCGTGATGCCCGATATGGGAGGCATCGAGGCGGTACGCGAGATCTGCCAAAAGGATCCCGAGGCCAAGGTCCTCATGTGCAGCGCGATGGGGCAGCAGGCCCTCGTCGTGGAGGCCATTCAAGCCGGCGCCAAGGACTTCGTCGTCAAGCCCTTCCAGCCGTCCCGAGTCCTCGAGGCCGTCCAGCGCGTGCTCGGATAACTCCATGGACGCCCGGTACGCAGCACTCTTCCTCAGTGAAAGCCGGGAACATCTCGGGACCTGCAACCAGCATCTGGCTCAACTAGAACGGAATCCAGCCGACCCGGATGCCCTAAACGCCTTGTTCCGGGCCATGCACACCATCAAGAGTATGGCCGCGATGATGGGGTACGCCCACATCACCGACTTGGCCCACCGCGCGGAGAACGTGCTCGAGCAGGTGCGGAGTGGGGCGCTGCCGCCAAACACCGCCCTGGTGGATATCCTGACCGAAGCGGTTGACGGCCTGGATGGGGGCGTAGAACCGGCCGCTGCGGGGAACGACGAGTCCCTCGACTTCAGCGACGTGGGGCAGCGACTCGATGCCATCGTGCCGGCTCCCGGGACCGCCGAGATGCCCCTACCGGCATCGCCGGGTGGCCCACCAGATCGCAAACGGAGTCGCAGCGCCAAGAGCCGACCCGTGCGGGTCACCATCGATGGGGCCGCCGCCATGCCCGGGGTCCGGGCCATGATCGTCCTGGCCCAGGTCGAGAAACTGGGCATAGTCGACGACCTGGAGCCATCCAGGGAGACCCTCGAGCACGAGGGGTTTGCCGGGACGATTTCTTTTTGGCTGGAGACCACCCGGCCCGACAGTGCGGTGGAGGAGGCCATTCGATCGGCTGGCGATGTCGACCAAGTCGTCATCGGTGACGACGCCCGGGGCCGAGGGCCCACCGCCGGCGAGGAGGCCGTTCGGCGCGCCCACAACATGATCCGTATCGATCGGCGGCGCCTGGACCTGCTGATGAACCACGTCGGCGAATTGGTGGTCGCCAGGAATCGGTTGATCGAACTCACGGCCAAGGATCCCGAAAGCGAAATCGCCGGTCTGAGTACCCGGATCAACCGTCTGGTCACAGACATTCAGACCGAGGTCATCGGTGCCAGGATGACTCCGGTCTGGCAGGTGTTCGACCGGTTCCCGCGGGCGGTGCGTGATCTCGCCAGGGAGCTGGGCAAGCGCGTGACCCTGACCGTGGAGGGTGGCGACATCGAGGTCGACCGTTCCCTGCTGGATGAGATCGGCGATCCCGTCCTTCACCTGTTGCGAAACGCTGTCGATCACGGCATCGAGTCGAGTGAGGAACGTGCCGCGGCAGGCAAACCGGCAGAGGGGCGGTTGACCATCAGCTGTATGCGCGAGCGTGACAGCGTTGTATTCCGGATCGAGGACGACGGTCGGGGCATCGACCGGGGGGCTGTTTTGGCCAAGGCACGGGATGCCGGAGCGGTGCCCGACGACGTCGAAGCATTGGACGACGACCTCCTGCTCCAGGTGCTCGGCCGTTCCGGGTTCAGCACTGCCAAGGCGGTGACCAGTGTGTCGGGGCGTGGCGTGGGTATCGACGTCGTGCTGACGAAGCTCCGCGGCCTGGGCGGCTCCGTGGCTATTCAGTCCGAGTTGGGGCAAGGCACGACTTTCGTTCTCCGGCTGCCCCTGACGCTCGTTATCTTTAGGGCATTGCTGGCCCAGGCGGGCGATGAGCGGTACGTCTTACCGATGGCCTTCGTGGCCGAAACGGTCGAGTACAACGAGCAGACCCGCGCCGAGGTCCATGACCGGGATTCGGTCGTCTTGCGGGACGAGGTCCTGAGCACCGCCGATCTACGGACCGTGGTGGGCCAGAAGGGCAATCATGTGCCGGACCGCCGGCCGTGTGTGATCCTGGAGGTCGGGGAGCGGCGCTCCGCGCTTCTTGTTGACGCCCTGCTGGGACAGATGGAAATTGTGGTGGAGCCGTTCGATCCGCCCCGGGGAATGCCACCCTATTTCAGCGGGGCTACTATCCTGGCGGATGGCACACCGGCGCTCATTCTCGACGCCGCGGCCTTGGTCTAGTGGAGGCGTGATGGACGACGTGCGGGACCTCGAACCACTGCAATTGGACGCCTTGCGGGAAGTGGCGAACATCGGCGCGGGCCACGCGGCGACCGCTCTCTCGCAGATGGTTGATCGGAAGATCATGATCAACGTCCCCACTGTGAACGTCACCCCCCTGGAGGAAGTGGCGGCTGTGTTGGGTGACCCCGACGACGTCATTGCAGCGGTCCTCATGCAGATGATGGGAGACCTGACCGGGCGGACGCTGCTGATGTTCCCCTCCGAGGGCGCGCACAGGGTGTGCGATCTGATCATGCGCCGGCCCGTCGGCACGACCACGACATTGGGCGAAATGGAAGAATCCGGGCTCAAGGAAGTGGGCAACATTCTCAGTAGCGCCTACCTGAACGCGTTGAGCGACTTCCTGGGAATGATGCTGGTGCCGTCAGTCCCGAGCTTGGTCGTGGACTACGCAGCGGCCGTGTTGACGTCCACATACCTCACCTTTGGAAGCGACCGGGATTTCGTCTTGTGTGTCGAAACCCGATTCCATTTCGAGGAGGCGCAAGACCAGGTCTCGGCTCACTTCTTACTCCTGCCCGACCTGGCGTCTCTCCGCGCGATCTTCGACGCTATCCGTCTCGGCTGAGGCAATGGCTGTCTCGGCGATCTCGGAACGCGATTTAGCGGTCCTCCGCTCCTTTGCCGATCGTATCGATCCATCCGACGCCGGTGCCCACAACAACCTGGGCGTTCTCTACTATCAGAAGCGACTCATCCCCGAGGCCATTGCCGAGTTCACGCGTGCCCTCGAATTGGACCCCAAGATGCAGGTGGCCCAGGACAACCTGGAGGCCGCCTATACCTCGTCCGGGTATTACGATTCCCTCGTAGCGGGCCTCCAGGAAAAACTGCGGGAGCAACCGGAGGACCATGAGGCCCGGTGGAAACTCGGCCGGGCCTACGCCTCACTGGGTCACTATGACGAAGCCATCGCCGAGTTCGATGCTTTGTTGTCCCGCCAGCCCCACGATACGCCGACCATCATTCAACTGGGGATGGCTGAAAAGGCGCGCGGCCAGGTCGAGGCCGCTTCGGATTGGTTTGAGGAAGCGTGCCGGATCGAGCCCCAGAGTTCCCTGGCGCGGTTCTACCATGGCGAAGCCCTCTATAATCGAGGCCTGAACGAGCAGGCGTTGGATGAACTGAAGGCGGCAATCAAGCTCAACCCCGAATACGCCGACGCGCACTACCTGGTGGCTTTCGTCTATGGCGACATGGGCCTCCACGAAGATGCCCGGGCGGCCACCCGACGTGCCGTGCAACTGAATCCCACCTTGGCCCGGGCACAGGCCAACCTGACGCTCACCTCAGGCACCGACAGACGGCCGGAAGACAAAGAGGGGGACCACAAACGGCCGCAGATCGCTGAAGGAAGGGCCTTGGCGCACTACAACCTCGGCCTCGCATTCCGGCAGAAGGGATACTTCGCCGAGGCTCTCCGGGAGTACCGGCTCGCCCTGGACAGTGGCGAAGAGAGGCGCCTGGTCCTGGAGGCCATTGCCGAGGTGGATCTGCTCCGGCACGACTTCAGTGCGGCGCTCAACCTTTACGATTCGCTGGTCCGTGAATTCGAAGATTCTCCCAAGTTGTGGAACGAACGGGGCGTCTGTTTGCACCAGGCCGGACAGCGGGAACTGGCCCGAGTGTCTTACGAGAATGCCATCTCTCACGATTCCCGGTACGCCTTGGCCTGGAACAATCTCGGGGTGCTGCTGGCCGACCAGGAGGACCCCGAGGACGCGTTGAAGGCGTTTCGGACGGCAGTCGAGAGCAACCGTCAGGTGGTGGCGGCCAAGCTCAACTTGGCGTTGGAACTCTTCCAGCACAAACGTTTTCAGCCGGCGCTGGAGGCCTACAGGCAGATCCTCGCCGATACCCCGGCTAACGCGATCGCCTGGAACGGAGTGGGAATGGTGCTGATGGAGTTGAAGCGCTTCTCCGACGCCAAGAACGCCTTCGCCCGCTCGGTGGAGGCGGATCCAAACCATGCCCCGGCCCACTACAACCTGAGCTTCACCCTGAGCCAGCTGGGAGACTTCGACGGTGCCCTGCGCGAAACCAAGCGTGCTCTGGAACTCGAAGCCTACTACGTGCCCCAGAAATTCAGTCTCACAATCGACCTGCAGTACGAAGACCCGACGATCAGCATCGTGCCCGAGCTGTCGGGCGATGTCGCTGGCGAGGAGATCGGGGATGCCTTCACACTCGACGAAGGTGTGCTGGACGACATCTTTGCCGAACTCGTTCCGGAACCCGAGCCGGAGGATGCCGTCGCCGATGTCAACGCGCCGTACGTTCTGGCCCGAGACTACATCGACAAGGGCTTGCTGGAGCTGGCAACGGCGGAATTGAATCGAGCGGTTGCGCGAGGGGCCTCACGCGTCAAGGCCAATGTTCTGCTGGGCGACATTTTCATGAAGCGCGGGTTCTACGGCGAGGCCTTGGAACGCTACCGCAGCAGCCGCGAGCATGATCCCGAGGAGACCGAGGCGCTGCGCGGCGAGGTCCGCGCGTTACTGGCCCTGGGGCGTCCCGAGGAAGCCGGCGGCCTCGTGGAAGAGCTGGCCCGGCGTTCCCGCGATGATGTCGAGGGCCTCGTGGCGTGTGCCCAGGCCAGGCTGGCGCTGGGACAACCGGTGCCGGCCCTGGACCATCTCAAGCAGGCTCAGCTGCTGGCCCCGGGTAGACCGGATCTCTCTCAATTGCAGGCCAAGGTGGCGACCCATCTGGGCGACTTTGATGGCGCGCTGGAGGCCTACCAGGCGGCACTGCAGCTCGATTCCGGGCTGGTGCAGGTCTGGTTCGAGCTGGGTGGGTTGGAACAGGCTCGGCAGAACTACACCGGTGCTCGGCTGGCCTACGAGAAGGCGCTGAACCTTCTGCCGACCTACGTCGAAGCGACCCTGGCGCTTGCCCGCTTGCTGAAAGAGCAGGAATCGAGTCGTGCCGCGGTGCACCTGCTGGTCGATTGGCTGGCGCTGGATCCCTACGAATTCGATGCCCTGATGCTCTTGGCGGAAGTACTGATCGAGGACGGCAGGAAAGCCGAGGCGCGCCATGCACTCGAGCGCATCCTGCGGTTCGAGCCCGACCACTTGGCGGCGTTGTTCCACATCGGGACGATCAAGCTGACGGCCAAGGAATACGACGATGCCATGGGTGCCTGGCAGCGAGTCATCATGCTGGATCCCGCGAGCGAATACGCCCAGCGTGCCAGAGCGCAGCTACGGTCGGCCAAGGATCTGGCTCACATCTTCCTTGAAACGTCCGGGTAAGTCGTGACGATCGAAGGCCCGCTGAAGGAACTGCACATTCACGATGTGTTCCAGTTACTCGACCTGGGGCGGAAGACTGGTGTCCTCGTCGTGACCTCCGACCTCCGGCAGAACGACGGCACGGTCTACTTCGAGGGTGGCGCCGTGGTCGGAGCGGAAATCAAGAGCAACCCCCATCCGCTCGGATCGCTGCTTATCAGGTCTGGTAAGGTCAGTGCCGACGACGTCAACCGCGCTGTCGACATGCAGGCGAGTCGCGATGGCCAGCGCCTCGGCGAGTTGTTGGTGGAAATCGGGGCGATATCACGGAAAGAGCTCGACCGACAGATCAGTGATCAAGTCGAAGAAGTCATCTTCGAGCTCATGAGTTGGTCGGAAGGCTATTTCTCCTTCGAGGAAAGTGAGCCGGGGCAGTCTCCCGCAGAGGCACACTATCGGATCCCCACCGAGTCGCTGCTCATGGAGGCTGCGAGGCGAATCGACGAGTGGAGCCGATTCGAGTCCAAGATTCCACACCTCGGGGTCGTACCGAGGCTCAATGCCGGTGATGGCAATGGGCCCGCCGTAATTGATTTGCTACCGGACGAGTGGGCCCTCCTGTCCGCGGTCGGCGGTGAGGCCGATGTTCGAGAGATCGCCGACCAATTGGGACGCTCGGAATTCGAGGTCGCCAAGGTTCTCTTCGGGTTGGCCTCGGCCGGTATTATCGTCATTGAGGATCCCAAGACCGCCGTGACGCAGGCCGAAGATCGAGAATTGGCGGTCTTGGTGGCGCGAACCGAGGATCACCTATCGGTCGCTGATGTGGGGGCGGCCGAGGACACTGCTCGCGATGCGGTCGCGGGCTATCCTGATGACAGCGTCGCCTACCTGATCTTGGGTCGGGTGCTAGTGGCAGCCAACCGGTTTGCCGAAGCGGTGGAGACTCTGCGGGATGCCGTGGAGTTGGACTCCGAGTTGGCGATGGGCTATCGCCTGCTGGGTGTGGCCCTGGTGGGGGCCGGGGAATTCGCGGAGGCAGGGTTGGTGTGGCAGCAGTGGCTGGAGTTACCCGGGCGCAATCCACACGAGAAGGGCCACACGGAGGCTGTAACACGCTACCTCGAAGCGGCTCTGGTGCTGGAAGAGGCAATGCAAGAACGGCATGACTGAAGACATCCGAGTCATGACATCCCAGCTGGCGGCCGATCCGACCAGCTTGGTGTTTCTGCCCTTGGGAGAGGCGCTGCGCCGTCGCAGGCAGTTGGCCTCGGCGCAGAAGGTGGCCGTGGCGGGATTGTCCCGCTATCCGGATCTGGCCGATGCCCACGACCTCTACGCCAGGATTCTCGGTGACTGCGGTGACTTCGAGGTTGCCTTCGACGAGTGGGGCATTGCACTCCGCCTCGACCCTGGGCACGCGGGTGCCCACAAAGGGATCGGTTTCCTTTACTTCGTCGCCGGAGAACTGCCGAAAGCCCAGGAACACCTCGAACAGGCCCGGGAGGTCATGCCGGACGACGAAGGGATCGCTGCAGCCATCGCCCGCGTCCGGGAAGGGCTGGGTGAGGCGGCAGGGGAGAGCCCCGCCCCACCCGTGCTGGCTCAAGAGCCGGTCGCTGAACCGGTTCCGGACGCGGCGGAGACAGAGGCCGAACTCGAGATGCCGGCCGTCTTCGTGGGATTCGAGGGGGCGGAAGACGGACTCCTGCTGGTGGATGCCCAGGGCCGGCGGCTAGGGGGTGGACTGCAATCGCCTGACGGACTCGACGTCGCTGACCGCGTCGCCGCCTACCTCGCCGGTGTGTCCCGTGAGGCCTCCCGCGCTACCAAACTGCTCGAAATGGGAGCTTGGGAGAGCCTGACGGTCCAAGCCCCGGACGGGAACTTTCATCTGGTGGCGCCGACTGCCGATACCATCCTCCTGGTGGCACGGGCGTCAAGCGTGCCGCTGGGGCGATTGGCCGCCCTGAGCGTGCGTGCCTCAGAGGCCGCGAATCAGTGGATGGAGTCACTCACATGAACGGCGGGTACGAAGCTACCCTCGAGCCGATCACCCGCCTCAGAGGCATATCGGGCGCCATGGTCGTCTCTGCCGAGGACGGCCTCATCGTGGCGGAGTCTCTCATGGAGGGTGTCCCCGGCGACGCCATCGCCGCGCTGGCGGCGTCCCTGACCCGGCGACTGGGGACGGCAATCGATGCGACAGGCTATGCCGCCCCGACCTTTTTCCACCTCCAGGCCTCCGCAGGAGCACTTTTGGTGGTTCCCGCAGGCCCGGAGTTGCTGCTGGTGGCCGTGGGAGATGGTCAGGTGAATGCCGGACTCACGCGAATCGAGATGCTCCAGGCGGTGGGACGGTTGGGGTAATGCGCGCCCTGGAACCTTGGGTGGAGCGTCCACTCGCGACCTTTCTGACCGAGTCGGAAGCCCGTCTCACTCTGCTCATGACGAGTTCGGGGCAGGTGGTCGCCCAGCATGGGTTTACCCGGGCGTTCGATGTCATGTCGGCCGCGGCTCTTGGGGCCGGCATCATATCCTCGACGGAAGAGCTTGCGCGCGTGCTGGGTGTGTCTCGCTTTCAGGCGATGTCTCACCAGGGGATGGACCAGGGAATGTTCCTCTCCGGTTTTGACACGCCCGTCGGGCGGTGGATTGGACTGGTGGTGTTCGGGCGCGACACGACGTTCGGGGTGGTACGGCTATTTTTCGATCGCATGATAGCGGAATTGGTGGCCGCCGCTCCGGCGGATGAGCCGAGGGGGGCAGTGTTGGCCCAGGACTTCGAGCACGAACTGCATTCCAGCCTGCGCTCGCTATTCGGACGGTAGCCGCAATGTCACTCGTCAACTTCACCTCGAGGGAAATCACCTGCAAGATCGTATACTACGGTCCGGGCCGGTCGGGCAAGACGAGCAACTTGCAGTACATTTTCGGCCGGGTGCCGGAAGACCGCCGCGGCAAGATGGTATCCTTGGCCACGCAATCCGATCGCACGTTGTTCTTCGATTTCCTGCCGATCGACCTCGGAAGCATCTCGGGCTTCACGACCCGCTTCCAACTCTACACGGTTCCCGGGCAAGTCTATTACAACGCAACCCGCAAGCTCGTATTGCAGGGGGCCGACGGCGTGGTCTTCGTGGCGGATAGCCAGGCCCGTCGGTTCGACGAAAATCTGGAGAGCCTCCAGAATCTGCAGGAGAATCTCCTGGATCACGGAATCGATATTCGGACGTTGCCGTTGGTGTATCAGTACAATAAGCAGGACCTGCCCGCGGATCTGGTCATGAGCCACGACGAGCTGGATGAGGCCCTGAACTTTCGAGCGGTTCGCAGCTACTCCGCCGACTGCCTGCACGGAGCCGGGGTGTTCGAGACCCTCAAAGGCGTGTCGGAGCTGGTACTCAAGAGGCTGGCGTCTGGAGAAAGTCTATCGTGAGCGATCACCTCCATCCGTACTTCAGGTTCGACAGTATGGTCGTGGGTGCCGCGAATCGGCTGGCCGTGACCGCCGCCCGCAGTGTGGCCGAGTCTCCCGGCACGGGCTACAACCCCCTGTTCGTCTACGCCGATCCGGGCCTGGGCAAAACCCATCTGCTCATGGCGATCGGACACCGGGCGCTGGAAATCAACTCGAATCTTCGGGTCGAGTATCTCACCCTGGATGATTTCGTCGAGGCGTTCCATACCGCTGTGGCGGCTGGGCAGGGGGAGGCCTACCGCCGGCACGTGGGCGACGCAGACTTATTGCTGTTGGACGACGTGCAGTTTCTGGCGCACCGCCGGGAGATGCAGGCGGAACTCATCCGCCTCACCGACGTGATGCAAACCGAGCAGCGCCAGATCGTTCTGACCAGCGACCGTCCCCCGGTGGACATCGAAGCCCTGGACGACCGGTTGATTCGGCGCTTCGCCGGTGGGCTCGTCGTGGACATCGCCACCCCGGACTACGAGACCCGTGCGGCCATTCTGGCACGGCGGGCTCAGGAGCGGGACGTGACATTCGACAAGGATGTCGTCGACGCGGTGGCCGGGTTGCAGTTCACCAACGTGCGTGAGTTGATCGGCGCGCTAAACCGCCTCATTGCGCAGCAGGCGGTCTCCGATACGCCCATCGGCGCTATCGAGGCGGTCGCCTTCCTGAAGAACATACCGGGGGTCCCCCAAGCGATCGATCGTGCGACGACGTTGCCTGTCGGGGACGAAACTCAGCAAGAGTCGGGCGCGACGGAAGCGCCGGCGGTCGCGACTGCCGAAGAGGGGGACGAAGAAACGAACCTCGGCGACGAATTCGGGAGCTTCCTGTCTGAGGTAGTTGCCACTGTCTCGGACCAGGTCGAGTCGTGGCGATCCAAGGTGGCGGCGGCCATCATGCGCTGGGAAGGGGAGGGGTACCGTACCACCCGGCTCGAACTGTTGCTCGAGGGCGAACTCTCCGATGATCTCGAATCCGTGCTGGAGGCCTTTGAGACCGACGTTGGCCGGCTCCAGGCCCTTGCCCACGAGGCGGAGGAGATGGAATCCGCTGTGGCCGGGTCGGCGGTCTTCCGTGACCCTGATAAGGTTGCGGTTGCCGAGGGGCTCGTCGCCGAGGCGAGGGCGGGGACGACGCCTCCGCCAGGCCCGTCACCCCTGTGGAAATTGGAAGAACTCTTCGAAAGCGGCGGCAATCGGGTCGCCCTCCGGAGCGGCCTGGCCGTGACGGAGGAGCCAGGGGTTCGCTACAACCCCCTGGTCATCATCGGTGGCAGCGGTCGGGGGAAAACGCACCTCCTTCACGGTATCGGCAACGAGCTGGCCAAGGAGGCGGGCAGCAGGGTCGCCTGCCTCGATGCGCACGATTTCATCGCCGAACTGATTGATGCCGTCGACAACGAGCGCGTCACCCAGTGGCGGGCCCGCTACGAAAACGCCAGTGCCTTTCTGCTCGACGATGTCCACCTCGTGGCTAACAAAGACCGCACCCAGGAGATGCTGTTCATCCTGTTCAACAAGTTCCTGGCCGATGAGCGGCAAATGGTCTTTACCTCCACCGTGCCGCTGGCGGAGCTCACTGGGGTGGAGCCGCGGCTCCTGACCAGACTCGAGGGAGGACTGGTGGTCGAGTTGCCGCCTCCGGAACGGGAAATTCGCCAGGAAGTGGCCGCCCGCCTGTTGCGGGCCAAACTCGATCTCGAGGATGCCGAGTTGTCGGCCTACCTGGCGAGCCGTCCGGTGGAATCAGTGCGCAGCCTGCATGGTTTGGTGCAGCGCGTGCTCACCGCCGCCGAGGTCCAGGAACTCGTGCCCTCGGCAGCGCTCGCTCGGGAGATCCTCGAGGGTCCGCCCAGCAAACGCCCCAGTGACCGCCGACGGGTACGGTCCAGCGGTATCGTGGCACCGACTGCCGGTGGACCGCGAAGTCGCGAGAAGATGATCTGGACATGGCCCGACGCGGGCGGTCGGGTTATCGAGGAGTGGCGCTGATGGCGATCAAAGGCAGCCTGAAGGAAGCGAGCCTCCCCGACGTCATTCAGCTACTGTCCTTGGGGAAGAAGACCGGCTGCCTGGCGGTGGCCGACCGCCAGAACTTCGGATACATCTACTTCGATGAGGGGCTCATCAGCTACGCCTCGATCGTGAACCGTCGCGATCGGCTGGGCGATATCCTGGTCGCCAGCGGCCGCATCACCACCGAGCAGCAAACCGAGGCCCTCGAGCTGCAGGGCAACTTCCGCGACAAGAAACTCGGAGAGATTCTCGTTGAGCAAGGGGTGATCGAGCGCTCCGAGTTGGAGGAATACATACGGCTGCAAATCGAAGAAGCCGTGTATTTCCTGTTCACCTGGCACGCCGGGACCTTCAACTTCGAAGCTGGCGTCCAACCAGAGCAGGATATGGTCGTGGCGATCAACCCGCAATCGCTGTTGCTGGAGGGCGCCCGCCGGGTCGACGAGTGGAGCCTCATCGAGAAGAAGGTCCCCTCGTTCGACCTGATCTTCGCGGTCGATCAGGAACGCCTGGATTCGGCTGAAGTCGCTCTTTCGCCGGAACAGAAGCAGATCCTCTGTCACCTCGACGGCGAGCGCGACGTGGACCAACTGCTCGAGGAGAGCGGACTCGCCGAGTTCGATTTGGGCAAGGCGCTCTACGGGTTGATCACCGCGGGGTTCGTACAGCGGGTGGGAACATCGAGTACTCGCGAGGCGCCCCGGGTGAACGAGGCGCGAGTAGAAGAACACCGCAACCTCGGTATCGCGTTCTACAAGACGGACATGTTGGAAGAGGGGCTGCGGGAGTTCCGCCGGGTTGCGGAATTGCGACCGTCGGAAGGCAGCGCACCCTTCTACCTGGGGCTCATCGCACTCAAGCAGGCCCGCTGGGAGGAAGCAGTCAAACACTTCGAGCTTGCGGTGGAGCGGGGCGGTCCCCGCCCGGGCGCACTCCACAATCTCGGATATGCCCTTGAGCGTATGGGCCGGCTGGAGGAGGCCGAAGCGACCTTTGCCGACGCCGTCGGCCGGGCCCGTGATGATCCCCGAGCCATGATCGGATGGGGGGTCGTGGCCCTCAAGCAAGACGATTTCAGCGTGGCCGCGGGGCGGCTGGCCAGGGCGAGGGAGCTGCTCGGCGATCGTACGCCGCCGGCCGTCTGGTATTGGGCCATGACGCTGGCCCACACCGGGGAAGGGGACCACGATGCAGCCCGCGATCTCGCAGCCGAAGCGGTGAAGGCCCACCCGGAACAGGCGGTGTTGGCCAACAACTTCGCCGTGCTCCTCGAAGTTGCAGGATCGGTACCCGAGGCCCAGCAGGTGTTGCGGAAAGCCTTCGAACAGGAACCCACGATCCCGCAGATCTCCAAGAACCTCGGCGACCTGTTCTATCGTGCGGGGAACTACGATGAAGCCCATTCCTCGTATGAGCGGGCGGCAAAACTGAGCCCCGATTTGGGGGACGACCTGTACTTCAAACTGGGGAACCTGGCCTATAAACGGAACGATCGGGAGCGGGCCCAGGGATACTGGAAGCGGGCGACAACGCTGAACGCGGGACACCAACTCGCTCGGGCCAACCTCGACATGCTGGAAAATGCCGGATGAACGCCGGCGATGAAGCCAGCTTCCAGGCGTTGACGCAGACCATCTCCCAGGCTGCCGGCCTGGCGTTGCACGCATACAAACAAAAGTGCCTGCGCCGGAGGATTGCCGTCCGGATGCGCGCCTGCGGGGTCCACACCTACAAGGCGTATCAGTCGCTGCTCGGAGAAAGGCCGGACGAGTACCAGCATCTCAAGGACACCCTGACCATCAACGTGACCCGGTTCTATCGCAATCGGGAGACTTGGGAGAGCCTGGCGGATACCATCCTCCCGGCCTTGTTCCAGGCACGTGAGGGGCATGTCCGCGTGTGGAGCGCCGGCTGCGCCTCCGGCGAAGAGCCGCACACCCTGGCCATGTTGTTCGCCGACCAGTCGGAGCGGCTTGGCCGTCGCCACTGGCTGGATCGGGTCCATATCGATGCGACGGACATCGACCGCGAGTGCCTGGCGCGCGCCGAAGCGGGCCGGTATCCCGCCTCGGCGTTCGATGAAGCCCCCGCGCTTCACCGCGACGAGTATTGTCGCCCCATCGGGGAAGAGTATGAGGTCGTCCCGCGGCTCCGGTCGCTGGTCCACGTGCGGCAGCTCGATCTCATCCGGGATCCTCCGCTCCACTCATCGTACGATCTGATCGTGTGTCGCAACGTCGTCATCTATTTCGATCGCCCCACGCAGCTCCAGTTGTTCACCGTGTTCGCGGATGTCCTGTCCGACGATGGCGCTCTCGTGTTGGGAAAAGTCGAAACGATGTTCGGCGAAGCCCAGAAGCGCTTCACTCTGCTCGATGTTCGCGAGCGTATCTACCAGGTGGCTTGATGGACGCCGACGACGTGGTGGTCAAAGTCGCCGACTTCCGAGTTGGATGTGCCGGCGATGTCCTGGTGACCTATGGGCTCGGTAGCTGCGTCGCGGTGGTCCTGCACGATCCCAAAATTCAGGTTGGTGGTCTGGCCCACATTCTCCTCCCGACCCCGTCGCTGGCCAGGCGCGGCGCCAACCTTCGAAAGTTCCCCCAGACCGCGATCCCGGCCATGCTGGAAGAAATGGCGGAGTTGGGCGCCAGCCCTAGACGGATTACTGCCCGACTGATTGGGGGAGCGTCGATGTTCGCCATGCTGGCTTCGGGGGCGATCCAGATGGGCGAACGCAACATCATATCGACCCAAAAAACACTGGGAGCCCATCGGATACCGATCGTGGGCGAAGCCGTGGGCGGTGACTTCGGTCGTACGGTCCGGCTTCACGTCGATTCCGGTGTGGTGGAGGTGAGCTCGGTCCGTACCGGTGTTGAGCGTATCTGACCGCCCCACCGTCCTGGTGGTCGACGACAGCCCCTTTTTCCGCCGGCTGCTGAGTTCCGTGATTGACGCGTCGGGCCGGTTCCGGGTCGTCGCGACCGCTCGAAACGGAGCCGACGCCCTCAAGAAACTGCACAAGTTCATGCCGGATCTCATTACCATGGATCTGGAGATGCCCGAACTGGATGGCCTTGGGGCCATCGGTTACATCATGTCGGAATTGCCCCGCCCGGTCATCGTGGTGAGTGCTTACGCAGGGCAGGGGACGGCCGCAGCCATCCGTGCCCTCGAACTAGGCGCGGTCGAACTGGTCGCCAAGGAAGAGGACCGCACCGAGATCGCGAGGAACAGGTTCGCGGACCGACTCTTGGCGGCACTCGAAGCCGCGGCAACGGCGGAGCTGAATCGGCTCCCGGTACTCGCCCGGCCACAGCGCCCCGCGGTGGGTGCCATTGAGCCGCTGTTCGCCGTTCCCGGCCGGCCGACCTGCTGCCTCGCAATCGCAGCGTCCACCGGTGGTCCGCGAGCGTTGGCCGAAGTCCTGCCCCGGATTTCTTCAGGGCACGATGCCGCAGTGGTGATCGCCCAGCATATGCCGCCCAAGTTTACCAGGAGCCTGGCCGAGCGACTTGACGGACAGAGCGGACTCAAGGTCGTCGAAGGTGGTGAACGGGTGCCACTCGCGACCGACACGGCGTACATCGCCCCGGGCGATTATCATATGCAGGTGGAACTTGGCCCTGACGGTCCCCACTTGGTGTTGAACCAGGAGCCGACGGTATGGGGGGTGCGCCCGGCGGCCGATCCGCTCTTTCATTCGGTCGCGGCGGTGTTTGGCGACCGGGCCTTGGGGATGGTGCTGACCGGATTGGGCCGGGATGGTGCGGAGGGGTTGGCGGCCATTCACCGAGCTGGGGGGTACGGGATGGCTCAGAGCAAGGAGAGCGCGACGATTTACGGCATGCCGAAAGCGGCCGTGGAGATTGGGGCAGTAGACGAGGTCTTAGGCATCGACCGCCTGGGCGCGGAGGCCAGCGCCTGGCTCGCCTCGCTGCCGGGACGTTGACCGATGGACAGCCGATTCCTGCTGGTGCAGGCGGGAGAAAAGCACGTGGGGCTGGCCATGGACCCGCTCATCGAAGTTATCGATATGGTAGTGCCCTTCGCGGTACCTTCGACCGCGCCCGCCTTGCGTGGGGTCATCCCGGTACGGGGGAGACTGGTTCCCGTCTTTCACTTGGGGGCGGCGCTGGATGGTGGCGGTTGTCCCAGCGCCCTCGGTGAGATGGCGGTGGTCGCAACCTTGGATGGCCGGCGCATCTGTTTGGAAGTGGATCACGCGGTGGAAGTCACGACCGATGCCGTACGCCCGCTACCCGATGACCACGACATGCCCGGAGCGGTGGGCGTGGTGCAGCGGGACGGTCTGTTCATTCCAATCATCGACCTTGCGGCCCTGGCTCCGACCATCATCGAGCGCGGAATGGCATCATGACGACGAGCGGCGACGAGATTCAGGTAGTCATCTTCAGCGTCGGCGACCAGCTCTTCGCGTTTGAGATCGGCCAGGTGGACCGCATTCTCCGGTATGCGACTCCAACCTCGCTGCCTAACGCGGCGGAGTTTCTGGAAGGGGTAATACCGTACGACGACGGCATGGCCCCGGTCGTTGATCTCCGCAAACGACTCGGTTTCACGCCGGACATCGGGGACGAAACCCGGCTGATCATCTTGCGCATCGACGACCACCCGGTAGGCGTGTTGGTGGATCATGTGCAGGAGGTCCATCGTCTGGATGCCGGTGCCATCACCGCACCGCCGGCAATGGTGCGTGGACTCGCGGCGAAGTACATCGCCGGGCTACTGTCCCACAACTCGGATACGGTCGTCATGCTCAACGCGGGCAAGCTGTTCAGTTCAACCGAACGACTGCAATTGACCGATGCCGGGGCCAAGGCCGGCAGCGAGGCGTAGCTTACATGACCGAAACGTGGTTGGCCGCCCTGCGAGGCAGACACGCGGACATCGAACGGCGCCTGGAGCAGGCCGATTCGCAAGCCGAACGTGAAGCCTTGAAACGGGAAATCATCGCCTACTTCAAGGAGGTCGATGGGGCGTTGTCCGAATTGGCGGACGTCAAAGAGGGCATCCGCGGGCTGGTCGAGCGGTACAAACAACGCTCCGGTGCTGCCGATGGCGCGCAGGCTCCCCAGTTTACCGGCGCTCGCCCCGCGGTCCACGCGGACCACCTCGGGGCGTCGACCTACATCGAGAAGGGTTGGAGCTTGATATCGTTGGGCGATCACCTCAGCGCCATTGAGGCTCTGAACAAGGCCCTGGCCCTGGCCCCCGACGATTCACATGCGCGCTCCTTGTTGGGGTGGGCGCAAATGCTCAACGAAGACTACGACGACGCCCTGGGTACTTTCTCCAAGGTGCTCATGAAAGAGCCGGCGAACTCCCTGGCCCGCATCAATGTGGGATATATCTGTCTCAAGAAGCGCATCTTCGGCGAAGCGATCGAACACCTTTCGAAAGCGATTCGTCTGGCCAACGACCGCAAGGCCACACTCTACGCCCATTTCTACCTGGGCCTGGTGTATCTCGAGCGCGAAATGTACGAGGACGCGCTGTCGTTTCTCACCAAGACGCTCGATCTTGGACCAAACCTGATCGAAGCATACTTCGAATTGGGGCGCGCCCAATGGTTCTCTGGGGAGAAAGAGGCCGCGCGCCAGACCTGGGCCGACGGCTTCAAGGCCAATCGTTTCAACCCGTGGGGGAAACGCTGCCAGGAGTTGTTGGAGCTGGTCGATTCAGGAGGTGACGTCCCGCGCTCCGAGTAGCCCTGATCGCTCTCGCCCTCCAAACTCCCGCCACCCCTATCACCACCCAAGTGGGGAAGGTCACCGTCGTAAGTTGGCCCAACGACGCGAACCTGGCGATCGCGATGGCGGAGATCGCCGACACCCCGGTTGAATGGCCGGCCCTCGGCCGCGTAGAACTGGGCCCCGTGCGGCTCATCGTCGTGCCGGACGAGGTCACATTCTCGCGCATGTCTCGCGGCCAGGTTCCCCAGTGGGGCGTTGGTCTGGCGTTCCCGGGATCCGGGACCATCGTCTTGCGGGCGGACGACGTCGCCATCCGCTCCACCCTGCAGCATGAACTGGCACACATTGCCTTGCACGCGGCGGTCGACGTGCGGGTCCCGCTGTGGTTCGACGAGGGCTATGCGGCATGGGCCGCGGGCGAGTTCGGCCGTCTCGAGAACTGGGGCCTTAACTTGGCGGTCATCAGGGGCCGGGTCCCGACCTTGGGTGAACTCGACGCCGCGCTGCGGGGTTCATCACATACGGCCGCCTCGGCATACGCCTTGGCCATGTCCGCGGTTGTGGAGCTCGCGCACCGGAATCCCTCCCGAACCCTCGCTCCTCTGCTGCAACGGCTCCGGGCAGGCACCGGATTCGAAGCTGCCGTGATCGCGACCACCGGGTTCCCGCTCGACCGGTTCGATACGATGTGGCGCGCCAGCGTGAAACGGCGTTACGGCTGGCTCACGTGGTTGGCGGCGGGGGGAATGTGGCTCGTCCTGGGCGGTGTCGTCGTCGTCGCCCACTGGTACCGGCGTCGGCGTGACCTCCCACGGCGGGTGGCCCTGGATCAGGGCTGGGAGGTGGCGGACGACTGGAGGCTGGAGGAAGGCAGCGGAATTGCCCCGGCTGACACTGTCCCTGGGGAAGGACACTCTCCGGAGACTGACCAGGACCAGCTTGTGTGACCGGCTCGATGTGCGGATCCAGGCCCTTGGCACGTCCGTTGCCATGGTGAAGGTGGGAAGCGACTGCGATACGCGGACTTAGGGGGATGGGCCAGTGGTCGGCCCAATCTTGACCTGGGTGGGGACGGTGACTAAGCTCTAGGCTTATGCCTGATCAGCCCCCTACCGTGCCCACTCGGCGTTCGCCGCTGGGGCCTCGCAACATAGCGCTATTGAGTGCCGCGGTGATATCGTTGGTGGGGGGCTACGTCCTCCTTGGCGCTGGCAGCGCGAGCGCCGCGGCCGTTCTGCTGGTTCTTGGGTATTGCGTACTGTTCCCGCTGGGAATTGCCCTGTAACGGTTCGAGCAGAGAGGTACGTTGTTGTGGGGGGCGGCATGAGCCATCAACGGCGGCTGGACCCACCAGGGCGAATAGCTCAGTTGGTTCAGAGCGCCTGCCTTACAAGCAGGAAGTCGGGGGTTCGAATCCCTCTTCGCCCACTGCGTAGGCTTGAAAGATACTTGGCAGCGTGTGCCGCCCCTGCGGGACCGCTGGCTGCACTGGAGGTTGTTGGAATGCGATTGACTCGCGTCTTCTCCGTCGTGATGCTGAGCGCCGTGTTGGCGGCGCCAATGGCCAGCCAGATCCCGTCCGGTTCAGGGCGGGGAGGCGCGGTCAGGGCCGCCCCAAAGATTTTTGTAGCCAACCCTTACGTCCGGGCTGTTGCCGATTCCGCCGCGTCGGTGGAAGTCGGTGAGGCGCTGCGGGACCGCATGGACCGCGTGGCCGGTAGCAACTTCCAGGTTATTCCTCGAGAGCAGATGAACGACGCTCTCGAGGTCTGGGGCTACCCGCAGGACGCCATTCTGACCGTTCCGGTGTCGCGCCGCTTCGCCCAGGAGATGGCCGCACGAGCGCTGTTCATCACCATGATGAGCCGGCGACAGGACGGCCGTTACCTTGCCATAACGCGGTTTGCCGGGTTGCACGACGATGCCGGCTACGTCATTCGGAAGACGCAGGAGTCCGGTGAAAGCCTGGGAGATTTCGGCAAGGAACTCGCTAACGATTTCAAGGACCCGATTCGGGCCTACCAGGATGCGAAGCAGTGCACCGATCTCCTAATGAACCCGGACAAGCGGCGGGATGCTGTACGGGCCGCGGAGAAGGCCATCAAGCGGGTGCCCAATCAGGGTCTGGCCGAAATGTGCCTGGCGCAGATCAGCAAGGAAGACGGCGAGCCCTCGGACTCAGTCATCGCCCACATCAATCGCGCCATTGAGGGAGACCCACTGAGCCTCCCCGCCTTCACCATGCTGGCGGAAGAGTACGAGTCCCTGGGGGACACCAACAAGGTGATCGAAGCGTTCCAGGCGATGTTGCTGGTCGCACCGACCAACCAGGCTCTGCGCGAATCGGCGATCAAGCTGTTCAACCAATACGGGCGTCCGGGCGCGGCCGTGGCCATCGCCGACGAAGGCCTCTCCCGCGATCCGTACAACCCGGACCTCTACGATCTGAAGGCCAACGCGCACGCGGTGGCGGGCGAATTCCCCGAAGCCTTGGCCGCCCTGGCCGCGATTTACGACATCGATTCGACCTCGGTCGACTCGACTTACTTCCTGAAGGTGACGGTCTTTGCCGATGCCGCGGCCGACTCCGTGGCCCTGATGCATTGGGCAGAGGTCGGCGTCAGGAAGTACCCGGAAAACATCACCCTCCTCGAGCAGTTGGCTGGCGCTTATGTCACGGCCGGGGAGCTGGACAGCGCGATCGTGACCACCGCGCGACTCAACGCACTCGACCCCACGTCGGTGACGCCGGCGCTCGCCACGGCCCAGGCACTGATGGAGGCCCGGCGGGTTCCCGACGCCATTCCATTCATCGAGTTTGCCGTGGCGCAGGGTACCGATACCGACCGAGTGAACTCGGCCGCGATTCTGACCACGGGGGCCCTCCCGCTCCTGCAACCGCCGCAGGATCTAGAGGGCGCGGCCCTGGCAACCCGGACAGCCATCGGGTTGGTGCAGGATGACTCGCCACCGATTACCCAAACAGCGAACTACGTGCTGGGGCTGTCGTCGTTCCTGTTGGCTGCGGCCCTCGATGAGCCGACGGAGGAGCAAAAGTCCTGCGAGATGGCCGGCCAGATGAACGACCTGATCACGGAATCCGAGACCGCACTGCACCTCGGCAAGGAAACGAACGCGGAGCAGGTTGAGACGTTTCTGGGGTACGTGGAGCAATACAAACCCCGGATCGCCTCGATGCTGACCGCCTACTGTGACGGCTCTTCCGGCGGGTCGGGACGATAGCGAGAGGGGTTTCTCCGCGCAGATTCCCCATCTATATTGCGGTGCTCCACACCGGGGGCTGTAGCTCAGTTTGGTTAGAGTGCCGCACTGTCACTGCGGAGGTCGCGGGTTCGAGTCCCGTCAGCCCCGTTGCAACTTCGAGAGACACCCTGTTCGCCCCCAGCGCAGGGTGTCTCTTTTTTGTGGGGTTCTCCCCGGGGAGTGCCCATGCCCGAGCATCATGAGCCGGTCCTGGTCGAGCGGGTCGTTGCTGAGGCCCAGGGAGCATGTCGTGTGGTCGACGGCACTGTGGGTGATGGCGGGCATGCGGCAGCCCTCCTCGAGAGGCCGGGTGTCGAGCTCTTGGGGATTGATCGCGATCCCGCGGCAATCGCGGTTGCCCGAGAGCGCCTCGGCCGTGAGGTGCGGCTGATCCAGGCCTCCTACGCCGACCCGGAAGCTTTGGAGGCTATCCGGGGCTTCAGACCCGACTTCATCCTCCTGGATCTGGGTGTCTCCTCGCGGCAGTTCGACCAGGAGGACCGCGGGTTCACCTTCCGCCCCGGATCGCCGCTGGACATGCGGATGGACGGCACGGGTCAAAGCGCCGCTGACTGGCTGAACGATGCCCCGGTTGAGGAGCTGCAACGCATCCTGGCCGACTATGCTGACGAACGCAGAGCACGGCGCATGGCCAGAGAAATCGACCGAAGACGGCAACGCCACGCCTTCGCCACGAGCGATGATTTGGTAAACGCCGTCCGGGCCGTTCTGGGGCCACGCTCGGGGCCGGCCGATTTCGCTCGCATCTTTCAGGCACTCCGGATCGCCGTCAACGACGAACTCACCGGCTTGGCGGCCGCCTTGCCGAGCATGCGGGACTCGCTTTCCCCCTGTGGGAGATTAGCGGTGATCAGTTATCATTCAGGCGAGGATCGGATCGTCAAACAGGCATTCCACTCATGGGCTCGATCCTGCGTGTGCCCGCCTCACCAGCCGGTCTGTACCTGTCGCGGGGTGCCCCTGGGACGGGCCATACCACGTAAGCCCGTCGTGCCCGAGCAGGCGGAGGTTGCGGCCAACCCCCGGGCGCGGAGCGCCAAACTCAGGATTTTTCAGGTATCAGGGAATGAAGCCTAAAGGGCGACACTGGGTGTTTCTGTGGCTCGTGGCGTTCCTGGTGGTAGCCGGGGTCGTCATCGCTCGTGACACCGTCAGTTACCGTAGCGCCAGGCGTCTTGCTCAACTCCGGCAGGACCGATTGACTCTCGAGGCCAAACAGGCGGAGCTTGTTCGGCGGGTGCGGCAGGCTTCGAGCCGGGCAGTATTGGTACCGCTTGTGGAACGGCGGTTGGGTCTGCGACGCCCAACGGACAGCGAGTACGTGCTGTTCACTCTCCCGGATCTTGAGGACGCGCCGTGAAAGTGAAGCCCGCCCACCGGGTTCGTGTCCTGGAAGTTCTTTTCGGTGTGGCCTTGGCCGCGATTGTTTTCCGGGCCGCGCAGATCCAACTGGCCGAGGGTCGCAGCTGGGCCGATAAGTCCGAATCACAACTGCTGGTTCGCGAGGAGCTTCCTGCACGGCGGGGGACCATTTTCGACCGCCACGGCGAGCCACTGGCCATCACCCACGCGTACTATCACATCGGGGTGGCCCCTCGTGAGGTCCAGGCGCTCGACAGTACCGCCCGGGTGTTGGCCCGCCAGCTCAAACGCACAACCAGCCGCATGCGAGCCGACCTTCGGAGTGGCAGGTCCTGGCTCTACTACCGCGGGCCCTACACGGCTTCCCAGGTCGAGCCCCTGCGGGGTCTGGCGGGCGTCCACCTGGAACTGGAACTGCTTCGCTTTCACCCCTCCTCCGAACTCGCCCGGCCGATCATCGGGAGACTCGATGCCGACGGGCGGGCGGCCGATGGGTTGGAGTTGTACCTCGACTCGGTGTTGGCCGGAGTGCCGGGGGAAGCGGTCGTGTTGCGGGATTCGAGGGGCCGGCGCTACCCGTCGCCCGGGCGCCGGATCGACGAGCCGATAGCGGGGTTCGATATCTACCTCACTCTGGATGCTGAACTCCAGGACATCGCCGAACGGGGGCTGGAAAGCGTCATCGAGCGGTTCGAGGCCAGCGCGGGCGACGTCGTCTTTCTCGATCCTGCCACCGGGGAACTGCTGGCCGTGGCCTCGCTGACCGCCGGTGGCGCCACCGCTTCACCGTCCGCCATCACCACGACCTTCGAACCCGGATCGACGGCAAAGCTCTTCACCGCGGCGGCCTTGTTGCTCTGGGAACGGGTGGACTCATCGGTACGGGAGAGCGCCGAAGGTGGAAGGTGGCGTATGCCGCTGGTCGAGGAACCCACCAGGGCGAGTCATTGGCGAATCATCGAGGACTCTCACCAAGAGGAAGGCACTCTGAACCTCGCTGAAGCGGTGCAAGTGAGCAGCAACATCGTCATGGCGAAGTTGTCACAGCGGCTGACCCCGGTCGAGCAGTACCAGACGCTCCGGGCGTTTGGCTTCGGGAGCCCAACCGGGATCGAATTCCCGTCGGAGTCCCGCGGCCGTCTGCGCTACCCCGAAGAATGGCGACCATCCAGGGGGAGCCGTGCCAGTATCGCCATGGGGTACGAGTTTTCCGTGACGCCCATGCAGTTGGCGGTGGCGTATGGGGCGATTGCCAATGATGGGATCCTGCTCGCCCCAACTCTGGTGAAGGAGATCCGGGACCCGGACGGCCAAGTGGTGTATCGCCATCAACCCGAACCGATACGGCGAGCGGTACCGGGGGAGATCGCCCGCGAGTTGCTCCATTATCTGCGCGACGCTGTCGGGGAGGGGGGCACCGGGGAACGGGGGCAACTGCAGAACTATCAGCTCGCCGGCAAGACCGGCACCGCCCGGATAACGGAAGGTGGTAGGTACATCAATGCCCATCGCTCGTCCTTCGCCGCCCTCTTTCCGGGCGACGACCCGCAGTTGGTGGTGATCGTCAAGGTCGACCGGTCGCGGCGCGGCTACTACGGCTCGCAGGTGGCGGCTCCGGTCGTCCGCCAGATGCTCAACGAGGCGCTGGCCTCGCGTCGTATCGCCATCGATCGCTCGCGGCTCGTCGCCTCCGGGGAACGGGTAGATGCTTCAAGCTCGGGGCGGGCGCGATTGACGGCGGATCCGGCCCCACCTTCGTCCCCGATCGCCCGCTCCTGGCCGCCCGAGCCCGTGGCCGAGACTGATAAAGCCGTCCACCGGGTCCCCGGGGTCATCGGTCTGGGGATACGGGACGCCGTGCGCCAGCTGCATCAGCAGGGCTACCAGGTATCGTTGCGGGGCGTGGGAGAGCGCATCGTCCAGAGTGCGCCGGCAGTAGGCGAATCGTTGAGGGTCGGTCGGACCGTCATCGTGTGGACCAACTGACATGTCGTTCACCTGGCCGGAGATGCTCGCGGCTTTGCAACGCGAAGGGCTCGTCGTGTCCCGTCCCGACACGGGGGCCGATATCAGCGGGGTTCAGACCGACAGTCGGACCGTGGCCGTTGGCGACGTCTTCGTAGCCGTTCCCGGAAGCGACACCGATGGTCATCGGTTTCTCGACGATGCCGTGCGCCGGGGCGCCACGGCTGTGGTTGTCGAGCGCCCGGGAGTGAGCCCAACGGTCCCCGAGGTGGTGGTGCATGACGCCCGCCGTGCGGCGCTCGTCCTGGCCGAGGAGTGGTACGGCAAGCCGGCCGACCGGCTCGATCTCATTGGCATCACCGGCACGAATGGCAAGACGACGACCATCCAACTGGTCCGTCACCTGCTGAACGAACGGGAAACGGTCGGTACTATAGGCACGCTCGGCGCCTTCGATGGATTGGGCGAACCGGTGCCGTCGAGTGCCGGCCTGCTCACCACACCGGGGGCTGTCGATCTCCAAGCCACTCTCGCGAGCCTCGTGGCCCGGGGGACGCTCACGGTAGCGCTGGAGGCCTCCTCCCACAGCCTCGAACAGGGTCGCCTGGACGGGCTCACCTTTGCCGCGGTGATCTTCACCAACCTGAGCCGCGATCATCTCGACTATCACGGGACCATGGAGGCCTATCGGGCTGCCAAACTCCGGCTGGCGGATTACCTAGCCCCGGACGGCGTAGCGATCGTGAATCGCGACGACGATTCCTGGGGCGATGTGTCCGCCCCCCGGGTCGTGACGTTCGGAATCGAGGTCGAGGCCGACGTGCGAGCCGGCCATCTCAGCATGGACTCCTCGGGCAGCCGTTTCGAGCTGACCGGGAACTTCGGTACCCGGGTCATCGCCTTGCCCCTTCTCGGTGGGTTCAACGTCCACAATGCGCTGGGAGCCGCGGCGTGTGCCCTGTCGCTCGGGCTGGACATTGGAGCGGTGGCCAGACGGTTGGAGTCGGCGCCACAGGTGCCGGGGCGTATGGATTTGATCAGCGGACGGCCGTGCCCCGTATTGCGGGACTATGCCCACACGCCCGACGCGCTCGAGAGGGTCCTGCGATCGCTCAAACCGCTCGTCCGGGGCCGGCTGATAGTCGTGTTCGGATGCGGCGGCGATCGTGATCGAGGCAAGCGGCCGATCATGGGTCGCATTGCTTCGGAGTGGGCGGACCTGCCGGTTCTGACTTCGGACAATCCGCGGACCGAGGATCCCGAGGCGATACTCGATGACGTGGAACAGGGAATGGCCGACGGCCACATCAGAATCACCGATCGCCGGGAGGCGATTGAGGCGGCCCTGAACGCGGCCCGAAGCGAGGATACCGTGCTCTTGGCCGGGAAGGGGCATGAGACCTACCAGATCATTGGACAGGAGCGTCACCCGTTCGACGAGGTCTCCATCGTCCAAGACCTGGTCGGATCCTGATGGCTTGGTCCGAGGAGTTCGTCCGCCGGGCGTTGGGCACTTCCGAGCCGGCGATGGATCCGCCCGCGGCTTTCCCGAGTATCTCCACCGATACACGCACGTTGGCACCGGGTGCGCTGTTCGTCGCGCTCGAGGGCCCCCGGTTCGACGGACATGATCACCTCGAAACGGCGCGAGATCGGGGGGCCACGGCGGCAGTCGTGCGAACGGGAACCCCTCCGGTACCGGGGCTAACGTTGGTCGAGGTGGACGATCCCCTCCACGCGTTGGGCGAACTGGCAAGATACCACCGGCAGTCAATCACGGGTCCGGTCGTGGCAGTCACGGGAAGCAACGGGAAGACCAGTACCAAGGAAATGATCGCGGCGGTACTCCGTACCCGCTACGCGACCCACCAAACTCCGGCGAACCTCAACAACCTGATCGGCATCCCGCTCACCATTCTAGGGGCGCCGGCCGATACCGAAGCGCTGGTGATCGAAGCCGGCGCTAGCGTGCCGGGAGAAGTCGGCCGGTACCGGGAAATCATCGAGCCGACCGTGGCGGTCATCACCAATGTAGGCGCGGCGCACCTGGAGGGGTTCGGGTCGTTGGAAGGAGTGTTCCGGGAGAAACTGGCATTGGCGGAAAACGTTCCGCTCGTGGTCGTGGGGCGGGAACCTCCCGACCTCTCTTCCAGGGCGACCGAAGTGGCGCACAGGGTCCTCTCCGCCGGGCTCGAGGATGGGGATGTCCACCCCACGGCGGTGCAGTACGATGCTGCCGGCCGGGCGACGGTTCAGGTCGACCATCTCCGCTTCCGATTGCCGGTTTCCGGGCGTCACCTGGCTGCCAATGCCATGCTCGCCTGGGCCATGGTCCGGGAACTGGATCTCGATCCGCTCGCCGCCGCAGGAGCCCTGGAAGACATTCGGCTCCCGTCCGGTCGCGGCGATGTTTTCCGGGAGGCCGGCCTCACCATCATCGATGATTGCTACAACGCCAACCCGGAGTCGTTTCAAGCCGCGATCGGTCTGGCGGGATCGATACAGCGAAACGGCCGACTGGTTTGGGTGGTGGGGACGATGCGAGAGCTGGGAGCGGAAGCGCCGGCGTATCATGCTGCCGTTGCAAGAGAACTGGTAGAGTCCGGGCCAGACCTGATTGGAGCGGTAGGCGACTTCGTTGCCGCGTTTGAGCCCTGGGCCGATCGTTTGGGAGACCGTCTCGTGACCGCCGGAGACGTTGCCACGCTGGGACAGACGCTGGCGCCCATGCTCGAACCCGATGACACGGTCGTGCTCAAGGCATCCCGGGGGGTCGCGCTCGAAGGTATACTTCCGTACTTGCGGAACCGCGACTCCTTCACCGACGGCTGAGGCCCCATGTTCTACTATTGGCTGGCCCCTCTCAGTTCGACCCATATCGTTTTCAATCTGTTCAACTACATCAGCTTCCGGGCGGCCGGCGCGATGGTGACAGCCATGCTGTTGGCCTTCTTGGTCGGGCCGACCATCATTGCTCAGCTAAAGGCCCGGAAAGTGGGGCAGGTGGTCCGGGCCGACGGCCCGGCCAGCCACCAGGAAAAGCGTGGCACCCCCACCATGGGCGGGTTGATCATAATCCTGGCGACCGTGGTGCCGACGATTCTGTGGGCTCGACTGGACAACCGATTCGTGTTTGTGGCGATCTTCGCCACGTTGTGGATGGGCGCCATCGGCTTCCTGGACGATTACCTCAAGATCGTCGAGGGAAAGTCGCAGGGTCTTGTTGCCAAGTGGAAACTCCTGGGTCAGTCGACCTTTGGCTTGGTCCTGGGGCTCATTCTGATCTTCGACCCCGTCGTGTCGACCGAGATCATGCCCGCCAGCGGGACCACCATCCCCTTCTTCAAATATGTCGTCGTCGTTTTCACGCCGGCACTCTTCGTGTTCTTCGTCACGTTCGTCATCACTGGGAGCACCAACGCGGTCAATTTGACGGACGGTCTCGATGGGCTTGCCACCGGACTGACGGCGGTCGCCGCCGCCGCGTTCGGGATCTTCGCCTACATCTTCGGACGGGTAGACGTGACGCAGTACTTGAACTTGTTCTACCTGCCTGGCGCGGGGGAATTGACGATCTTCTGCGCTGCCTTGATGGGGGCCAGCCTCGGCTTCCTCTGGTTCAACGCTCATCCGGCGACGGTGTTCATGGGAGATACCGGCAGCCTCGCAATCGGCGGCGCGCTGGGAACAGTCGCCATCCTCCTGAAGGCGGAATTTCTCCTCCTGCTCATCGGCGGAGTATTCGCGGCCGAGACGGCTTCGGTGTTGGTCCAAACAGGCACCTACAAGTGGTTCAAGCGAACCCGGGGGAGGGAGTACGCCGACGCGCACAGGGTTTTCCGGATGGCTCCGCTCCACCACCACTTCGAGAAGCTTGGATGGCGGGAGACGACCGTGGTTACCCGGTTCTATATCGTGGGTATCGTCTGCGCCCTCGTTGCCCTGTCGACGCTCAAGATCCGGTGATGTTCGACGAGTGGATCGGTGCCGGCAGGGAAGTGGCTGTCATCGGCCTCGGCCGAAGTGGCGTGGCCGTGTCCGGCCTCCTCTCCCGGCATGGTGTCCAGGTGTACGCCTCCGACGAGTCGCTCGCGATAGCGGACTCCGCAGTGGAGGCGCTCCAGGCCGACGGCGTGGTAGTGGATTTGGGTACCCACGACCTGGCACGGATCGGCACATCCATCGCGGTGGTGGTGTCGCCGGGGGTTCCGCCGACCGCATCCCCGATCCTCGCCGCCAAGAAAGCGGGTACGCCCGTGTATGCCGAGGTGGATGTCGCGGCACGCGCATTGCCCCCCTCGACGCGGATCGTGGGGGTGACGGGAACGAACGGGAAGACCACCACCACGGCACTTGTGGCGCACCTGCTGCACGAAACGGGGGTGGGCGCCGTCGCGGCGGGCAACATCGGGCTGCCGCTCAGCCTGGTCGCCGGCGAGGAACATCCGCCGGGATGGGTCGTAGTGGAGTTATCGTCCTTCCAGCTACACGACGCTCCACACCTCGCCCCAGCCGTCGGCATCTTCACCAACCTCGTTCCAGATCACCTCGACCGTTACGATTCGCTCGAACAGTACTACGCGGATAAAGCGAACCTCTTCCGAAACGCCACCGTGGATTCCGTATGGGTCATCAACGCTGACGACCCTGAGGTGAGCAGGGTCGCGGAGGGGGTTCCCGGGCGGCATTTGACCTTCAGCACGTCAGGGCCAGCCGATGCCCGGTATGACCCCCACATACTGGCACTGGTGGTCAGAGACGTCGAGGTGTTGCGACGGTCGGATCTCCGACTGCTGGGCATGCACAACGTGTCCAATGCTCTGGCGGCCATCCTGGCGGCCCAGGCGGCAGGCGCCCCGCTCGAGTCCCTGGGCCGGGCTCTGACATCGTTTCGTCCGCTGGCCCACCGCCTGGAGCCGGTGCGCACGGTGGATCGGGTCCTCTGGATCAACGACTCGAAGGCCACCAACGTAGGATCTACGGTCATGGCGACCGCGGCGGTGGATCAGCCATTCGTGTTGCTCCTGGGCGGCCGGCACAAGGGAGTCCCGTATTCTTCATTGGCGCCGACGTTGGGACGGTGCCAGGCAGTGGTAGCTTTCGGCGAGGCGCAACCCTTCGTGGTAAGGGATCTGGGCGACATCGTCCCGGTTCACACCGAAGGGAGTTTCGAGGACGTCATCGAACGAGCTCGCACGTTGGCGCGTCCAGGGGACGCCGTGCTGCTGTCCCCGGCGTGCTCGAGCTTCGACATGTTCTCCAATTACGAAGAGCGCGGCACGGAGTTCCGCCGTGCGGTGGAGGCGATGTGAGCGCGAAGCACGCCGCGGCTGAGGCGGATTTGCGTTGGGAGACCCGCCTCTTGTTGACCATCACCGCCATCATGGTGGCGTTTGGCATCGCCAATACCTACAGTGCGTCGAGCTTCGTCGCCCCTGGGGAAACCGGAGCCAGTTTTGCCGTCCGCCAGTTCACCGGCGCGGTCGTGGGCGGCCTGTTGCTGTCGATCGTTGCTCGCATCGACTACCACATTTGGCAACGGTGGGCCTGGCCCCTGCTGACCGTCACCATCGTTTTCCTGGTGGTTCCGCTGCTGCCGTTCACCCACGACATCGCCCCGCTTCGCAACGGCGCTCGGAGGTGGATAGACTTCGGCCCGATCAGTTTCCAGCCATCCGAGGTGGCCAAGCTTACCATCGTGATCTGGTGCGCCATGTTGGCCGCCAAGAAGGGCGATATGATCCGAAAATTCGGCAAGGGGGTCGTGCCCTTCCTCCTCGTGCTGGGATCGGTGTCGCTTCTCATTCTGCTCGAGCCCAACCTGTCCATGGCCACCCTGGTGGCGCTGCTTGGGGGGATCGTCCTGTTCACCGCCGGCGCCAAGCTGGGCCACTTCCTGCTTCTAGGAATAGCCGGCGTGTTGCTGGTGGTGCAGCAGATCGGCACGGCGGACTACCGCATCGCCAGAGCACTCACGTTCCTGAATCGAGGTGACCCCCCGGTCGAGGCCGCCTATCAGATCAACCAGTCATTGATGGGCGTTGGTGCGGGCGGCTTGTTTGGGGTCGGCTTCGGACAGGGCCATCAAAAGCTGGGCTACCTCCCGTTCGCTTATTCGGACTTCCTCTTTGCGGCCATCGGGGAAGAATGGGGGTTCCTGGGCCTCGTGGTGGTTGTTGGGTTGTTCGCCACCTTCCTGTGGCTGGGCTTCCGAATCGCCAGGACTGCGAAGGACCGCTTCGGTACCTACGTGGCCGCCGGACTGACCGCGGCGGTGGGAATCACCGCCGTCCTGCACATGGGCGTGACCCTTGCCCTGCTGCCGACAACGGGCCTGCCGCTTCCCTTCATGTCCGATGGCCGGACCAGCCTCGTCTTCGCTCTGGTCGGCACCGGAATCCTCGTGAACGTGGGACGACAACGGGGGCGCGTGCGCAAGTGAGCGCCCCATGAGCCGGGTACTCTTCATCGCGGGCGGTGGCACCGGCGGGCATCTCATGCCGGCGCTCGCCCTGGCGCAAACCGTCAGTGAACTCGATTCCTCCGTGGAACCGGTCTTGATTGGAAGCCGTCGTGGCGTGGAGCGGGAGATCCTGCCCACGCGCGATTTCCGGTACTACCTGTTGCCCAGTGAACCTGTCTACCGCCGCCAGTGGTGGCGCAATGGACGCTGGCCCCTCGTCCTGTTCCGGCTGCGGAGCCGCTTGGCGGCCCTGTTTGCCGAGGAGCGGCCCGTAGCTGTGCTTGGCACAGGAGGTTACGCCTCGGCCCCGGTCGTCTGGTACGGCCAGCGGCTGGGCCTCCCTACGGCTCTCCAAGAGCAGAACGCTATTCCTGGCCTCGCCACGAAGTGGTTGAGCCCCAAAGCCCGACATCTCTACCTGGGACTGCCGGAGTCCAGGGAATACCTCCGTCCGGGGCGGAATACGCTGGTGTTCGACACCGGCAACCCGGTCGCCCGCCCCGAATTTTCGATTCGCGAGGCTGCTAGAGCCCGGTTTGGATTGGATTCAGAAACGTCCACCGTCCTGGTGGCAGGGGGCTCCCAAGGGTCCTTGGCCATCAACCGGACCGTTGCTGCCTGGCTGGACAGAGGAGGAGGGCAGGGGCTCAACGTTCTCTGGATCACCGGGCGGACGACCCACCCGGAGTTTGTCCACTATCACCGGCCGCCCGGTGTCCAGGTCTTCGACTTTCTCGACCCGATGGCGGAGGCTTATGCGGTGGCGCACGTGGCAGTTTGTCGTGCCGGTGCGGTGACGGTCGCAGAGCTATGCGCCTGGGGCCTCCCCAGCATCCTGATTCCGCTCCCCACCGCCGCCGGGAACCATCAAACCCGCAATGCTGAGGCGATGGCCAGGTCCGGGGCCGCGTGGTTTCTGCCCCAGGCCGACCTCACCCCCGAGCGGTTTGGCGCTCGAGTCGACTCGTTGGTCAAGGATCCCGAGGCCCGGATCGAGATGTCGGTTGCGGCCAACGAACGGGGAAGACCCACCGCCTCCGTGGACATCGCGAGGGAGTTGTTGACGCTCCTCCGGTGAGTGCTGGGTTTCGCAACTTCTGAAGTTTGTTTACATTAGCGCATCTCCACCGACTCAACGATGGATCTTTTTAGCCCCTCGGATACCGGACATGTGCATTTCATGGGGGTGGCCGGAGCTGGGATGAGCGCCCTGGCTCTGGTCGCCCGCCACCGCGGCGTGGCGGTGAGTGGCTGCGACATAGACACATCGGGTGCGGGAGATCTGACGGAGATTGGGGTACAGGTGGTGGAGGGGCATGGCCCGAGTCATCTGGAAGGCGCCAGGGCCCTCGTGGTGTCTGCTGCCATCCCGGCGGCGAGCCCCGAAATCGAGTACGCCGAAGCGACTGGTATCCCTGTCATCCCTCGCAAGAAGGCTCTGGCGGAGCTCGTTGCGGGTGGCAGGGTGGTCGGCATCGCCGGAACGCACGGAAAGACGACCACCACCGTCATGGTGTGTGAGGTTCTCCGAAGCGCGGGATTGTCCCCTACCGGAATCGCTGGGGGACGGGTCGCTGGATGGGGTGGCAACGCGACGCTCGGGACGGGAGACCTCTATGTGGTGGAAGCCGATGAGTACGATCGCGCCTTCCTGGAGCTGTCACCATGGCTGTCGGTCGTCACGAACGTGGAGGCGGAGCACCTCGATACATACGGTTCCGTTGCGGGAATGGAAGCGGCCTTCACCTCATTTCTCAACCGAGCTGACAGGGTAGTGGTTTCCGCAGAAGATGTTGGTGCAAAACGTGTTAGCGCTGGTCTTCTAAACCATATTGTTAGCTTCGGCATAGAGTGCGGGGACATCTCGGCTTCCGACGTCGAGCAAACTCAGACAGGCACCCGGTGCTTGGTCTCTCTGCCAGAAGGACAGGAGTTGCGGCTGGAGTTGCAGGTACCTGGGCTCCACAACGTTCGTAATGCTCTGGCCGCTTTGGGCGTGGCCCATCAGCTCGGCATCGACCCTGAGGTTGCGGGAGAGGCCCTGCGGGGATTCACGGGTGTTGGCCGGCGGTTTGAACGGTTGGGTGAGGCCAAGGGGATCGGATTCGTCGATGACTATGCACACCATCCGTCCGAGGTCGTGGCGGTCCTGGAGGCCGCCCGGCAGGCCTTCCCCGGCCGGAGACTGGTCGTGGTCTTTCAACCGCACCTTTATTCCCGGACACAGCGGGAGAGCGAGGCCCTGGGGACAGCGTTGGCCGGAGCCGATCTAGTGGTGGTTACCGACGTCTACGCCGCCAGAGAGGATCCCATCGACGGCGTTACCGGTGAACGGGTGGCGGTGGCAGCGCGCGCGGCAGGCGTCGACACGGTATACGAGCCGGATCGGGCCCTCCTGGAGCAGAAGGTCTACGAGACCCTGCGGCCAGGGGACGCCGTTCTCACGCTTGGCGCGGGCGACGTAACCCGCGTGGGGCGGGAACTTGTCCAGTGGCTGCGCGACCCGGCCTGAAGCTAGGGTTGTGGGCGGTGGGCGGCGCGGTGTTGGCAGCGGCGCTGTGGTTTCTCGTCCCCGTCGGTTTGCGCCGGGTCGATTTCTTTCGGCTGCGCCGGATCGAGTTGGTTGGGGTTCGGTACCTGCCGGCCGACGCGATCCTGGATGCTTTTGCCGCCCCTGACTCGGCCAGTGTTTTCGATCCGTGGGATGACAATCGGGACCGGGTGGCGGAGATGCCGGGCGTCACGGCTGTAGCGGTGCGACGGCTGCTTCCCGGCACGGTGCGCCTTATTATTGACGAAACCACACCGGTCGCCCTCAGTCCCGGGGAAGGCCGGATGGTTTTGATCGACGCGGCGGGGATCGCCTTGCCGTTCGATCCCAGCCGCTCAGCGCCGGATTTGCCGGTGCTGGCAACGCCTGATTCTGCCGCGGCCGGATTATTGGGCCGGATCCGCATGGTCGATCCGGTATTGTTTGCCAGAGTTTCCACTGCGAGACGGGTTGAGGACGATGTATTGCTGACCCTGGACCGAGAACGAATCTGGCTGCGGGTGGATGCGACCGCCGCGGTAATCCGTGCGATCGTCGCCGTGGAACGGGATCTGGAGTCGCAAGGCCGGCCGTTTCGGGAGCTGGACGGGCGCTTCGAAGACCAGGTGGTCGTCCGACGGAGGCCGGCATGAGTGGCCCGCCGCGTTTGGTCGCGGGCCTGGATTTGGGATCCACCAAGGTGGTTGCGGTGATTGCCGACGCGGCGGGCGATGCCCGGGACACCAAGGCCAGGATTCTGGGCGTGGGAATCGAAGCCAACTCGGGGATCCGCCGGGGGGTTGTAAGAGGCATCGAGGAAACCACGCGAGCCATCGCCAAGGCCATGAAAGACGCGGAGCGCATGGCCGGGCTCGAAGTCGACACCGTTTACGCGGGAGTGGCGGGCGAACACGTTGCTGGTCGGACCTCACACGGCGTGGTGTCGGTCACGGGTGAAGAAATCCGAACGGAGGATGTGGCGCGGGTGAATGACGTGGCCTCGAACGTGTCGTTCGGGCAGGACCACGAGTTGCTGCACGGCATCCCGTTGGACTACTTGATCGATCAGCAGTCGGGCATCAGCGATCCCATCGGTATGACGGGATCGCGCCTGGAAGCTGAGGTCTATCTGGTGACCGTGTTGTCGAGCGTTCTGCAGAACCTCGGCAAATGCGTCGAGCGTGCCGGGTACCACGTGGGCGAGTTCGTTCTGGAGCCACTGGCGGCGTCGCGAGCGGTGCTGACGGCGGACGAGCGCGATCTCGGCTGTGCCTTGATCGATCTGGGAGGCGGCTCTACCAATGTGTCCATCTTCTCCGGTGGGAAGATCCGGCACACGGGATCGTTGTTATGTGCCGGCGGGCACGTTACGGGAGATATCGTCCAGGGGCTGCAAGTTACCCAACAGGATGCGGAGCGTCTCAAACGCCGCAACGGGGCGGCCTACGAGCCGATGGTGGCCGATGACGAGGTTATCGATCTCCCAAGCACCCCTGGACAGGGCCAACGCACCGCTGAGCGCCGGGTCCTCGCCCACATCATGCACGCGCGCATGCAGGAGATCCTCGAATTCGCGTCCAACGAAATCGCGAGGGCCGGGTACCAGGATCGACTCCCCGCCGGGGTGATTCTGACTGGTGGTGGAGCCTTGGCCCCCGGCATGGTAGAGTTGGGCCGTGAGGTCTTTGCCATGCCCGTCCGGGTCGGCATTCCAGGGGAGCGGCTCACGGGCTTGGCGGACAGCGTGGAATCGGCCCGCATGGCAGTAGGCGCGGGGCTTGTCTTGTACGGCGCCTACCAAGTAGCGTTGAGCGGATTCAGTGGGGTCGGTGGGCGCCGGTCGCCCGCCGTGGAAAAGCTGTTGGGACCTGTCAAGCGGTGGCTCCAGGATTTCTTCTGACGGTAATTCGGGCCTGAGAGGACATGTCATGATCTTCGAGCTGGAAGACGACCAGAGCGCGCAAAACGCCCGCATGAAGGTGGTCGGCGTCGGTGGTGGTGGTGGCAATGCTGTCAACCGGATGATCGACGAACGGTTGGGCGGAGTCGAGTTCATCTCGGTGAACACCGATTCCCAGGCCTTGGGTCACTCGAAGTCCGATATGAAGGTACAAATCGGGAAGAAGTTGACGCGCGGGCTCGGTGCCGGCGCCCGCCCGGAGATCGGGCGCCAGGCGATCGAAGAGAACAAGGATGAAGTCCTGAACTGCATCCAGAACTCTGATCTGGTGTTCGTGACATGCGGTATGGGTGGCGGCACCGGGACGGGCGCCGCGCCGATTATTGCCCAACTGGCTCGTGACATCGGCGCTCTCACAGTGGGGATCGTCACCAAACCCTTCCTCTTCGAGGGTCGCAAGCGCATGCGGCAGGCCGAAATGGGCATTGCCGAGATGCGCAAGAACGTCGATACCATGATCGTGGTACCGAACGAGCGGCTACTGGCTGTCGTGGGGAAGGGGATACCCTTCCAGGATGCCTTGAAGAAGGCAGATGAGGTGCTGCTCCACGCCACCCAGGGTATCGCTACGCTGATCACCTCCACCGGCATCATCAATGTCGATTTCGCCGATGTCCGTACCATCATGCAGAACGGCGGGGCGGCCCTGATGGGGACCGGTGTCGGCCGCGGCGAAAACCGGGCGATGGAGGCGGCCCAGCAGGCAATTGCCAGTCCGTTGCTGGACAACGTTTCCATTGCGGGGGCGACCGGCGTGTTGATCAACATCACCGGCGGCGAGGACCTCACGCTCGGCGAGGCCACCCAGATCAATGAGATTATCCATGACGCCGCCGGCGAAGAGGCGGAGATCATCTTCGGCTCCGCCACGGATCCGGCCATGGAGGGAGAGGTGCGAGTGACCGTCATCGCCACCGGCTTTGACAGACAAGTGACCGGGGAAGCGGCATCCCGGAGTGCGGGAATCCTGAGTTTCCCGGCCCAGCGGCGGGCCAGCACGGGACCCGCACAGACGGCGAAGCCGGAAACTCAGACGTCGCAGCAGACGTCCGATACTGCCGGGGAAGTCCCCGAGATGGAGATCCCAACGTTTATCCGCCGGCAAATGGATTGATGGCTCGACGCACCACCATTCTACTCTTCGGCTTCGCCGTGATCGTGATCGGCGGGGCCGTCGTCATCCGGCGTCCCAGTCCACTGCCGGTGGCTCCGCCCGTGGTCGTGACACGGGCCTTCGAAACAGTGAGCGACACCCTGCGATGGGGGGAGACGATCTCCGAGCTGTTCGACCGTCGCGGCGTAAGTGGCTTGGCCCTGACGCAGTTCGTCAACGAGACGGCCCTCGATCCCCGCCGGCTCCGAGCAGGACTGGTATTCACGTTCGTCCTCGAACTCCCCGAGGGGACGCCGGTCGAGGTGCGCGTGCGGCCCGATACCGATCGCATCGTGCGCTATCAGTATGCCGGTGGTACGTGGGAGGCGTCGATCGACACCATCGCCTGGCGTCCAGACGTGGTACGGCTCGAAGGGGCCATCGATCACTCGCTCTATTTGGCGTTGGACGACAAGGTTCCCGACACGACACTCAACCGCGGCGAGCGCACGCGATTGGCATGGGAACTGGCCGAGATCTATGCCTGGACCGTGGATTTCACGCGCGACATTCGTCCGGGCGACTACTTCCAGGTGCTGGTCGAGCGGGAAATCTCCGATGAAGGCAAGGTTCGATTCGGCCGCATCCTGGCGAGTGACCTCACCATTACTGGGCACAATCTGGCGGCGTACCGCTTTACCCATGCCGACAGTTCGCTCGCATATTACGACGACCAGGGATTGTCGTTGCGGCGGGCCTTCCTGCGATACCCGGTCCGATTCCGCCGCATCTCCTCGCGATTCAGCTACGCCAGGCGCCATCCCGTGCTGGGCAGTATGCGGAAACATGTCGGCATCGACTACGCCGCCAACGCGGGGACGTCGGTCATGGCGACGGGCGACGGCGTGGTGATCCGGGCAGGCTGGGCGGGGGGGTATGGGCGCCTCGTCGAATTGCGCCACAAGAACGGCATCACCACCCGGTATGCGCATTTGAGCGGATTCGCCAGGAGCCTCCGTGTGGGGACGCGTGTTACCCAGGGCCAAACCGTGGGCTACGTCGGGATGACTGGACTGGCGACGGCCCCGCATCTTCACTACGAGTTTCGTGACAACGGCCGACCTCGCAATCCGCTTGCCGTGGACTTCGGCAACGGTGATCCGATCGGGGACCAGGATCGGGATGCTTTCGAGACCGAACGGCAACGACTGCAGCGGCAGTTGTATACGACGATTCCCGGATCCTTCGCCCAGGTCGGTGAGTAACCCGACACGTCCGCGGCTGTTCCTCCCATGACATTCGCAATCGTTCTGCTGGCGGTGGGAGCCGCCGCACTCACCTATTTCGGGATCGAACGTCTGGGTCGGCGGGCCTGGCTTCCGTTTCTGTGCCGCAGCTTTGCCTGGGCCGGTTTGGGCATCCTCTTGATCAACCTGAGTTGCCCCGCGCCAGGGGGCACCGAGTCGCCGGTGATTCTGCTCGACGGCTCCCTCAGCATGCGGAGCGATTCGGCGAGGTTCAGCCAGTTGGCGGATTCGCTCGCCACCGTGGGAGAGCTGCTGTACTTCGGCGATGCCCGGCCGGCCACCGATCCGGTCGTGCGAGGTCGCTCGCAGCTTCGCACTACGCTCCAGGGCGCCTTGGGGATGGGTCGGACGGTCGAGATCGTCAGCGACGGGCAACTCGACGACGGTGCGGAACTGCCCCGTGGACTAATGGCCGACGTGGGGGTGCACCTGCTCCCCGGGACCGGCGGTCCCACCCTCGCAGTCACACGGGTCCGCGGACCCGACAGAATGACCGCGGGCGACACGCTGGTCGTGACCGGCGAAGTCCGCGCCGTTGGCGGTTGGACCGGTGGCGAGATCGACCTCGAGTTACG
>JAZFYL010000005.1:0-6844 GCA_036443495.1 Gemmatimonadales bacterium | reverse complement strand
CGCTATTTCACGGTCGCGCCCAGCGGCATGGAGGCCCTCCGAGCATCCCGGAAGGCGCTTCTCAATCTGTGGACCGGCATCGAAGAGGCCTTGAGCGAACCCCCATGAGCCACGGGCCCCCGCCCCCTCCCCCGCCCGCGCCGCCGCGCCGGGGGGTTTGGTTGTTGGAGCGAACCGTGCCCCGCTCGGCAAGGGACGGGGTCATCGGCGACCTGCTCGAAGAGTATCACGAACGACAACTGCAAGACGCGACCGCTGCCAGGAGTTGGCTCTGGAGCCAGGCGTTTCGGATGGGTGGCCGGTACAGCTGGTTCCGTCTGAGCTCCCGTCTCGCCCGACTCACGGGGCGTCCCGGCTGGAGTCGGCCGGTAGGTTCGGCCTCCCGGATACGCGGCGTGTGGACCGAGTTGCGATTGGTCCTCCGCAGGCTCACGCACGAGCCGGTTTTCACCCTCACCGCCATCATGACGCTGGGACTCGGTGTGGGCGCCTCCACCGCGGTGTTCAGCGTGGTCGACCAGGTGCTGTTGCGGCCCTTCCCCTATGCCGACCCTTCTCGCCTCGTCATCCTGTGGAACCGGATGACCGAACGGGATCTCGAACGTGGCGCGTTCGCCGGACCGGACGTGCGGTTCCTGCAGCAAAACATCACGACGCTGAGCGGCGTGTTCGGCACCTTCGCCACCAGCACCAACCTCACCGGCGAAGGCGAACCGGTCGAGGTCGTCCTCTCATGGGTGACCCCGAATTTCTTCGAGGTCATGGGAGTGGAACCGCCGGTGGGCAGAGGGTTCCAACCGGCAGACCAGGTGTTGATCGACCCGAGCGTGTTCGAAGGCCAGGCCGTTCCCCAAGCCCCGCTGCCCACGGTCCTGAGCGACGCCATGTGGCGGGGCCGGTACGGTGCCGACCCGAACGTCATCGGTCGGACCCTCGCGGTAAACGGCCAGCAGTTTCGGGTCATGGGCGTTGCCCCCAGAGGCTTTCGGCTCCACATGCCGCCCGAACGCGCCATCTTCACGGAGGTGGATCTGTGGACGCTGTGGCCGTTCCCGTTGGAAGACATGGCCACCGGCCCCGGCGGCTCCATGGTTGTTTTGGGGCGGTTGGCCCCAGGGGCCGACCGCGACGCCGCCCAAGCCGAACTCGACCGCCTGAGTGCCGAACGCAGGAATGCTTCACCCGGCCACGCGGCGGTGGGGTTCGCCATCGAGGCTACGCCGTTGGTGGGCGAGACCGTGCGGCACGTAGCCCGCCCGCTAGCGTGGCTGTTCGCGGCGGTCACGTTGGTCCTGTTGGTTGCGGCGATCAACGTGGCCGGTCTGTTCCTCGCGCGGGGATCGTCACGCGAAATGGAGTTGGCCCTTCGTATCGCGTTGGGGGGCAGCCGGTGGCACCTGTTGCGCCACGGTGCACTCGATGCGTTGGTGGTCGCCACCGCGGGAACCGTGCTGGGCGTCGTGCTGGCCGCCCTGGCGCTGGAAGTCATCCGCACGGCCGGGCCGGTCACGGTGCCGCGGCTCGACCAGTTGTCGCTCGACCTTCGGGCGTTGTACTTCGGCGCCCTCCTGACCGGAGTGCTAACCATCATGGTGGGGCTCATTCCCGTCATCCAGGTCTCTCATACGAGTCCGGGCGATACCCTTGCCGGCCGATCATCAGGGAAGACGCCACGCCGGTCCTCGTCGAGACGGTTGCTCGTCGTCCTCGAGGTTGTGGCTTCGGTGTTGTTGTTGGTTGGGGCGGGCACCGTTCTCAAAGGCTTCATCAGGTTGGTCGACGCGGACCCCGGCTTCCGGAGCGAGAGCGTGCTGGCCCTCCGCCTGGCCCTGCCCTTCTTCGCCTACCCTGAAGCAACCGGCCGGGCCGATTTCTTCTCCCGGCTGGCCGACTCATTGCGGGCGACGCCCGGCGTCGAGCAAGCCGGCGGCGTATCCCCGATCCCCTTCGGCGGCCCGGCACAAGTCGCGCGAGCGCCGTATGCCCGTGAAGGCCGGATGGATCAGTGGACCAAGACCAACGCCCTCTACCGGCCCGTCATGCCGGGTTACCACGCCTCGGTCGAGATCCCGCTCCTCGCGGGAAGGACGTTCAGGAACGATGACAACCTCGCCGAGGCAGAGCCGGTGGTCGTGGTCGACCGCACGTTCAGTGAGGCCGTCTGGCCGGAGATGTCGGCGGTCGGCCAACGGTTGTGGGTCGTGGGACCACACTTCGGATTGCTCGCCGGCGAGCCCGTCTTGGCGGAGGTCATTGGTGTCGTGGGCCATGTCCGGTACGATGACCCAGTCAGGGACAGTCCCGAGACCATTTACGTCCCCCATCGCTTCTGGTCGTCCGAGTTGATGGACTTCACCCTGCGTCTCGACGGCGATCCGGCCACCATCGCTGAATCCGTTCGGCAAACGGTGGCGCGGGTCGATCCCGACCTCCCCATCCGCGACTCCAGACCGCTGGCCGATTACCTGGCCTCGGCGAAAGCTCCAACCAAGTTCGTGCTCACCATCCTGGCGGTGTTCGCGGGCTCGGCGCTCCTTCTGGCAACGGTCGGGTTGTACGGGATGTTGGCCTATTCGGTCAAACAGCGGGCCCACGAGTTGGGCGTCCGTGTGGCCCTGGGAGCTCGACCACCACAGCTGGTGAGGATGGTGCTCCGCGATGGTGTGGGTCTGGCGATGGTCGGCGTGGCGATCGGCCTGGTCTTGGCCTACGGCATCGTCAGCTTTGCAACGCCGGCCCTGGGGCAGATGGCCGATGCGGCGTTGTTCGCGGCTATCGCCCTGCTGGTGCTGACCGTTGCGGCCGCGGCGTCTACGGTGCCGGCCCACCGGGCCACCCAAGTGGATCCGGTGGCTGCGCTCAAGGGGGAGTAAGCGATGATCCGTCTCCTGTTCTGGGCCGCCTTCGGTCTGATCCTCGCCTCTGTCACGGCGTTCGTGGTAACCGGTATTTCCCTGGTTCCGACGACGGTAGCGCTGGGCCCGTGCCTCAAGGACTATACCAGCCCGAATTCCTACGGAAAGCGCGCCAGTCCATTGGGGTCGGTCACCTTCGACGTGGACGGCGAGCCGGTTCGAGTGTGTTACGGCCGGCCCTCCGCACGGGAGCGCGTGGTGTTCGGCGGGCTGGTCCGTTACGGCCAGTTGTGGCGCACGGGGGCCAACGAACCGACGCGACTGTACACCGGGCATACCATCACCTTGGCCGGCATCGAACTCGAACCGGGGCGTTACACCATATACACCATCCCGGACGAGGAGTCATGGCGCATCTTCATCAACCACTCCGTGCTCCACTGGGGCAACGACATGAGGGACGGTGTGCGCGACCAGGAGGTCGGCTTCACGATCGTGCCGAGCGACACGACGGCCGAGTATGTCGAGATGTTCACTATCAGCGCCGAACCCGACGGCTCAGCGGCGAACCTCGTGCTGGAGTGGGAACGGACGCGGGTGGTCATGCCTGTACGGGCGGTAGGGCGGTCAGGCGGTCTGGCGGACGAAAGCGTTTCTCCGCACTCCGCACTACCCACCACGCACTACGCACGCTTCAGCTTGAATCGCCCCGATATCACGTTACCATTGGAATCTCTCCAGTAGGAGGTACCGATGGCAACCACCAAGAAGGTCACGTACTGCTACCTCAAGGTGCCCAGTAGGGCGGGACAGGGCGCCAAGGTCCTCGCGGCGCTCAACGATGCCGGGGTGGAACTCCTGATGTATTCGGGCTTCCCCATCGGCGGCGGCAAGGCGCAACTCGATTTCGTACCGCGGAGCATGACCGACTTTCGCCGGGTTGCTCGCCGGGAAGGCTGGCGGGTCAGCAAGAACAAGAAGGCCTTCCTCATTCAGGGAGACGACAAGCCCGGTGTCGTGTGCCGCTTGGTGGATCGTCTGGCCCAGGCCGGGATCAATGCCACTGCCGGCCAGGCCATCGCCGCCGGCAGGAAGCGCTTCGGCATGATCCTGTGGGTGAATCCGAAGGTCTATCGGCGAGCCGCGAGAGTGCTGAACGCGAAATAGCTCGCGGTGGGCGGTAAGACGGTAGGGCGGTAGGTCTGCGGGACGAAAGCCAGCGGAAGGAATCCGCGGGGGCCGCGAGGGCAGCGGTCCTCCATTCAGCGAGAGTGTATTTTCTCCGCACTCCGCACTGCGCACAGACGCACTACGCAGTACGCACTAAAGAACCATGAACATCACTTCTTGGAACGTCAACTCGATCCGCGCCCGCGAGGAGCGGCTGCTGACTTGGCTCAAGGACGCCACACCCGACGTCGTGTGTCTGCAGGAGACCAAAGTGGTCGACGAGGTCTTTCCTCTCGATGCCATCGAGGCCTTGGGCTATCATGTGGCGACGTTGGGCCAGAAGACGTACAACGGCGTGGCAATTCTGAGCCGCGCGCCGCTGGGGGACGTGAAGCGTGGCATGGGGGGTGACACCGACGACAGCCAGGCGCGCCTCATCGCCGCCACGGTGAACGGCATCCGCGTCATCTCGGCGTACTTCCCCAACGGCCGCACGGTGGAGGACGAGAAATATCAATACAAGCAGGCGTGGATGGATCGCCTGTTGGCCGGACTCGGCTCGCACGACATGGAGCACGAGCGGTTGGTGCTGGCCGGAGATTTCAACATCGCACCCGACGAGCGAGACGTGAACCGGCTGGAGCAGTGGACCGGCACGGTGCTCTACAACCCCGAGATGTCGGCCTACTTCAAGAAATTCCTCGACCTGGGGTTGGTCGACACATTCCGATTGCACAACGAGGAAGCGGGGCTCTACTCCTGGTGGGACTACCGCATGCTGGGCTTCCCCAAGAACAACGGGCTCCGCATCGACCACATCCTCGTCTCGAAAGCCCTGGCACCGTCGAGCGTATCGTCTCGTATCGAGCGGGACATGCGCAAGGGGAAGAAACCGTCGGACCACACGGTGGTGTGGGCGGAATTCAGCTAGGAGCTGGGAGCTGGGAGCGAACGCAATACTCTCCCCTCTACCTTCCCCACAACCGGGTAGAGTCACATGTCCTCGTCAGCATTCACTATTCGTCCCGCAGCCAGGGTGGATATCAGCATCCTCGGCGACCTGGTCGAGCGCTCGATCCGCGGCCTGGCCGGCGGCTACTACGACCGGCGTCAGATCGAAAGCTCGCTCCGATATCTATACGGCATCGACAGCCAATTGGTCGATGATGGTACCTATCTGGTAGTGGAATGCGACGGTGAAGTGGTCGCGTGTGGGGGCTGGAGTTGGCGGCGGACGCCCTTCGGTGGGGACAGCGTGCATGATGTCCGCGACGAAACGCCTCGGGTACCGGGGGTTGATGCCGCCGTCATCAGAGCGTTCTTTGTCGATCCACAATGGACCCGGCACGGCCTCGGGCGGATGATGCTCGACGCCTGTGAACAGACCGCGCGTGATAAGGGGTTCGACCGCTACGAACTAACCGCCACCGCGATGGGCGTGACGTTCTACGCCTCCTGCGGCTACCGCGAGATCGAGCCCCTCGACGTCGCTCTGCCCGATGGGGCGATCCTGCCCCATGTACAGATGAGCAAGCCTTGAACGGCGGTCAGGCGGTCAGGCGGTCAGGGGGTCGAAAATAACTCCTGCGACCTGCAACCTGCGCACTCAATACTCCAGCTCCATCACATAGATATCACTCTCCTTCTCGGTGACCGTGAGTACCAGCGAGTTGCCCCGGACTGTCATCCGAGCCGACTCACTCACGATGCGAGGATCATCGAACCGGACGATCAGTCGGGGATCGGCGCCGAGTCGCTCGAGAACATCGATACCCTGTACGCCATCCGATCCCGTGCCCCGGTAGAACAGCCGCCCGTCGGGCATCCAAAACGGCCAACCCAGGAACCGGGTTATCACGTTGGGCACATCCTCCACTTCCCCGTCCAGGGTCACCGTCCGGAGCCTCCCCGGAGCGGTAGTAAAGGCGATTCGCTGGCCATCCGGGGCCCAACCAAACGAACCGGCCGAGTCGGCCAGCACGGCAGGCGTACCCCAGGTGCCCGTTATGGAATCACGGGTCAGCACCATGAGACGATTCGGTCCCCCGGGCGTCTGGCTGCCGAAGGCGATTCGGCGGCCGTCCGGTGAAAATGTAGGGAAGATCTCCTGCTCGCCGGCTCCCCACCCATCTTCTTCACGGCCAGTCAACCGTCGCAGGTTCTGCCCGTCCACTCCGATCAGATAGAGATCCCGGGTCCCGTTCCGGGTAGAGTAGAACAAGATCTCGGACTGGTCGGGGGAGAATTCCGGATTCATGTCTTGCCCTGGGTCGGTCGTCACGCGCTGCGGTTCTCCCCCATCCACGGGCATCAGGTAGATATCTTGCTGGCCAAGTACGTTCGAGTCGTAGAGGAGCATCCGGCCGTCGGCCGACCGGTCGTGCTGCTCGATCACCGCGGACTCGCGGGTGAGGGGTCGGGCCTCACCCAGGGAGACGCTCCCCCGCTCGGGCAGGATGACTTGGTAGAGATTCGAGCGAAAACGCAGCTTCGAATAGGCGACCAGGCTTCCGTCGGGCGTTACCGAGAGCGTGTGAACGTCGGCGCCGGTGGTGACCCGGACGGGCTCGCCGGCCGGTTCGCCAGACCGGCTCAGGGCCACGAGGTAGATGTCCTTCTGACCGTCCCGATTGGAGACGAACAACAGCCGGTCGTTTCCTAGCCACGTCGGGTGGATGTCGAGGTACTCGTTGGGGGTGATCCGGACGGGAGACCACTCGTCCAGCCCAGTCACCCAGATGCTGGTGGGCACATCGTTGCCCAGCAACTCGGACGAGTAGTAGAAGAAATTCCCACTGGTATAGGCCAGCCTGGACCCG
>JAZFYL010000004.1:0-12194 GCA_036443495.1 Gemmatimonadales bacterium | reverse complement strand
ACAACTGCGGCCGCCAGCGATGGAAGACCTGGAGTCGGCCCCGGGATTCGGGATGCTGGGCGGGGAGCCAGTCGCGGTTGAGGTCGAACCAGTAGTGATTGGTGCGCCCGCCCGGCCATGCCTCGTTGTGCTCCCGATCCTGATCGTCGCGGGTGACCGTGCCACCTCGCTGCCCGTTGACCCAGTCCACGAAGCGGCCCCGACCGTCAGGGTTCAGGCTCGGGTCGATGATGATTATCGCGCTGTCGAGCAGGGCATCGACCGCTGGCCCCCGGCCTGCCGCCAGGTGGTACAACAACAGGAGCCCCGCCTCAGACCCGCTGGCCTCGTTGCCGTGGATACTGTAGCCCATGTAGACCACGACGGGCATCGAGTCGAGGTCCCCCTGGGTCACGCCGCTGGGCTGGTCCGACAGCCTGAGCTGATTCCGGCGCAGCTCCTCGAGCCGGGCATGATTGGCCGGTGAGGTCACCACCGCATGGATCAGGGGCCGGCCCTCGTAGCTCAGGGCGTGCTGCTCCACGATGATCCTGTCGCTACTGGCCTCCACTGCGCGGAAATAGTCGACCAACTGGTGGGGCCGGGTGTGGCGGGTGCCGATCACGTGGCCGATGACCGCCTCCGGGGTGGGGATGGCGGCATCGTAGGTCACGTCCACAGGGTATTCGATCGCCAGGGGCACCCGTTGCGCTGAGGCAGGGGAGAGAGGAGTCGTCCCGGCAACGAGAAGGGCGAAAACGGCGTTCGTTCGATTCATATGGCAGGAAGGTCAGAGGGGTGAGGTGCCTAGGACTTGCGGCCCAAGAAGTAAGCCGCTCCGGCCGGGCCCGACAACCCTCCTGAAGGCAACGTGGGGGGGACTTGGTACGCCCTCGCCAATCCTGGCGGTTGCAATACTGGGCAGAATGGCCATATTTCCGGTGACGGTAATACTGTAACGGTAATATCCATGCGTCTCATGTATCACACGATATGACAAATGTTAACGATATAAAAGACAATGTGATAGAGCCTCTGACTTCTGCCGTTCTTCATGTGCTTCTGGCCTTGGCGGATAGCCCTCAGCACGGATACGCGGTCATGCGATCGGCTGCACAAACCGCCATCTCGGAGCCCTCGATGGGGCCCAGCACGATCTACGGCAGCCTGAACCGGATGGTAGACGCCGGCCTCGTGAGCGCGACCCGGGCCTCGGGGAGAAAGAGCAAGCGCTATGCGCTGACCCCGGCTGGACATCGCGCCCTGTGGGCCGAGGCAGCACGGATTTGCCGCTTGGCAGATTTGGTCCGAAAACGGCGGTTGGTGGATGACTAGGAGTCGGCGCTGCCCTTCGAGTGCCCTCAAAGGTCCCTCTCCGTGTGTTTTTCGCCGTTTCGCTTTGATCCGGTTGTCGTTAGCTTGAAGCCGCAATACCTAGTGATGGCGCGGCTTTTCGACCCCCTAGCCCCCGAAGAACGCTCCCATGTCGCTTGATACAGCCATTCTGAGCGCCGATCCGGCGACGCACGAGACCCCTCTCCTGATCGTGATAGTCCCCCAGGGCAAACAGCCAGCCTCGCTGGGTGGCTTGGATGCCGCGACAGGTGGCGCGATCGAAAGGCTCTATGGGGCCGAGGCGTTCGCGGGCAAACGTGATCAGACAACGGTCCTGTACCCATCGGGGCCGGCGAGCCGGGTGCTATTGGTAGGTAGCGGCAAGCCGGAGGATCTGGACCGCGCCGCCCTCCGCCGGGCCGCTGCGGTTGCAGGCCGGGCGGCAGCGGGGATGGGGGTAGGGGAGGCCGCTCTGGTATGTGCGACAGAGGTGTTCGATACGCTCTCCGAGGCGGATGTGGGACAGACCCTGGCGGAGGGAGTCACGTTCGGGGCTTGGCGCTTCGAGGAGCTCAAGGAGCCACCTCGAGAAAAGAAGACCAAGCTCGAACGGGTCGACTTGCTGGTGTGGGGGGACAGGAAAGGCATGGAAGCAGGCTATGCAACCGGGGCCGCGATAGCAGCCGGGCAGTGTTTTGCCCGCCGTCTCCAGATGTTGCCCGGCAATACCTGCACTCCAACCTACCTGGGAGAGGTAGCTATCGAGATGGCTGGGCGGCACGGGTTCAAGGTCACGGTCATGGACCGGGCAGCAATCGACAAGGAAGGCATGGGAGGGCTCCTGGCCGTGAGTCGCGGGGGGTCTGAGGAGCCCCGCTTCATCATGCTGGAATACGAGGGAGCTGAGGGACCGCCCGTCGTGCTGGTTGGCAAAGGTGTGACGTTCGATACGGGCGGCATCTCTCTCAAGCCCGCCCTCAACATGGAGGACATGAAGTTCGACATGTCCGGGGCCGCGGCGGTCCTTGGCGCGTTCGAGGCCATCGGCCGCATGAATCCGCAGGCACACGTCATCGGCCTGATCCCCTCCACGGAGAACATGCTGTCGGGCACGGCGGTCAAGCCGGGTGACGTCATCAAGGGCCTTTCCGGGAAGACCATCGAGATCATCAACACCGATGCCGAGGGCCGGTTGATCCTGGCCGACGCGCTATCCTTTGCCTCCCGTCTGAAGCCGGCCGCCGTAATCGATATCGCCACCCTGACGGGCGCAGTCGTCATCGCATTGGGCCATGTGGCCACCGGCCTGATGGGCAACGACGAGGACCTGCTCGAGGAAATCGAAACGGCCGGGACACGATCAGGCGAGCGGGTGTGGCCCATGCCGATGTGGGAGGAATACCGCGACCTGCTCAAATCTGAAATCGCTGATGTGAAGAACTCGGGGGGCCGGCCGGCCGGTGCGATCTCTGCCGGCTGGTTCCTCAAGGAGTTCGCCGATGGCTACCCTTGGGGTCATCTCGACATCGCTGGCACTGCGTACGCCGACCGGTCCTCGCCAATCATGGGGAAGGGGCCGACCGGTGCCGGCGTTCGGCTGTTCAGCGAATTTGTTCTCGCCCGCCAGGGCTAGGGAGGGGGGGCGGCTCCGCATCCGGCATTTTCGCTTCGCGCTGGCCGTTTCCCTGCTGTTCGCGGTCGTCAGCAACGCGCAGGGCCAGGACCCGGATTCCCTTGGCGTCGATTCCGCGGGACCACCCGTCGACTACACGGCCGAATTCCTCGAAGCGGCGGAGTTGTCTGAGCAGCGTGTGCCAATTACTCCGCTCCTAGGCCCGGGCAGCCCCCAGCCGGCGTTGTCCCGCTGGGTCTTTACCCGCGATTCCTTGGAATGGAGCGGGGCCGGCACCCTGGCTGACCTGCTGACACAGATCCCCGGTGTCTTTGTCTGGCGGGGTGGATGGGTGGCCCAACCGGAAATGGCCAACTATCGTGGTCGAGGAGCCACTTCGGTGCGGTATGTCCTCGACGATCAGGACTACCAACCGATCGGTGCCGACAGCGTCGGGGTCGACCCATCAGTCTTCGTTTTGGGGCTGCTCGACCGAGTCGAGATTGAACGGTGGCCCGATGGGCTCGTGGTCTATCTCTACACCCGAAGACACGATCGACTGGCCCCGGCCTCTCGCCTGGCCGCCGGCACCGGCGACCGGAGCATCGCCCGCTATCAGGGCACTTTCGAGAAGCGGTGGCGCTCCGGCATAGGTTTGGGGCTCGGGGGAGATTTCCTGAACCTGCCCACCGGGAGGTTCGAGGTGGGTGACCGGCTCCAGACGCAGTTTTGGGCCCAGTTGAGTTACGTGCCTTCAGCCCGAGCCGGCTTGCAGTATCAGCTGTTCGGCACCGACATAAACCGTGACCCGGTGCGGCGGGTCGCCGGGGACACCGTGGGCTTGGGTCTCGACGGCAGCAGGACGGACCACCAACTGAAGTTCTTCTGGCGGAAGCGGCCTGATGGGACCGGTTTGGCGGTTGACGCCAGGGTAGGGCGAAGCACCTGGAACGGCAGCGGGATCAACCAGGCCAGCAGCCACTATTCGCTTCGACTCGGACAACGGAGCCCCAAGGCGTCGTGGAGTACCCAGGTCGGCGGGATGAGCCTGTGGACCCCGCTGGCGGTGCGGGCCGAAGGTGGCTGGGCTCCGACCGCTTCCCTCAGCGCCAGCGCCGAGGCTGTCTACCAGCAGCACGATGGAGATCGGACCAGCACCTGGCTGGGCCTCCGCGCCGGCGTGGGGTTGCCCCTGGGCATCGCCCTGACTGCCTCCGGCCGAGTAGGGCGGCAGGTCGTGGCGCCGTCGATTGCCAGCGACACGGCGCAGGATCTGAACAATGTGGATGTCACTCTGGCCCTCAGGCGGAGTGCGGTCGAGCTGGCGGTTGGCGTCGCGCACACCTCGGAGTTCAGTCCGGCCACGTTCCAGCCGTACCTCGTGGTCGATACACTGCGGGCCTTCGGGCCGACCGAGTGGGCCCAGTTTACCGGCCGGTTGCGGCTGGCGCCGTGGCTTACGGTGGATGGCTGGTTCAGCAACGCCATGGGAGACACCCCCGACGGGCAGCCGACGACTCACGGCTTCGCGCGTGCCGCGCTTCGTTCCAAGTTCCTGCGGGTCTTCCCCAGCGGGGCATTCGATCTCAAGCTGCAGCTTACCCTGGAAACCTGGGCCGGAGGTACGCTGGGGGTCGACTCCACTGGCGCCACCGTCCCGCTCCCCGCGGCGACGTTCATGGTGGGCTTCCTCCAGCTCGAGATCGGCAGTTTCCGGGCCTTCTACGAGCGGCGCAACTTGTTGGGCACTCCCGCCGAGTATGTCCCGGGCTTCGAGATTCCGGCGTTCGCAACGGTCTTCGGGGTGCGCTGGGACTTCCTCAACTAGCTGGGAGCCGAGAGCTAGGAGCGGGGAACACTACCCCAACTCCAAGCCCTAGCCCCTAGCCCTCGTAGCCCCCAGCCCCAAGCCCCCATCTAGTCCCTACCGCCTTACCGTCCTACCATCTAATTTCCTAGGTTGGCTTTCGAACGAGGTGCTCGTGGCTCTCAGTATGACCGGGTTCGGTGGGGGGGAAGGACCGATGGCAGGCGGGCGACTCCGCGTGGAGATCCGTACCGTCAACCACCGTTTCTTCCACCTGTCGCTCAAAATCCCGTCGTCGCTCTCTTCGCTGGAAGGCACCCTGCGGGAGCGTTTGCGGCGGGACTTCCAGCGGGGGCACGTGACCGTGACGGCCCGGTGGTTGGATCAACCGCAACGCGGAGCCGGATCCGTGAGTCTGGATTTGGAGCGCGCCCGGGACGTCGTCGCCCGGCTCCGGGAGTTGCAGACCACGCTTGGCGTCGCCGGCGAGCCGGACCTGGCAATGGTCACCAGTCAGCCGGACGTACTGGTGGCGGGCGCTGGTGAGTCCAGTCCTGTGGAGTGGGAGGAGTTGGAGCCCATCTTGCTGGAGGCTGTGGCCGAGTGCAAGGCGATGCGACACCGCGAAGGGGAGGTTCTGCGGGCCGAGTTGCTTCACCGGCTGGAGTTGCTGGCGCGTTCCGCGGAGGCCGTCGCCCAGGAGGCACCGAACCGTATCGTCATGGAACGGGATCGCCTGCGGGCAGCGGTAGCGGAGCTGATCGATGGACAGCGAGTCGACGAACAGCGGTTGGAGCAGGAAATCGCTCATCTTGCCGACAAGCTGGACATCACCGAGGAGTTGGTTCGCCTGGGGGCACATGTGGCTGCCTGCCGCGAGACCTTGGCCGGTGACGGCCCGATTGGAAAACGCCTGGGGTTTCTGGCGCAGGAACTGGGACGCGAGATCAACACCATCGGTTCCAAGGCGAACAACGCCACGATCGCTGCGGAAGTGGTTTCGATGAAGGGCGAGTTGGAGAAACTGCGCGAACAAATCGAGAACCTCGAGTGAGACATTTCCTGTTGGTCCTGTCGTCTCCTTCAGGGGGTGGAAAATCGACGATCGCCCGGAAGCTGATGCAGGGTCGTGAGGACGTGTCCTTCTCGGTGTCTGCTACGACCCGGGCCATGCGTCCGGGTGAAGCCGACGGCAGGGAATACCACTTCCTCACGGAGGCGGAGTTCGACGCGCGGGTCGAACGCGGCGAGTTTCTGGAGTACGCGCTGTATGGCCAGCATCGCTACGGGACGCTCCTCAGCGAAGTGAACCACATCTTTGATGCCGGGAAACACGCCTTGCTCGACATCGAGATCGAAGGCACGCGCCAGGTTCGGGAGCGATTCCCCGATGCGGTGACGGTCTTCATACTGCCGCCAAGCGGCGCCGAACTGGTGACGCGGTTGCGGGACCGCAAGACTGAGAGTGGGGAGCAGGTCCACGGGCGGCTTGAGCGAGCCCGGTCGGAGTTGGAAGCTGCACCGGAGTACGACTACATCGTGGTCAACAATGACCTTGTCGCCGCGGTGGACCAGGTGTCCGCGATCATCGAAGCGGAATCCCTCCGCACGAGACGGCGCACGGATCTGGAGACAGTGATCAAGGATCTACAACTGGGGGTGACTGAGGCTGAAGCCGAGTCGCCCGCATCATAGGTACATAGAGGAGAAGCACGACATGAAAATCTATACGCCGGCCGAGGCGGCCAAGGTCGCGGGCAACAAGTACCTCGGAGTGCTGGTGGCGGCCCGGTTCGCCAGGTATTTGAACGACTTCCCGCGCGACCGATTGCCTGAAAAGGAGGAGAAATTGACCACAATCTCCCTGGAAGCCCTGGCGAACGAGACGCTGTCCTACAAATTGATTCGGCGTCGCCGCTCCGAGGCCTAGGCGATGCTGGCAGGCCGGCGCGTCCTGTTGGGCGTGTCCGGGGGGATAGCCAGCTACAAGAGCTGCACCCTCGCCCGGCTGCTGACTCAGGCCGGTGCACGGGTGACGGTCGCCCTCACCAAGGGAGCCAAGGAGTTCGTGGGAGCGCCTACCTTTGAGGCACTGACCGGCGAACCGGTGCTCACTTCCTTGTGGGAGCCTGGTCGAGCCTTGGAGCACGTTCGCGTTCCGCAAGCGGTGGATCTCATCATCGTGGCTCCGGCCACGGCCCATCTTCTGGCTCGCGCTGCCCAGGGCCTGGCGGATGACGTGCTCACCACGATGCTGGTGGCGCGCACCGCGCCATTGCTGCTGGCTCCGGCTATGAACGACGACATGTTCGCCCATCCGGCGACGCAGGCGTCGCTGGCGACGCTGGCGGATCGCGGAGCGAGCATCGTGGGACCGGAGGTTGGGGAGCTGGCGGAAGGTCCTTCGTCCCGTCCGGGACGCATGGCGGAGCCCGAAGCCATTTTCGGCCAGGCGGTGCGGCTCTTGCGACGCGGTGGCCCGTTGGAAGGCGCCCGCATCTTGGTTACGGCCGGCCCTTCCCGCGAACCGATCGACCCGATCCGCTTCATCAGCAACCGATCGAGCGGTAAGATGGGGTACCGTCTGGCCGAGGCGGCGTGGTGGCGGGGCGCGTCGGTGTTGTTGATCTCCGGACCGTCGCAATTGGCCGTTCCCGAAGGGGTCGGCTTCGAAGCCGTGGAAACCACGGAGGAGATGGGGGCGGCCGTGCGGGCGTCGCTTCCGGAAGCTGATGTGCTAATCATGGCGGCGGCGCCGGCTGACTTCCGCCCGCGCGACCGCTCGGAGGAAAAGCGACCCCGGGTAGACGGTGCCGTGTCGCTGAAGATGGAGCCGACCGAGGACATTCTGATGACAACGCGTAAATTACGTTGTCAGGGGAGTGTCATGGTCGGTTTTGCTCTCGAAACCGGCAACGCCCTCGCCAAGGGCCGGGACAAGCTGAAGCGTAAGGACCTGGACCTGATCGTGATCAACGACGCGTTGGAGCCCGGTGCCGGGTTCGAAGTCGATACCAATCGCGTTACGATCGTCGAGCGCGACGGCCAGGTGACGGAGTGCCCTCTCCAATCGAAGGCCGAAATCGCCGAAGCCATTCTCGACGTTGTGGAGCGTCATCGTGTCTCTCAGGCGGCGGTATCTGGAACAACAGAGTGAATTGGGCGGATCGGAGGCAATTCTGGACGCCGACCTACCGGTTGTCACCGGGGTGGGGGAGGCACTGCCCCCCTCCCCTCGGGAACAAGAGCCGGTGAGAGCCGCTTCCGCTCCCGCCCCCGCCCCTGCCCCCAAGCGCAGTGAATTGGTCGTGCAGGAAGGCCCCAGCGACGAACCGCGCTGGAAACGCGACGCGCCACCCATCCCGGGGCCCGGGCTGACGATCGACCTGCCGGAACCATCCCTGCTGGACGAAGGGCCGGCCGGTCAGAACACCCTGGACGGCGTGGCTGCGATGATTGCGCAGTGTACCCTGTGTCCGCTGTGCCAGGGCCGCGCCAACACCGTGCCGGGTGAGGGAGACCCGGCTGCCCGGCTCATGTTGATCGGCGAGGGGCCGGGGGCCAGGGAGGATGCCACCGGCCGTCCGTTCGTCGGCGCGGCTGGGGAGTTGCTGAACGGGATTCTCAAGGCTATAGATATCCCTCGCGAAAGAGTTTTCATTGCGAATATCGTGAAGTGCCGGCCCCCGCAGAACCGGAAGCCCTTGCCGGACGAAGTGGCAGCCTGCCTTCCGTACCTCCAACGCCAAGTGGCCTTGATCGGGCCTAAGGTGATCATCGCGCTTGGGGGAACGGCTGCTGAAAGTCTGCTTGGCGTGAAGAAGAGCTTGGGACAGTTGCGGGAGCAGGTACACCTCTTCGGCGGCATTCCGCTGGTCGTGACCTACCACCCCGCAGCGCTTCTCCGGAACCCGAATTGGAAGAAGCCCACCTGGGATGACGTCCGTATCGCCCGACAACTCCTCGATCGCTGACCCCTACGTAGGGCGTTCGGCCCCGTGGAGTCGCGAGGCCGAACAGGCCGTACTGGGCGCCATGTTGCTGGACCAGGACGCTGCGCTCAGCGCCTCGGAACTCCTCGAGGATTGGATGTTCTATCTCGAGGGGCACCGGCGCCTGTTCCGGACCATGTTGGCGATGACCGAACAGCGCACGGTGATCGACCACGTGACGCTGCGCGACGAACTGTTACGGCGCAGCGAGTTGGACGAAGCCGGCGGGGTGGAGTACATCGCCGAGCTGGTCGACGCCGTGCCGACGGCAGCCAATCTGGAATTCCACGCCCGGATCGTTCGCGACAAGGCCATCCTCCGGCGTCTCATCGAAACATCCACCGCGCTGATTTCCGATGCCTACGATGGGTCGACCACGGCGAGCGACCTGCTCGACCTCGCCGAATCTCGCATCTTTCAGATCTCGCAGGAACGGGGCGATGCCGGCTTCACCCGGCTCAAAGAGATGCTGTGGCCCACCATGGAGCGCATCGAAACGCTCCAGAAGTCCAGCAAAACGATTACCGGGGTGCCGAGCGGTTTTGCAGATTTGGATGAGATGACCGCCGGATTCCAGCCAGGGGAGATGATCATCGTAGCCGCCCGGCCCTCCATGGGGAAAACCGCGTTCTGTCTCAACGTGGCTACCCATGCCGCGGTGGAAGACAACGCCGGCGTCGCTGTGTTCTCGCTGGAGATGTCTAAGGCCGCTCTGGTGCAACGGATGCTGTGCGCCGAAGCCCGGGTCGACAGTCAGAAGGTCCGCCGTGGGACTCTGCACGATTCCGACTTCACGAGATTGGCCCGGTCGGCCGGGATTCTGCAAAATTGCCGGATCTGGATCGACGACACGGCGAGCTTGAGTCTTCTGGAGATGCGCTCCAAGGCGAGGCGGCTCAAGGCCGAGCATGATATCAGCCTGGTCATCGTCGACTATCTGCAGTTGATGCGTTCGGCTGGCAGAGTAGAAAACCGGGTGCAGGAGATTTCGGAGATTTCGCGGTCACTCAAGGCGCTGGCCAAGGAACTCGGTGTGCCGGTCCTGGCGCTGTCCCAGCTCTCTCGGGCATCGGAACAGCGCGGCGGAGACCGCCGCCCGATCCTCTCCGACCTTCGCGATTCGGGCGCGATCGAACAGGACGCGGACGTGGTCCTTTTCATCCACCGCCCGGAGATGTATGAGGGTCCTGTCGACAAGGACGGCAACAGCCTGGAGGGCAAAGCCGAGATCATCGTGGGCAAGCATCGCAACGGCCCCACCGGCACGCTCGATCTCCACTTCCACAAGTCCTACACCCGATTTGACACTTACAGCGACCGTCAGGAACCTGGTGACACCAACTAAGTACCGCACCACCTACCGGTGCGGAGAGTGCGGCCACGATCACCCCAAATGGGTGGGACGGTGTGAGGAATGCGGGGCCTGGAACAGCGTTGCCGAGAATGGCATCTCAGCCCATGCTTCCGGACGAGGACGGGCCAGGCCGACGATCGACGCTTCACCCGCCGTGCGTTTGGGGGATGTCCCGTCCGCCGAAACCCCCCGTTGGACAACCGGCCTGGACGAGTTGGATTTCGCCTTGGGTGGCGGACTCGTTCCCGGTTCGATGACCCTGATCGGCGGCGAGCCCGGCATCGGTAAGTCCACATTGCTGCTGCAAGCGGCCGCGCGGTTGGAGGGGACCGGTCGCCCGGTACTGTATGCCTCGGGAGAGGAATCGGCCGAACAGTTGTGCCTCCGCGCCACGCGGCTCGACGAGGACGCGTCTGCGGTTCACGTGGTAGGGGATACCAGGCTCGAGCTGATTCTCGCGGCCTGCACCGACCGCCCCGCCAGCGTATTGATGATCGATTCCATCCAGACAGTCGCTCTCGACGAGATCGACAACGCACCGGGGAGTGTTACCCAGGTGCGGGAATCGGCCGCTCGGCTGATGCGGTTTGCCAAGGAGACCGGCACCGCAGTGGTGGTGGTGGGACACGTCACCAAGGGCGGCGGTATCGCCGGACCCAAGACCCTAGAACACATCGTCGACACCGTACTGTACTTCGAAGGGGAGAGTACGCTCGACCATCGTCTGCTCCGGGCCACCAAGAACCGGTTTGGACCGGTGGACGAGTTGGGCGTTTTCTCGATGACAGGTCGCGGGTTGGTACCTGTCGCCAATCCTTCGGAAGTGTTCCTCGCGGCCCGCGGCAAGGGCATCAATGGCACCGCCGTCACGGCTCTGATGGAGGGGACGCGGCCGGTGCTGGTCGAAGTCCAGGCCCTTTCCTCACCCTCCGGCTACGGGACGCCGCAACGTGTCGCCACCGGCATCGACCAGAAGCGGCTGGCGGTATTGCTGGCCGTGCTGGAACGCCGGGCGGGCGTTTCCTTCACCCGGCTGGACGTATTTGTCCAGGTGAGCGCCGGAGTCCGACTATCCGAGCCGGCTGCCGACCTGGCCGTTTCGGCCGCACTGGTTTCGAGCTTGCGGCAAACGCCGACACCGGCGGACGGATTTTTCCTGGGCGAGGTCGGTCTGGGTGGAGAAGTCAGACCAGTCGGCGGCCTCGAACGGCGCCTGGCTGAAGCGGCGAGACTTGGGTTCCGTCGCTGCTTCACCTCCAATAGACCGACAAACGGTGCTTCGGCGCTGGAACTGGTTCGGCTCGATTCCGTCGACGACTTGGTACGATCACTTGGCGGGTGATGTCGGGGTAGTTGTGGTCGCCGCCGGTCAAGGCCTCCGGTTCGGGGGTGCCGTTCGCAAACAATATTGCGAGGTGCTCGGCGTACCCCTCTTGCTTTACGCCTTGCGCCCCTTCGCGGCCCATCCGGATGTGGCCCAAGTAACCGTTGTGCTCCCTCCCGAAGACGCCGAGGCACCGCCGACTTGGCTGGCAGAAGTCGCCGGTGGCCGCCTAGAGGTGGTGGCAGGGGGTGCCGAGCGGAGTGACTCGGTCGCCGCCGGGGTCGCGACGTTGCCAGAGGAGTGCCAGGTCATCCTGGTCCACGATGGCGCCAGACCGTTCCCGGATCGCTCGGTGATCGACGCGGTGATCACCGCCGCCCGGCGGGGTGTGGGTGCAGTCGCGGCCGTGCCTCTGAGCGATACCGTGAAAGCCACGGTCCCGGGGTCTGACCCCCCACGGGTCGCTCGAACGGTCCCTCGCGAAGGACTGTGGCGGGCCCAGACGCCCCAAGGTTTTCCGCGGTCTGCCCTGGAAGCTGCACTCAGATTGGCCGGCACGGATCGGGGGCTGGCGACGGATGATGCCGCGCTGGTCGAGGCCACCGGGACCGAGGTCGTGATTGTTCGGGACACCACTCGGAATATCAAGGTTACCACCCCGGACGATCTGGTCATTGCCGAGGCGCTGGCGCGCGAGCGGGTGGGCCGATGATCTTGCCTTTCCGGACCGACGCCGAAGTAGCGGCAGCTATCCCCCAAGTGGTGGATCACCTGCGGGGCGGTGGACTGCT
>JAZFYL010000003.1:0-2293 GCA_036443495.1 Gemmatimonadales bacterium | reverse complement strand
GATGAACACTCCTGGGTCTTAAGACCCCTGAAGGGCCCTGGGAGACTACCAGGTTGATAGGGCGCAGATGTAAGGACGGCAACGTCTTCAGTCGAGCGCTACTAATCGCCCGTGAAGTTTGATCTCTTCTCTTCAGTGCAACAATCCCGCACTCACCATGTGTCCCTCAATTGCCAATACTACAAGCTATTGGCTGACGACTAGCGCGCAGGGGCCACACCCGTTCCCATTCCGAACACGGCAGTTAAGACTTGCAGCGCCGATGGTACTGCGACCGGGAGGTCGTGGGAGAGTAGGCCGTCGCCAGCCACATTGTCGAAAACGCCCCGAACCATGTTCGGGGCGTTTTCATTTCAGGTGTGATTCTGCTTCAGGTGTGATTTGTGACTCTTGATATTCGATCTGTGATGTGGGTGGTACCAGACCCTCACACCAAGAATCAAGAATCAAATATCACATATCACACCTGAAGCAGAATCCCGACCTTGTGGATCCCCTATAGTTGGACTATTTCTAAGCCTCGCACTCCCCAACCCTCGAAGCTCGGACAGGGATATCCAGATTTGCCTCGAGCCGTCCCCTGCCTTTGACGACCACGCTCCAGACCCGCTGCGCGTTCCTTGCCGCGGCCCTGGTGTCCGCAACCCTGGGAACGGGTCGCGCAGCGGCCCAGGAAAGTCATCCCGACGATCACCCCGGGGAGCACTTCCACCAGAACCACGTGGCCCTCATGGCCGGCGGCATGACGCCGCTCTCGGCCAAGAGCGAGACCTCGTTCGCCCTGGGCGCCGACTACATCCGGCGCCTCAACCCCACCTGGGGCATCGGCATCGGCGCCGATTTCACCTTCGGCGACCACAAGCGTAGCAGTCTGTTCGTCGCAGGAGCTACGTTCAACCCGGTGCCGTCGCTTCGGCTGGGCACCGGCCCCGGATTCGAACTGGTCGACAAGGACATGCCCGGTGGCGGAACTTCCACAAAGGCCTATTTCGTGTGGTTCGTCTCGGCCATCTACGAGTTCCACGTCGGCTCACTCTCGATCGGCCCGCTGGTGGCCCTCGACTTCGTGGGCGAGACCAAGACCAACCTCACCTATGGGCTTTCCGCTGGCACAGGATTCTGACGACCATGCAATTTTCAATCGATAGGGAGTTCTCATGAAAGCCGTTGTCTCGGGCCTCCTCGCCACAGTGGTAATCCACGGCCTAGCGTCAGCCCAAGTCGACCGCAACCCGGAGCGGCCGGCACCGATCCAGGAAGGTGTCGAAGCCATCATACCCATGGATCCCACCGATCCCACCTACGACATCTGGAAGTTCCGCCGCGAAAACCTGAGCGAGGGCAGGGAACCAGGGCCCATCAACATCCAACGCTATTACGGGGGCATGGCGCACCAGGGCATCCCGACCTTCTTCCGCGCCCCGGTCGCCCTCCTGCCGGAGGATCTGGCGGCCGGTGAAATCGACGTAGCTTTCATCTCGGCCCACACCGACATGGGCTTCGGGGTCCGCGGCGCCTCTCGAGGCCCCAACGACCTGCGCGCCAACGGCGACGTCTACGGCACCTGGGGCGAATGGACCATGCCTCAGATGCACACCCTGGTGAACCCCTGGTCGGAGTTGAAGCTGGCGGACTACGGCGATGCGCCGACGGACCCGCTAAGCACCGAGCGGACGGTCCACGAGGTCCGCAAGGTCGTAGCCGAAGTGGCCGGGGTGCAGCACGCCGATGGCCGGCACGTGATACCATTCATCATCGGCGGCGATCACTCGCTGTCGTATCCCAACATCGCCGGTGTGGCCGACGTCTACGGCCACGGCAACGTCGGCGTCGTCCATTTCGATGCCCACTATGACGCTACCATGGCACTGGGACACCTGATCAGCCACGGTGCCTGGGTCAAGCGCCTGATCACGGAAGGGATCGTGCCGGGCAAGAACTACATCCAAGTCGGCCTCCGTGGGTATTACCCCGACCAGCACTCGTTCGAGTGGATGCGGGAACAGGGATTCCGCTACCACACGATGGCCGAGATCGAACACCGCGGCTGGGAGCCGGTCATGGAAGACATCATATCCGAGGCCAAGGACGGACCGGAGTATATGTTCGTCTCCATGGACATCGATGTGTTGGATCCAGCGTACACCAAGGGTACCGGCACGCCCGAGCCAGGCGGGCTCACCCCGCGGGAGTTGTTTCCGCTCGTCCGCCGGCTGTGCGCCGAAAGCAACGTCGTTGGATTCGACCTGGTGGAATACGCCCCCGACCGCGATCCCAGCTACGTCACTGGCCT
>JAZFYL010000002.1:0-16148 GCA_036443495.1 Gemmatimonadales bacterium | reverse complement strand
AGGACATCGATCGGGCCCACAGCAAATCGATTCAAGCCCAGGCCCAGTTGCCACTCACCCAGGATGCGCTCCGGGCCGAGATCGGGGTTGGGCTGAACCAGGACCCCTTCCTGGAAGAACTGATCACTCAGAGTTGGCGGTGAAAAGGCCTGCCCCCAACTGATGTGGACGGTGAACAGGTCGGCAGCCCACGCCGCTCCCAGCCGTGGCGACCAGTAGATCCCGTCCGCGGTCGTCGCGCGATCCGCCCGCACGGCAGCGGAAAACTCGATGCGGCTCCCTCCGACCGCGACATCGTGTCGGGCGGTAGCCCACAAACCCGCATAGGTCGCCCCGGTCGGTGCGCCGGGCTCCAGGGTCGAAGCACGGAAACGCTGCCGCCGGTACTCGGTTCCGACCGCGAGCACGCCGCCGGCCACCGGTCCAGAACTCTGGATGCGGATGGCCGCTTCGGACACCCGGACCGAGTCGTCGTACGCCGGACGCGCCGGCGGTGCCGAGTCGCGGTACTGTGCGTCCTGGCGCCGGAATACCGCGTCGGCCTCGAGGGGCCAGGCCTCCCCGCCGATCAGTGTGCCGATGCCCACCGCTAGTGCCAGGCGGCGTTGTTCCTGCCGGGCGGTGGGTGTCTGTTGGGTCACCGGACCTGGCATACCGCGGTCGACCCCGAACCACTCGACACGGGCACGGATATCACCGATCCGACGCTTGGCGGAAACCGTACCGAACACCGTGGCGATTCGTGCGTCCGCGTTCTGGCGTCGCGCCTGGCCCCCGCCCCGTACTTCCGGGACCGAGTACCAGAAGTCGCCGTCGCCCCGTCGGCCTTCACCGACCACCAAACCGCTCACCAGCCAGTCGGCAGCTCGGACGCCCCCACCCGCCCGCGCGAGCGCACCCACCTCGCCGAAGGCCCCGGCCTCGGCCTTCCCGGCGAATTCGCTTCCGGTGGCTTCCCGGCTCTCGAGAGTGACTACCCCGGCAAGAGCGCCTGCGCCGTAGCGGGCCGACGCCGCACCGCGAAGCACGGTCACTTGTTCGATTGTGCCGAGCGGGATGGTGGAGAGATCGGCGGTGCCGGTGATGGGATCGTTGAGTGGGGTGCCGTCCAGCAGCACGAGCACCTGGTCGGGATTGCTGCCGCGAATGGACAGCGTGGCGGTGCTGCCGACCCCGCCGGTCCTGATCACGCGGAGGCCGGCCTCGCCGTCGAGCAACTCCGCCAAGTCCCGGGCGTGCGAGGAATCGATGGCCTGTCGGCCGATGACCTGCACGCCGGGGACGTCGCCGAGCCCGGTGCCTAGCACGACGAGCTCCTCCAGCACGAGGGCAATCGGGGCCAGCGCCATTTGGAGGACGCGAGCAACGCCGTTGCGCATCAGGACTACGGCTTGAGCGGGAAGGTAGCCGACGGCCGTGACCCGTACTTCGTGGCGCCCGGGTTCCACTCCGCGGAAGTGAAAGCGCCCATCCGCTGTCGTGATGCTGTGCACGGCAGTCCCGATCAGGTCGACACGTGCCCCGGGGATCGGAATGTTCGTTGAGCTATCGATGACCGTCCCGCGGAGTTCCGCGGTGACTTGGGCAGTGACGGTGCGGGGAATTGCCGCCAGCGCGCCAACGCTTGCCAGCGTGGCGACGACGCGTGAAGCCCTATTCCGGGCGCGACCAACAAGGCCCCAAAATCGAACGCCCGTTCTCGCGGGGGAGAACAGGCGACAGACGGTCTTACGACCCAACCAGTGCATTGACCACCCTACCCTCCCCCGAGGGATATGGAGGTGGCGCGAACATCAAGGTCTCCTGGCTTCGGGCCCTTCGCTCAGCCTTCCCGGTTGCCCAGTGGCGTACGTGAGGCGAAGGAATACTGCCCGTTACAGTGGCGGGGCCGCGCCGGACTTGCACCGGCTTCCGTGGTTTCTGCTCGCGTCTCTTCCTGTAAGTTGCTGCGAAACAAGTCTAGGACGTTGGTCGTGTTCTGGCAAGCGCCAGTTCGAGTTGTCGTTTGAGTGTGCTTCGGCGAACCTGGTACTCGGACCACTCGTCGGACGCTACCTCTGCTTCCCTGCCCTGATAGCGGGCATCCAACATAGCCAGCCTTCGCACCAGCACCTCGATCGGTTCCTCCGGGGCCACAACCGCTTGTGTCGGCGCGCGGCGATACCAGGCCAATCCTGCGGTACCGAGCGCCAGCACCATCACCCCCACCAGGACCACCAGCGCCACAGTGCCGCCAGCAGGAGGGCCGGCTGGGAAGACAACGGTGATCGTATCGGCAGCGGTCAGGCGAGCCCGCCACGCCGTGAAGCTCCGTCCCGCAACCACCTGAGGCTGAGGCGCCTCGAAGACCGGCCCGAGCACGCGCACCGTTTCGTCCTCGATGAGGATACTCAGGTCGCGGACGGTATCGCCCACGGCGATGGGCCACCGCACCTTACCGGCAGGGATCAGATACCGCAGCAACAGGTCCTTGGACCCAGGAGGAATGGGACCGAAGACTTCGACCGTGCCGTCACGGTGAAACACGGCTTCCGGCGAGAAGTCGCTGGCCCCGACGTCAAACCCGACGATGTCCCGATCGATAGGTGTCACCCAGGTCGGACGTTGGCTCACACCCGGTACCCGCGTTTCCGTGGTGCGATTCTCGAGGTTGATCAGGTCGACAATGTCCCATGCGCCATCGGACCTGGCGTTCCCGATGACGATTTGGCGGGATGCAACTTCGATGCGGGCCTGACTCGAAGTATCGGAGACCACCAGGACGATCGCCGTGTCGGGCAGCTCGGGGTTGGTATGAATCGGTGAGGAGAAATATTCGATGCCGTAGTGACGCGCGCTCAGGATATAGACGGCCGTCGTGTCGGAAACGAAAGTGAAGGTAAACTGCCCGCCGGGACCGGTCAGGGTGCTGTCGAGAGGGCCCTGCGCATCACGTCCCACGCGATGAAGGACGACCCGGACGCCCGGTTGTGGGACACTGTCCCCGGGGACCACGCGCAGAACGGTTCCTGCGGCTTGCAACGGCTCCTGTGCCGCTGCTGGTACGGAGAAGACGCCCAGGGAGAGTCCCAGCGCCCAGCTACGGGTTGAAACGCCCAAAATCCTGGGGATCCAGCTTCTCGAGGTATTGCTTGAGAGATTCGGCCCCGAACGCCCCCCCCTGGTCGGTCTCTTCCATTGCCTCGATCGGGGATTCGTTGAGGAGTTCGACATCGGTGAAGATCGGCGAGTCGAGTCTGAGGGCGAGGGCGATGGAGTCACTGGGGCGAGCATCGACCTGGAACACGTGGTCTTCCCGGTCGATGACGAGTTCGGCGAAGTAGGTGTTCTCTTTGACGGAGGTGATGAACACCCGCCGCAGCACGCCGCCCAAGCCCACGACGATCTGTTTCATGAGATCGTGGGTGAGGGGACGTTCGGTCTGGAATCCTTGCATCTGCATGGCGATGGCGCTGGCTTCCGCCGGCCCGATCCAGATGGGGAGAACACGAGAGCCGTCTTTTTCGCGCAGCACCACCACCGGGGAGTTGGTGCTACGGTCCAGTCCGAGGTGGGCCACGACGACTTCAATCATCATGACTCAATATAGTGCGGCGGCCGGAGGTCTGGACCGACCCGACTACCGCACGGCGCTGATCAGGTCCTTGGTCCGGTTGGTGCGCTCCCACGGAAACAGCTCCCGCTTCTTCCCGGCGACCGCCACCATCCTCGGCTTCCGTCCGAAATGCCCGTAGGTAGCGGTCGGCAGGTAGATCGGATTCTTGAGCTTGAGGGTCTTGATGATGCCACTCGGTGTAAGGTCGAATACCTCACGAACGGCCCGCTCCAACTCGGCATCCGGGACCGTCCCGGTGCCGTAGGTGTCGACCAGGATGGAGACAGGCTGGGCAACGCCGATGGCATAGGCCACCTGAACTTCGCACCGTCGGGCCAGGCCAGCTGCAACGATGTTCTTCGCCACCCACCGGGTAGCATAGGCCGCGGAGCGATCCACCTTGCTCGGGTCCTTACCGCTGAAGGCTCCACCGCCATGGCGCGCCATGCCCCCATAGGTGTCCACGATGATCTTGCGGCCGGTGAGCCCCGCATCTCCATGCGGGCCGCCCAGCACGAACCTGCCCGTAGGGTTCACCAGGAACTTGGCGCGCTTCCCTTCGAGATCCATCGTCGCGAGCGTCGGCTTGATGACTTGCTCGACCATGGCCTCTTTGATGGTCTTCTGGGAGAGCAGTTTGCCGCCAACCCGTTCGGCGTGCTGGGTCGAGACGACGGCCGTCCGCAACGCTACCGGTCTGTCCCCGGCGTACTCGACCGAGACTTGACTCTTCCCGTCTGGCCGGAGCCATTCGAGGCCGCCCTTGGCTTTGCGCACCTGCGCCAACCGTTCGGCCAACCGGTGGGCCAGCAGAATCGGGAGCGGCATCAGTTCCTTGGTTTCACTGGTGGCGTAGCCGAACATCATGCCCTGGTCTCCGGCACCTTGCTTCTTGGTGCCCGACGAGTCGACGCCCTGGGCAATGTCCGGGGACTGCCTGTCGATGGAGGTGAGTACCGCGCACGTGTCGGCATCGAACCCGTACGAGGCGTCGGTGTAGCCGATGCGCCGAACGGTGTCGCGCACGATGTCCGGGATGTGCACATAGGTCTTGGTAGTGATTTCCCCAGCGACGATCGCCATTCCCGTCGTGACCATGGTCTCGCATGCCACGCGGGCGGCGGGGTCCGCTGTCAGAATGGCATCAAGCACGGCATCGGAGATCTGATCGGCCAGTTTGTCGGGATGGCCTTCCGTCACGGACTCCGAAGTAAACACGTGGTTCTTGACACCAGCAGTCGGCTTGGCTTTCACCAAAAACTCCAAGGGTGGTAGTGAATTGTTCCGTTTCAGGTGAGGCAAACTAGTCGGGGTGCCGGTGGCCGAGCAACGCGCCCGACGGATCGAGCAGGGCCAGATCGACATAGGGGCGCACGTGCCGGCGGATGATCTCGGCCGCTTCCTCGGCGGTCACGGCCGCCAGCGCCTCATCCGCGGCCACGCGGGACGCTGCCACCGGGACCTTCCGAATGACCCACTTGACCAGGGGCAACGACGGAGGTGAGACGCTCAGGGTGTAGTAGCCCAACCCCACCAGCAACACCGCCAGTACCGGATCCGAGGCCATCTCCCCGCACACGCTGACGGGGATCTCATGCTCCGAGGCGACATCGACGACTTGTTTGAGTTGCCGCAGTACGGCGGGGTGATGGGTAATGAAGCGGGGCGCCATTCGCGCGTTGCCCCGATCGACAGCCATGGTGTATTGGGTGAGATCGTTGGTGCCGACGCTGAAGAAGTCACTCACTTCGGCCAGATGATCCGCGATTAGCACGGCCGCGGGCGTCTCCACCATAACGCCGATCGGCACCTCGGCCGCCGCTCGAATTCCCGCTTCCCGGAGCGCGGCTGCCTCCTCCAGCATCATTTCTCGGGATTCGGTCACCTCCTCGACTCGAGTAACCAGCGGTAGCATGAAGTGAATCGGCCGGTCGGCCGCCGTCCGCAGGACCGCTCGTAATTGCGGCCGAAAGATCTCGGGCTTGTCCAGACACACACGGATGGACCGCCACCCCAGGAACGGATTGGGTTCCGCGGGGGCCGGGAACGCCGTGGGAAACTTGTCACCTCCCAGATCGAACGCCCGGATGACGATATCATGGCCTCGAAAGGCATCCGCCACCTTGCGGAAGTAGCGGGTTTGTTCTTCCTCGTCCGGCAGGTCCGTGCGGCCGGTGACCAGGAATTCCGTCCTGAGTAGTCCCACTCCTTGGGCACCGTTCCGGACTGCGGGTTCGATTTCCTCAGGTAGATCGATGTTCCCCATCAACTCGATCGCCTGCCCGTCCGGTGTCGTGGTAGGCTCGACGGCTTCCGCTTCGAGTTCCAGTTCGAGCCGGTGCCAGCGACTCATCCGGGCCCGGGCGTCCTCGAGTTCGCCTCGGGTCGGTTCCACATAGACCACACCGGCATAACCGTCCAACAGCAGCATCGAGCCGTCCCGGATTTTGTCCAGCGCGCCGACGGCACCCATGACGGCGGGTATCCCTAACGAATGGGCCAGAATCGCCGCGTGCGACGTCCGGGTTCCCTCTTCGCTGACCAGGCCCATCACATGCTCACGATCCAGTTGGACCGTGACCCCAGGCGGTAACTCGCGCCCGACGATGATCACCGGGTCTTCCAGATTGGCGGACCACCATTCGCTCTCACTCCATCCGGTCAATCGATGGAGGACGCGCCTTTGCGTAGCGGTGATGTCGGTGAGGCGCTCCCGGAGGTGGGCTTTCGCGGAGCCGGCAAACAACTCGCGATATTCGAGCGCCTTGAACTCGTAGGCCGTTTCGGCGCTCAAGTGGTTGTTGCGGATCAAGGTCTCGACACCGGCGAGAAACTCCTGGTCCTGCACCATCATGATCTGAGCGTCGAAGATCCGGGATTCCTCTTCCCCGGCCCGGTCGAGAACGCGCTGGCGCAGCGAGTCGAGACTCTCGACCACGTCCTCGACGGCTTGGTGCAACCGGTCGAGCTCACCCTCGACGTCCTCGGGGCCAACCCCACGATCGGGTACGTCGGGAAAGTCCAGACGCACTACGAGCGCCGAGGCGTAGGCCAGCCCCGGCGAAACGGCAACGCCCGTCAACGTGGTCGATTCGGTCACTCTTCGCCGAATCCCTTTTCTACCAAGGTGGTGAGGGCGGACACGGCGGCTTCGGCGTCGTTACCGCTGGCGCGGAAGATGACGGTGCTGCCCGCTTCAGCGGCCAGCATCATGACGCCCATGATACTCTTGGCGTTCACTGCCACGGTGTCCTTGATGATCTCCACATCCGCTTCGAACTTCGTGGCGACTTTGACAAGCTCCGCAGCCGGCCGAGCGTGAAGACCCAGAGCGTTTACGATGGTTGCTTCCCGTTCGATCACGAGACCATCCATTGCCAGAGGAAGAGCAACACCGCCATCGCCAACGTGAACCGCAACCCGGTGATCCGCGGACTGAACCGAGCGGCTCCGATCCCCAGGGCAGCGCACCCCAATGCCACGGCCAGTTGGGCGGAGTCCGCAACCTCGAGCAACGACCCGGCGACCACCGGAAGCGCCAAGCCAACGGTGAACCCCGCCAGGGGACCGACAAGGCTGATGGCGCGAGGCAGCCAGGACTTTTGAACCACCGTTCCAACCTGCAGTCCGGCGTCCCATCCGCGCCGCAATCCCCACCACGCCACGGCCAGCCGGATGCTGTTGAACGCCACCAGGAATCCTACCAACCCGGCCACGGCCCATCCCAGGCTGATGCTGACCATCGCCCCCGCCACGAGCGCCGGCAGAACACCGGTCCAGAACAACTGGTCGCCCAGGGCGCCCAGCGGGCCGCACAAGGCCGTGCGCAGCCTGGCGATCTTCTCCCCCGGCACGTCGTCGTACTCGGCCCGAACGGCGGCGCCCAAGGCCAGGCCGGCCAGGAATGGCTGGGCGTTGAAGAATTCCGCTTGGCGCGCGACCGCTTCACGGTATCGCCCCGGGTTTTCCTTGCGCAGGTTCTCGAGCAACGGCAGGGCCGCATATCCCATCCCGGTGCCCAGCATTCGTTCGTAGCTCCAGGATCCCTGAACCGCCGCGAGGCGGAGGAACGCGCGTGTCAGAGGCGTCAGGACCACATTACCACCAGGGCTATGACGCCTGCCATCCCCCCAATCGCCAGCCACCGGAGTCGACCACCGCGGCCTGCCGTCTTGAGCGCGCCGGAAACGGCCCCGGCCAATCCCCCTCCGATCACCACGTACGACAGCATCGACGCAGCAGGCTCGGGCCCGGGGAGCCAGTCGCGGGCCGTCAGGCCCACGATGATGGCGAACACCCCGAGGATCAGACTGCGGGTCAAGTCTCGTCCCAACCCACCGAATTGCAAGGCAAATACGGCTACCGGGTCGCCGACCATGAGGGAGGCGCCCCGGCGTCGCACTGCCCGGGAATTGGCGTGCCGCAACCACATCAGGGTCAGGCCGCCGATACCGGCGAGCACCAACCCGATGGTCACCGCCACCCCCAACGACTGAACCCACGGGTACCCCGCGCCCGCGACAACGGCGCCAACCGCCGCGGCGCCGTAGTCCGGATACCTGGCGGCCCCGATGGCCAACGACTCGAGGGCGAACAATTCGAGCACCAGCCCCGTGGTGATCCCGAACGCCGGATCGCCCAGAATCCAACCGGCGACCGCCCCTGCGACCAGCGGGCGGGAGATCATCATCTGTGGCAGGCTTACCAGGTCCAGCCCCAGGAGTGTCCCCCAAGCCAGCAACCAGACGAGCATAACCGGCGTGGGTTCGATCATGCCAACGCCTCGAGGCCGGACCGGGCCGCCGACGGAACGTCCTGGGCCACGACGCGCACCCCTAGTGCTTGAAGGGCTTCCAGTTGGTGGAATTCCTCCTCACTCAGGTAGACATAGGGCAGACGTTTGGTCCGCCCCTGTCGGTGGTGGATCCCGCCCACGTTCACCTGTTTGAGCAACGCCGGGTGGCACTTGGCAAGGGTCGCCATGGTAGCGATGTCCCCGGTCAGCACCACAGTTTTCTCCGGTGCCGCCTGCCAGGCGGGCAACTCCCGGCACGCTTCCTCAGTGTCGGTGAAGCGGACCGCCATCCCTTTGGGCATGGCCGCGCCATAGAGGTCCTGTTCCCACGGCGACGCCTGCACGTCGTCGTCCACCAAGACGACCACGCGAATCCCCAGCGGTTGGCCCCACCCGATCACGACCTGCCCGTGGATCAGTCGGTCGTCGATGCGGTAGAGCGTCACCGGCATCACGGTGTCCTGATGGCCTGGGCCCCCATCTCGACGGCCCGGCCGGCAGCCTCGTCGGGGGATCCGCCCAACCGAAACACGAAATCGAGCAACATCGGCAGATTGACTCCGGTCACGACTCGCACATCCTCGATCTCGCGAACCTCTTGCAGCGCGGCCATCAGACACGAGCCCGTTGGCAGGTCGACGAACACCACTGCGCGCCGTCCATCAATGGCTTCGGCCAACCGCTGGCGCAGGGATACGCGGTCGCACCCGGTATTGGAAACGGGCACCAAGGCGTCACGAATCCCACAGATGTTTTGCACGGCATCGACCATCGCGGCAGCAAGATCGCCATGGCTGACGATCACCCCGCGCAGATCGTCACTCATAGTCTTCCTGAAGGTACTCCCGGAGGCCCGACTTCTCCTGCATGCGGCGAATCAGCCGCTCGTTGAAGGCTGCCGCGACATCGACGCCGGAGAACCGCAGCAGGTGCATCATGGCCACTACCTCCGAGATGACCGTGAGATTCTTGCCGGGATTGAGCGGCACCGACACCTTGGGCAGCGTCACATCCAGGATAGTGGTTTCCTCCCTCGTCAGCCCGGTGCGCTCGACGTCCTTCGTCGTCTCCCAATCATCCAGTTGGACGACCACTTCGATGCGTTTCTGCTGCCGCACCGCCCGAACACCGAACAGCGTCGGAATGTCAACCAAACCGACCCCGCGGATTTCCATGTGGTGTCGTGCCAACTCATGCCCTTGCGCTATCAGCATGTCGTTCCCACGACGTGAGATCATCACCACATCGTCGGCCACCAGCCGGTGCCCGCGTTCGACCAGGTCGAGGACGCATTCACTCTTGCCGATGCCCGAACGGCCCACGAACAGGAGCCCCACGCCGTACACGTCGGCCATAGACCCGTGGATCGTAGTGCGCGGGGCAAACGCCTCTTCGACGATCGGCTTGATCCGGCGGTAGAACTCGGCTGTCTTGAGGGGTGTGCGGAACAGCGGTACGTGGTGTTCCTTGGCCAGTTCGAGAAGTTCGTCTGGGATGGGCAGTGCCTTGGTCACGAACAGGCACGGCAGATCATAAGCGAAGAATTCTTGAAGCCGGGCGCGGCGATCTTCGGGGCTCAGCGATTCCAGATAGGTGATCTCGGTCTCGCCCAGCACGTGCAACCGGCGTGGCGCGAATCGAGCGGAGAACCCGGCAAGGGCCAGACCGGGACTGGCTACATCATCGTCCGGAATGGGCTGGTCCAGCCCCAGATCGCCGGTGAGGACCTCGAGCTGCAGAGCCGCGCTGCGGTGTTCCAGAAATTCGCGAAAGCGCAGCGTCACACTTCGCCCGGGGCTGGCTTACGCGGGCGACGTGGTGCCTGGGTCACACGTCTGAGCTGACTGCGGAGTTTCTCTTCGGAGCGGTCCAATGCTGAGCGGTGGTCGGTCCCTTCTCCGGTGGCAACCATCATCTCCCCCTGAGACAGATGCAGGCGAATTTCGGCAGTCGGCGTCTCGCCCTCTATGTCGAAGACGACGTGGGCATCAATGGGACGGGGTGCAGTGTTCTCCAGTTTCGCGAGGACGGCTGTGGCACGTTCCTGCAGACTGTCGCTGATATCGAAATGACGGGCGGTGATGGTGGTTTGCATCTGCTCCCTCCGAGGGCATCATCGACGGACAAGCTCATTAAGGTGTTGTTCGGTTTGATCGGCGGCTCCCTCCCATGTCAGCGTTTCAGAATAGCGCCGGGCACCCGTACCCAGCCGCGCCAGGAGCACCGGGTCGCGAACCAACGCCACCATTCGTTCGGCGAGGGCCGCGGCATCCCCATGCGGAACCAAGAACCCGGTTTCACCGTCACACACCGAGTCGCGGAGGCCGGGACTGTCCGACGCCAGCGAGGGCGTCCCGCAGGCCGCCGCTTCCACGATGGTCATGCCCCAGCCTTCCTTGGGCGAGGGAAACACGTTGGCCACGGCTCCCCGCAACAACGCCAGTTTGTCCTCTTCCGCAACATAGCCGTGGAACCGGACGCACTGCTCGATTCCCAGATCCGACGCTACCCGGCCGAGTCTGTCCAGGTCGTCGCCGCTTCCAGCGATGTGCAATGCCAACTCGGGAATCTGGCTCCGGGCGATCGCGAGCGCCCGGAGCGCCACCTCTACCCCTTTATAACGCTTCAAGCGCCCCACGTACAGGAAATATGGTGGGTCCGATTGTAGCCCGGCACCGAGGCACAGATGATCCGCATCGACCCCCGGGTGGATGACCCTGATCTCCTCTCGCCGCACCCCCCGTGCCACCAGATCGTCGCGGGTGCTCTCGCTGATGGCATGAAAGCCGGCCCGGCGATACACCCTGGCAATGGGGCGCTCCGCCAACCATACGATCGACGCCGCCGGCCAGGAGGCCTCACGAAAGGCGGTGCTCCCGAACAGGTGCGGGATGATGGCGCAGAAGGGAGTGTCGCACAGGGTCGTCAAATAGAGCGGCAGTTTGTTGATGTCCTCCACCACGATGTCTGGGCGTTCGTCTCGCAGGGCCCCTCGGAAGGCCCGCCGGCCGAGCAGCGCGAAGGAGTTCCGACGACCGACGCGCTGCACGTCGATGCCCCGGATCGTCGTCCGGGTCTCGCTGCCCGCCCACCCGGAGGACAACAGCCGGACCCGATGTCCGCGCTGCGCCAACCGACTGAACAGCTCGAAGAAGTGTACCTCAGCACCACCTGCCTGCGGGTTATCGATGTCCAGCCAGTTCACGGCCAGAATGTTCACAGGCGCCCCAGCGAACGCGCCACCCCATCGAGCACACCGTTGACGAAGCCCGGCGATTTCTCGCCCCCGAACCAGTGGGCCAATCGGACAGCCTCGTCGATCGCCACTTTGGGCGGGAGCGGTGTGGCCTGTAGCTCCCAGATTCCGAGTCGTAGAATGTTCCGATCGACTATGCTCAGCCGGTTCAGCCGCCAGTTCTCGGCGGCGTCGGCCGCCTGTCGGTCGAGCGACTCGATGTCGGAGACGACTGCGTTGGCCAACTCCTCGGCGCGTTCGACGATCGGTCCTCCGCCACGACGGCACAAACCCACCGCCGCATCGGCCAGGACGCGAATCGACTCCTCCGGTCGGAGTTCCCGGGCATACAACAACTGCAGGGCCCGGGCGCGGGCCTTGGACTCGGGCCTAAGCATCAGAAGATTGCAGCGTGGCGATGACGTCGGCGCTTCGGATCGCGGCTTCGGTCGCCTCGTACCCCTTGTTGCCCGCTGATCCTCCCGCCCGCGCGTTCGCCTGGGACAGCGAATCGACCGTCAGCACGCCGAAGCCCACAGGCAATGCGTGCTGCACCGCCACCTGCGTGAGGCCCTGTGCGGCCGACCCGGCGACGAAGTCGAAATGCGGGGTCTCACCACGGATCACGGCACCCAAGGCGACCAGACAGGCGTACCGCCCCGTCCGAGCCGCCGCTGTGCAACACACGACAAGTTCGAACGCCCCCGGCGTCCAGATGACATCGACGTCCTTTGGGGCGATCCCGGCCTCGCGGCAGCATTCCAACGCGCCGGCCAGGAGTTTGGTGGTGATGATCTGGTTGTAGCGACTGACGATGATCGCTACTCGTCCGACGGCCCGCAGCCGCCCCGTTATTTCAGCCACTGCTTCAGTGGCCTATGATGTGGCCAAGTTGATCTCGCTTGACCTCCAAGTAGGCGCGATTCTCATCGGTCGGTTTGGTGATGAGGGGGATCCGTTCGGTTATATGCAGCCCGTAGCCATCGAGGCCGACGAGCTTTCGAGGATTGTTGGTCATGTATCGAATGGTGGACAGGCCCAGGTCGCGCAGGATCTGGGCGCCGATGCCGTAGTTGCGGAGGTCCGCCCGGAACCCCAGGCGTTTGTTGGCCTGAACCGTGTCGGCCCCACCGTCCTGCAGCTCGTATGCGCGGAGCTTGTTCATGAGCCCGATACCGCGGCCTTCCTGGTCCAGGTAGACGATCACCCCCTCGCCCTCTTCGGCGATGAGACGAAGGGCTTCATGCAACTGAGCCCCGCAATCGCAACGGGTCGACCCGAAGACGTCTCCCGTCAGGCATTTGGAATGCATCCGGACCAGCACATTGTCCCTGCCCTCGACCTCACCATGAACCAGGGCGACGTGCTCGGCGCGGTCGACCTCGTTGGAGTAGGCGATGATCTTGAACTCACCGAGGTCGGTCGGGAGGCGTGCCTCCGCCACCCGCCGGACCAATCGCTCGGTCTGGAGCCGGTGCGCAACCAGTTGGGCCACCGTCACAAAGGTGAGTTCGTGTTCCTCGGCAAATGCCTCCAGTTCGGGCCGCCGGGCCATGCTCCCGTCGGGATTGAGGATCTCGCAAATCACCCCGGCAGGGTTGAGCCCCGCCAACCGGGCGAGGTCCACGCTCGCTTCGGTCTGCCCCACGCGCTGCAGCACCCCACCTGGCCGGGATCGGAGCGGGAACACGTGGCCCGGACGACGAAGATCTTCCGGCCTGGATTGGGGATTCATGGCGACGTGGATGGTGGCCGCCCGATCCGAGGCTGAGATGCCGGTGGTTACCCCGAACCGACGTTCGGCATCGACGCTCACGGTGAACGCCGTCGACAAGGTCTCGGTATTGCGGTCGGCCATTTGCGGGAGCCCGAGCGTATCACACCGCTCTCCCTCGAGCGCAAGACAGATCAGCCCGCGACCGTGCAGGGCCATGAAGTTGACCAGTTCGGGCGTGACCAACTCTGCCGCACAAACGAGGTCGCCCTCATTCTCGCGGTCCTCGTCGTCAGCGACAATGATGATCTTGCCGTTACGCAGGTCCTCGATGGCCTGCTCTATGGTGCCAAATTTCATGTGGGGCCCACCGGGTCAGCCGGTACGGCGCCCGCCCCCCGGCGCTCCGGCATTGGAATCTCGTTTTGTCCACGGCTCGATCAGCGCCGCAACGTATTTGCCGATCATGTCGCCCTCGAGGTGCACCGGATCTCCGGTGGCCAGGTCGCCGAGGGTGGTATGCTGTAAAGTAATAGGAATCAACGATATCTGGATCATGCCCGGGGTTGGGACGGCGTTCACCGTCAGGCTGACCCCATCGACGGCGATGGAACCCAGCGGGATGGTGAGCCGGGCGATCTCGTCGGGAACGGATACGTCCACCAGCAAGGCGTCATCGCGCCGGGATACCGCCGCCACCCGGCCCACCCCATCGACGTGCCCCTGGACCAGGTGTCCCCCCAATCGATCGCCGACTCGCACCGACCTTTCCAGGTTGAACCGATCCCCTGGTACGCTGTCGGCGAAGAACGTTCGTCTGATCGACGTCGCCACGACGTGTACCGTGAATCCACCCGCGGTGACCCGCTCCACGCTGAGACACGCTCCGGCGACGGCGATACTCTCGCCGACCTCGAGGTCGTCATAGGGGGCCTCGATCTCGATCTCGAGCCCGTCCGGTGACCTTTCGGCGCGCACCACCGTGCCCACGGCGGAGATCAATCCGGTAAACATGCGCTACGATCCATGACCAGTAGAGTATCCCGCCCGAGCGGACGACGCTCCATCACCGACCAGCGCTCGGCGTCACGGAGAGGCGGGCTTGGCAGCCCCGGGAAGGCCGGGACGCCCTCCTCACCCAACCAAAGTGGGCTCTGAATCCAGTAGAACCGATCGACCAGGCCCTCCGCGAGCAACTGTGCCCCGAACCCACCCCCACCTTCCACCAGGATCGTGGCAATACCGGCTCGACCCAAGGCGCCCAGGGCCTCCACCAGCGTCGTTGCCCGAATCTCAACCACTGCCTCCCCCTCCCCTCCGGGCTTCTGCGGGTCGCTCCGCCGCGACTCACCGACTGTCACCACATACGTCGCCGAGTCCGGTACCGCTCGCGTGACGGCGAGGTGGTCGGGTAACTCGCCGGAACGTGTGAATACCACCCGAGCCGGCGGGATGCGGGGGGAGACCGAACCCCGGACGGTCAGTCGCGGGTCGTCCGATCTGGCCGTCCCAGCCCCGACCGCGATCGCATCGAACCCGGCCCGGAGCCAGTGTACGTAGTCCCGCGCCGGTTCCTCGGAAACCCAAGATGATTGACGATCTCGATCGGCGATACGCGCATCCACGCTCGTGGCGAGCTTGAGACCCACGAAGGGACGGTCGGGCGTGGTAAACCGGTGCCGAAAGGCGGCGCACTGGTACGACGCCTCCGCTCTCAGGATCCCGTCCTGCACCTCGACACCGGCTGCTCGAAGCCGTTCCGCGCCACCGCGGGCCTCCGGATTGGGATCCTCTTGCGCCATCACCACCCGGCGGACACCGGCGGCAATGATCGCTTCAACGCACGGAGGTTGCTTGCCGACATGACTGCAGGGTTCCAGGGTGACGACGAGGGTGGCTCCTCGGGCCTGGCCCCCCGCCTGCTCGAGGGCCATTGGTTCAGCGTGGGCGTCTCCGTACCTGGCGTGATACCCCTCACCTATGAGCTGACCATCCCGAAGCACCACTGCACCAACCATCGGGTTGGGGTGCACTTGCCCCCAACCACGCCACGCCAGTTCGATGGCGCGGCTCATGGCCTCCTGTTCGGTCACCGGACTAGAACCTCAGCCCTGCTCCGAACCCGCCGAAGAACTTCCCTGCACTGGGATCGATTTTCTGGAAGTAGGTGGTCACGCCGTCGCCCTTCCCCACTTGGAAACCGAGTTGGTCGCCGATCTGGATGCCCCAGCAATAATCTAACGTTGATTGTCGAGACCCGCACCGCGTCGGTGCAGTTGTTGCCGGCGGCGATGTCTCCGCGGCGCATTGGATCGCCGGGAAACATCATCGTCGATCTTGCAACTAGAAACCCAGCTTCAGGCCGACACTCAGGAACACCAACCCCCTGGATGGGTCGTAGCCCTCGAAGGTCGTGCCGATAGGATCCGCTTCGCCCAACTGATAGCCGATTTCTGCCGCCAGACTGACCACCGGGAAGACCAGGGCGAGATCGGTGAAGACGAGAAAGCGTCTGGCATCGAGGGGAACCGGGACGGACTGTGGTGGGAGCGGGATCGCGGGGTCGGAAAAGACCGCGTGGCCGTCACCCTTGTACCAGTCGATTCCACCGCCAAAGCCGACGCTGAAAATCGATGCGTGCCAGCCCAACACGGCCCGCAGGTTGGTGGCGTCGAGATCGGTTCCAAAGCCGTAGGCACCGCTGGCGTAGTTGTAGGTCGGGATATGACGGCGCATGATCGAGGTCGTCAGGGCGAAATGGCTGTCATCCCCGCCGAGTATCCCGACCCGCACCCCATACCCATACCCC
>JAZFYL010000001.1:0-2619 GCA_036443495.1 Gemmatimonadales bacterium | reverse complement strand
TCGGCCGGCTTGTCTCCGGGCCGCCAGTCCAGATCGACGAAGATCTCCGAGCAGGGACCGCAGGGCCCCGTGTCTCCCATCTGCCAGAAGTTGTCCTTGTCGCCCAGGCAGTACACCCGTTCCAACGGCAGACCCGAGATTTCGCGCCACAGCTCACGGGCTTCCGTGTCGGTGTGATGCACGGTCGCGATGATGCGGTCCGGGTGGATCCCGAGCCACTCCTCGCTGGTGATGAACTCCCAGGCGAACCGGATCGCCTCCCGCTTGAAGTAGTCCCCGAACGAGAAGTTCCCCAACATCTCGAAGAACGTGTGGTGGCGCTTGGTCAGACCCACCTGTTCGAGATCGTTGTGCTTGCCGCCGGCGCGGACACACTTCTGGACCGTCACGGCCCGGTCGTAGTGGCGCTGCTCCTGCCCCAGAAAGGTGCGCTTGAACTGCACCATGCCGGAGTTGGTGAACAGCAGCGTGGGGTCGTCCGCCGGAACGAGAGACGAGGACGGCACCTCGCGATGGTCCTGCGCCGCGAAGTAATCGATGAACTGTTGACGAATGGTGGCTGCCTGCATGCGGGGGAATATAGTGGCTGGTGGCTGGTGGCTAGTGGCAGTGGCGGCTGGCGGGTAGCCAATGGCTGGTAGCTGGTGGCGGGCAGCGGGCGGCGAGTAGCTGGCACCTGATGGCCACTAGCCACCTGCCACCAGCCACTCGCCACTAGGACCCGCCAAGTACCTCCCGGACTGCTTCGATTACCTCCGAAGCGTCGTACCCTCTCCGCGTCAGATACGCCTGGAGCCGGCGCCGCTTGACCGGCAAAGGCAGATCCCGGAGCTGCGAAGCACGTTTGACCGCCAGGGAGTGCACCACCGGGCCGAGGTCGATTTCCGTGGGGAAGGTGACCGAGATGGCCTCCTGCGCCACCGGGCCGGCGACGCCCAGCCCGCGCAGATCGCGAAACAGACGCCGCGGGCCCTGACCGCGTCGAGCCTTGAGCTCGACGTATTGCAGGGCAAAATCACGGTCGTCCAGCAACCCCATGGCGCCCGCCTGGTCCAGCGCCGCCTCCACGGACCCGGAAGGGTGTCCCTTGTTCACCAGGCGCCGCGCGAGGTCCCGGCGGGCAAACGGCCTGCGCTCCAACAGCCGGAGGGCGGTCCGCAACGACGCCTCCTCATCGGCCGCATTCTCCAACCGCTCGACCGCGCCGTCGTCGAGCATCATTCCCTCGGTGAGTCCTTCCTCCTCGACCACGCGGCGGCCGACCGTCCACAACGGCCGCCCGTCGACCTCGATCCTCGTCGCCCCGGCGCGACGGGCGTCCGGCACCAGGGCACTGACCGTGACGCCCCCCCCCATTCCCGTCTCGGTGACCACCTAGGAGCCCTTGGAGACTGGAGCCTTTTCCTGTGGCGGTTTCTTCTCCGCCGGTCCGGCCGCGGCCGGGGCCGGGGCCGGATGGTGGTCCAGCCCCAGGGCCTCGCGTACCAGGACTTCGACCTCGGCACCCAATTCGGGATTGTCGCGCAAGAAGAGCTTGGCGTTCTCCCGTCCCTGCCCGATGCGCTGGTCTCCATAGGAGTACCAGGCGCCCGACTTCTGGATGGCGCCCGCCTCCACCGCCAGATCGACCAACAGACCCGTATGGCTGATGCCCTCGGAGAACATGATGTCGAACTCGGCCTGCTTGAATGGCGGGGCCACCTTGTTCTTGACGACCTTCACCCGCACGTGATTGCCGGTGATCTGGTCGCGCTCCTTGACCGGGCCGATCCGGCGGATGTCCAGGCGCAGGGAAGCGTAGAACTTGAGCGCCTTGCCGCCCGTGGTGGTCTCGGGGTTGCCGAATATGACACCGATCTTCTCGCGCAGCTGATTGATGAACACCACGGCGCAGTTGGACTTGGCGATCGAGCCCGCCAGCTTCCGGAGCGCCTGGCTCATCAGCCGGGCCTGGAGACCCATGTGGCTGTCGCCCATCTCGCCTTCGATTTCCGCCTTGGGCACGAGCGCCGCCACCGAATCGATCACTATCAGGTCCACCGCGCCGGAGCGCACCAGGATGTCCACGATCTCCAGCCCCTGCTCCCCCGTGTCCGGCTGGGACACCAGCAGGTTGTCGACATCGACCCCGAGCTTCTGGGCATAGTCGACGTCCAGGGCATGCTCGGCGTCCACGTAGGCGGCCACGCCCCCCATCTTCTGGACATTGGCGGCCACGTGCAGCGAGAGCGTCGTCTTCCCGGAAGATTCCGGCCCGTAGATCTCCGTGATCCGCCCCCGCGGGATGCCGCCGATCCCGGTGGCCGCGTCCAGGTTCATGGCGCCGGTGGGAATGGCTGACACCGAGACCCGCGGACTATCAGACCCCATTCGCATGATCGACCCCTTGCCCAATTGCTTCTCGATCTGAGCAATGGCCAGATTCAGAGCCTTCTTCCGCTCCGCGCTCAATCCCATATCGCCCTTGTCGTCCGACGCCATGCTTCACCCCTGAGTGAGAAAGTGACCGATTTTACTACACTTCGACACAACCAAGCTAATACCGAATAGATTCCGAAGCAAGAGGGAGGGGTGCGCGGTACGCGGTGCGCCGTGCGCGGGGATAAGAGCCCACCGGAT